>NZ_VPAU01000006.1:0-176860 GCF_013419095.1 Acinetobacter sp. YH12105
TCAAACGAACAAATAGAGCAGATAGAATTTGCACTCAACCATCGTCCTAGAAAAACACTAGGTTGGTATACGCCTAGTGAAGTTATGGCTGGTTTTTATACTGTTGCACTTGCCGCTTGAATCCGCCGTATAAAAAACCGCTCATAAGAGCGATTTTTTATAGGCATCTAAATAGCAAATTTTAATTTAGCTTTTCCCAACCTGTTCAATCCACTGAATTGAACTGACACGGAATACCTCACAGGCGCCATCACCGGTATCCGTCGGGGTCAATGAAGAAGTCCAGACCAGATCTTTATCACGCACTTCAACCAGCTCACCCTGCATACGCACCAGATCACCACGTTTCACCTTTTTAATGGCCTTGGCAATTTCAGGATTGGCCGGAATGATATGCATATTGGACACCATCTGCTTGGCTTGTTCTACCGGCACGGGCACCCGATCCATTTTCCAGTTCAGATAACGGTCATATTGATTGACACTAATATGTCGGGCAATTTCAGGTTCAGCAAACAGGCCCCAACTTACCGCATAATCAATCGGAGAGAATTTGGCCTGTGGATCAGCGCTATAGACTTTGGAACCCAAAATACGGAAATCGCCTTTAAAAGGCTGCAAGACAGAAATTGACTGTCCTTTGACCACAGGTGGCAAACCTTTGGCAATATTGTGATCGACCGAGCTATAGCTGGAAATAGGCAGCAACAAACCGGCCAACAATGCATAATGTTTAAAGTGTTTGAACATCATTTTTAATCTAATCCTAATCGAGTTGATCAAACGTTTTAAGGATATCTTCCTTGATCTTACGTATTTTTTAATGAATAAACAGTTGAACTTGGTAACAAACTGGGTGTATTTAGTCAGCTTGGGCATTCCCGAATATTGTATTTTTCAGTTAAGCTAAAATACATTCAGATTAAATTAAAACAACCCAAATGCTGTATCAACTTTATCAACAACACATCTTTCCGCACCTTTTAAATCAGGTGATGCAAACGCCGTCCTTGATGGATTTACGCCGTGAATTGCTTTTGAACATTTCTGGTGAAGTACTGGAAATTGGTTTTGGTACAGGGCTGAATCTGCCTTTCTATCAAGAAGTAGATCTGGTCTATGCCGTAGAACCCAATCCGGCCATTTTCAAGCTGGCAGAACCGCGCATCCAGCAGGCTGCTTTTCAGGTTGAATATATTCAGGCCAGCGCAGAAGCATTGCCTTTTGCAGAACATAGTCTAGAACATGTGATCTCGACCTGGACACTGTGTAGTATTGCTGACCTCGGCCAAAGTTTGCGTGAGATTTATCGGGTGCTACAACCGGGCGGTTACTTGCATGTGGTCGAACATGTGCTGAATCGACAAAATTTAAATATCCAGCGCCTGCAGCATTTACTCACCCCGATTCAGAAGAAAGTCGCAGATGGCTGTCATTTAAACCGGGATATTGAAACTGCCTTACTGGAAACTGGTTTTGAAATTGAAGAATTGAATTATATCAATGCCGCAGGGATTCCGAAGATTGGCCAGCGTATGCTGCTGGCTCGACTGCGTAAACCGCAAGGCTAATTTATTTTCGTTTTGCCGTTAATGTTGCTGCAACTGAGTCACACGCAGCAACTGACAATGGGCATGATATTCCGAGCCTGTACCCACCTGAAATTCCTGTCCCGTGCTTCCTGAATGTACTGTGACCAGATCACCGCTGAGTGTAATCTTCTGCCCTGATTTTAGCCTGCGAATCTGATTGGCAATTTTCTCGTTGGCAGCGATCAGACTAAAATGCCGGATATGCGTGCTGAGAAATTCAGCTTCAGCCTGGCTGATTTGTTCCTCGATTTGATAACAGCGTTTTGCTTGATCAAATGCTAATGTTGCCTGCATGGCTGGCAGTGACTGGCTGAGCAACAGCACATCGATATTACTGACATAGGCCAGATCATTAAAATGTCCAACCATAGGGCTGGCCTGATGCAAGACACGACGATTCGGTTTAACGAAACGTTTATCATGCACAGTAAATGTAGCTGAAATGGGCTGAATCGGCTCTACCGAAAAGTTTTTCAAGACACCTCGTTCTTCCAGATGTGGGATCGCACGAAAAAACTCATTCCAGACCCACAGTCCCAGCATAAACAGCAGCGCAGTGATCAGTAATTTCTGCATAATTTCTTATTCTTTCCTTGGTTGTGCTCAATCATCGAAATCAATCCGGATGGTTTCAAAACGCACCCGCCCTTCCTGAACTGCACGGGCAATGGCTTGCTGGCCTTTGGTCAGACGCGCTCCGCCACTTTTGATATCAATCAATACCACTTCAATATCCTCTGCTTCGCCTACGCCGTCTCTGAAATCGCTGTAGCCATTAAAGACCACATAATCGACAGGATCGCCCAGAAACTTGGCATCACTGGGCAGATATTGAAATTCCGGCATGATCGGTGCGAGCTGTTCCGCCATTTTGCCTTTCAGGACTGCCCTGCTGGTATTGACACTGCGTTTTTGCGCGGCGATCAATGCCTGCTGATGTTCTAGTTCCAGCTCGGCAATATACTGCTCATATTCAGCCTTGATGCGTCCATTGCGTGTCTGACTTAAAATAATGGTGGTCAGCACCACCCCGATACATGTGCCAATCAGCATGGCCATCCATATGGACATTCAATCTTCCTAATTTACTTTATTTTTTCAGCACAATATTCGACTGAAGTTGAAAACATCAGCCATTGGTACGCTTGAAAAGAATGATATGCTAGGCAGGAACAGAATAAAATCACCTTGAGTCATGAAAACAATTTTAGTTGCGAATCAGAAAGGCGGTTGTGGCAAAACCATGACAGCTATTAGTTTAGCGTCAGCACTCGCACAAAAAGGTTATAAGGTGGCGCTGGCCGATGCCGATAACCAGAAATCGGCATTGCAATGGCTCAAGCAACGTCCGGAACAGGCCATGCCGATTCAAAGTCTGGACTGGCGCAATCACAAATCTATTGGTGATGCACCGAAGCAGATTGAGTATCTGATCATTGATGCACCGGGAGCGTTGACTGAAGATCATGCCGAGCAGCTGATCAGTGAAGCGCATGCGATTATTATTCCGATCCAGCCTTCATTTTTTGATATTGATTCGACCCGCCGTTTTCTCAAGCATTTGCAGGACATTAAGCGGATTCGTAAAGGCAAGGTTGAAATTTTACTGTTGGCCAACCGTACCAAACCGAATGCAGCCAGTAATCAGGACATACAGCAGTTTTTTGACAAGATCGACCAGCAGCCGGTGGCTTGGATTTCAGAACGTGCACCTTATAGCCGTCTGGCTATGGAAGGTCTGTCAGTCTTTGATAAACCTCAAAAAATCTATCGGGAATTACAGGATCAATGGCAACCGGTGCTGAATGCCATTATCGATGATCCCAGTCAGTGGTTTTAAGCCAGTCCGCTGAATCCTAACACTGCTTTGGGAAAATAATCACGCTACTTACCAAGCCGTCATTTTCGATCGCTTTTTTTTCAGTTAATATGCCTGAACACGACCTAAAAAATGAGCCATTAAATTCAGTGCAACAGTACGCGCCTACATTACAAAAAGTCTTATTATTTGGATTGTTCTTTATCCTGATTTTTTTGAGTTTTCATATACTCAAATATTTCATCATCCCTGTAGTTTGGGCAGCGATTATCGCCTATATGACTTGGCCCTTGTATCAGTCGGTGTTACGCATGTGCGGCAATCGGCCAACGCTGAGTGCAACCGTGATGATTCTGGCCGTGATTCTGGTGTTTGGTCTGCCATTTATCTTCGCCATTTTTATGTTGCAGCATGAAGGTCGTAATCTGTATTTTGAATTGCAGCGACAGGTCTTTTCCGGTCATCTGGATGTACCGGATTTTATTCGTGGCCTTCCGATTGTCGGCAAGGAAATTAGCCGAACTTTAAATGAAATCAATACCGATCCAAACAGTATCGCGCTATCGATCTCGAGCTGGATTCAAGGTCATCTGAATTACGGCAAAGTGGTATTGAATGAAGTCAGTAAAAATATCTTTAAATTGTGTTTTGCGATACTTTCGCTGTTCTTTTTCTACCGTGATGGTCAGACCATTTTAAATCAGGTGCGTAAAGCTTTTGAGATGGTGGTCGGGCCACGTGTGCATCATTATTTTTCTACCATTTCTGCCACTACACGTGCGGTGGTCTATGGCGTTGGTTTAACTGCAATTGCCCAGTCTTTATTGGCAGGTCTGAGTTATTTTGTCGCGGGTGTACCGAATCCGATGGTCTTGACCATTGTGACCTTTATTTTCGCCCTGATTCCTTTCGGCCCACCGGTGGCTTATAGTGCAGTATCACTGTGGCTCTTTTCACAGGGACAGACGATTGAGGCGATTGGGGTGATGGCTTGGGGTGTCTGTATTGTCAGCACGGCCGACAACGTAATTCGTCCACTGGTGATTTCTGGCGCAACACAAATTCCATTCCTGTTGATTATGTTTGGTGTTTTGGGCGGTATTGCCAGTTTTGGTCTGGTCGGCGTCTTCATTGGTCCAGTGATTCTTGCAGTCTTGCTGGCAATTTGGCGTGAATGGTTACATGAAAGTAATTTGAATGAACCCTTAATGATGCCTAAAGCCACCATGGCACATGACATCGATCCACAGACCGAAGACACACCGCCCAAAGCACCTTAAAGCACAGATTGAATCGACTTAAACAAAACAAAACATTTAAGTACTGATTCTATATAGAGCTTCTGATCTTGCTCTGTTTCAATAGATTTACAAAACAGAATAAAGATCAGGATGCCAATACCATGTCTTCATTGTTTAAAATTACCACACTTTGTGCGCTCAGTGCTGCACTTTTCACAGGTTGCGCCTCGACTTCTCCATCGAATGAACTGGTCAGAGCCGTGACTGTAAATGCAGTAACCGCTGAGGGGGTAGGTCAAGAGATTGGCACCGTATTACTCAGTGACAGTCCAGCCGGTCTGGTGATACGTACCAACCTGAAACAGCTCCCTGCCGGTGAGCGAGGTTTCCATATTCACGAAAATGGTTCATGTGCACCCGCCATGAAAGATGGCAAGATGGGTGCAGCACTGGCTGCCGGTAGTCATTACAATCCGAACCAGTCACCCAATCATGGTACGCCGGTGACCGGTCACCTCGGTGATTTGCCTGCATTAAAAGTCAATACTGACGGTACTGCCCGTGTCACCCTGCTTGCACCACGTTTGAAACTGGCGGATCTTCAGGGTCGTGCCATTATGGTTCATGCCGGCGGCGACAACTATTCTGACAACCCCTTACCATTAGGTGGTGGTGGTGACCGCATTGCATGTGGTGTGATCTAAACAGATTAGTGTAGATATAAAAAGAAAAAGACGGGCTATCTGCTCGTCTTTTTTCATGAAATTTTCTTTAGAGTTGGCATCTAAATAACTTTTTTGCTCTTGAAATAGATCAGTTTATTGTCGGAAAACTTAAAGTTTTTTTGCAGTTATGCCATCAATAATAGTATCGTGAAACTAAATAACCAACTGCTTTACTCGGTTATAACTCATTATAAATATTGAATATATTTTTATTTTTAAGATTTAATCTTCAATTTATATTGGGTACACTCAGGGTTAATTTAATTAAATCAGTATGTCTTATGAACATCAAAACTTTACGTCTGGTCGGTTTGTTTGAAGGGATTTCATTTCTGCTACTTTTATTTATCGCGATGCCCGTGAAATACATGATGGATAATCCGATCTTAGTGAAATATGTTGGTATGGGGCATGGCGTACTATTTGTGCTGTTTTTAGTGGTGTTATTTGCGGTCTGTGAAAAGCAAAAATGGTCGCTCAGCATGTTTTTGATGGGCCTGATCGCTTCAATTTTGCCATTTGGGCCATTTTTGTTTGATCTGAAATTAAAGAAACTAGAGCAGCCAGTCGCTGAGCTTCAATAGATATTAAAATCCTCTCTCCCTCTGAGAGAAAGTTAGAGAGAGGATATAGCCTTCCTTTATAAAAGGAGGAGCTTTAAAACTCCCCTCTCACCTTCCGCTCAGAAATAATCTGCTTTAAGCTCAGACGCGGCAAAGTAAACCACAATGCAATCAAAATGAAAGATGCGATGCAATAGGCCCAAATATCATAGGCTTCATAAGCCATTCGAACTGCTTCAATCACCACGAAAAAGCTCAGCATCAGGATAATCGAAACCGTAGCAGCCACCGTACCTTTGGACACTTCAGAAGACATCAGTGCAAAACGGTACAGCACCGAGAAACTTACGCCTTCACCAAGGCTGATACAGGTGGTGCCGATAATCAGGCAATGTACAAAATAGTCTGGAATAAACAGACCGAGTATTAATAAGCCTGTACCAAACAGCATCAATGGCACACCCAAGAGTACAGTTTTCCCCAGCGGCATTTTGTCGATGATTTTTAGCAAAACCAGATTACCGATAATCAAGCCGCCCAAGACCGGAAACTGTGCCAGACCATATTGCACGCTACTGAATCCAAATTTCTCGACCAGAATTACAGGCGATAAGGCAATCCATAACATCAACGGCAGGCTGACCAAGGGCAAGGCCGCGGTCATAATTACAAAACGTTTATTTTTTAAAACCTGTTTAAAGTCATCCAAAATATAGCTGAAGGGCTGCTTCGGAACACTGACTTTCAGGTTTGGCATTTTGGCTTTCAGGCCAAACCAGCTTAAAAATGACAGAAATGCAATGCCGATAAAGCCCCAATGCCAGGAGATATGATCAATCATAAAGGCACCCAGCACCGGCCCGAGCAATGGCGCCAGTAAAGAAACATTGGCCATGAGTGCCATAACTTTAATGGCATCGCGCTCTTCGAAGCTTTCCTGAATGGCGGCATAACCTACGGCGGTAATAAAGGATAAGCCAAAGCCTTGTAAGAAACGCAGAAATAAAAAACTTTCGATATTGGGTGTCAATAAAATGGCCAGACAGCTAATTGTGAAAAATGCCACGCCGCCCAAGAGTACGGTTTTACGTCCAAGACGATCGGACAATGGCCCCAAAATCGCTGCAACAAATGCCCCACCCAACAGGAAAAAGGACATGGAGGATGGCGCCCATGAACTGCTTACGCCAAAGTCACGGGTAATCGATAGCATGGCCGGTTGGATCAGGTCATTACAGATATAGACGGAAAATTCAAACAAGACCAGTGCCAGCGGGAACATGAGTGTGGCACGGGTCAGTTTTTGGGTTTGGATGTTTTGCATGGGAGTTTTTATTGTCACCCTGCTCGTTTAAGCAGGCTAAACTTTGTCTAAAATAGAAAGAGGAAATTTTAGCAGATTTGCTTTTAATAGTTTTAGGATACTTCCCCGAACTCTGCTCTTTCTTCAGTCTGAAACTTTATTTCAGGATTTTGTTTAAATTGAAGCCATTTATTTTTCATCCAATGTTCTACTTTTTCTTTACCTAGAATTGCTAAAAGATTGTTAAGTAATGAAAACTTAGCAGATCTATCGAAATAATATACGGTAACTCGAACATTTCTGTCTATTTCATCAGTTAGACTAAAAAGATCAATAATATAATCCCTATCTGAATAATCTAAAGAATGCCCCCAGATACTAATATTTATATTGAGTTTACTTTCAACTTCCATAATATTTTGTCTTTCAAGTTTCTTTGCAGTCGGATCAGTATTTCCAGAATCTTTTTCAAAATAATCGACTTTTCTTTTATGAGCCTTAACTTTTTCTTTATACTTATCTAGAAATAAATAATCTGTCTCTTTAAAAAGTTTTTGATGATATTTTGTAAATCCATAAGCTTTTATCTTCTTTAATGATTCATCTTCTAAATCAGACACACCTAAAACGATATTTTGCTGCTGGCCATGACTACCATGTAAGTACTCAATATTAACTTGATTATGAATACGTTGATAAGTATTCGTATAGTTAAAAGAGTAAATTAAATCTGGTTGAATCCAACAATTTTGCTCTGGTTCAAATAATGAGTTTGACTGTACAAAAAATTCGAATTTAGCTCTATGTTTCAATTCATCAATAATGAGCTCCAAATATAAATTAAATATTTTTATAAAATCTTCTAATTGTACTTGGATAAAATCCAAAAATAATGATGAATTAAATCCATTTTTTATTTTTCTACCATTACAATAATCTGCATTAATATTAGTTCTTTTCGGACCTATCTTATCTTGGTAATTATCTTTTTCTGAATACAATGTATTTATTTTCTCAGATTCATAAAACTCATCTGAAGAAAAAACAAAAAAATCAAGAATTTCTTTATCTATCCTTCTGATTTTTATTTTATTTTTATCATCATCTTCGAAATATTTATATAATTCCTCTGAGTTATAAATATTTGCTATATCCGCTATGCAACGTCCAGATACAATCAAAACTTGCTCAATTTTTTGCTCAAAATCAATCCAGGTTTTGACTTCGTTAACATGATCTTTGAAATACTGATACCAAGAATTTTCTTTAAGTAATTTTTTAATTTCAGTCAGTTGATCTTTTTCTAAAGAAAGATTCTCCGTTAAATAGTATTCTTTTGTTTTGGCTATAAACCAATCTTCACGACACTTCGAAAACAATTCATCAAAACTCATTGTTTCACCTTCATGAGTTTCAATTGCGCCCATTACATCCATAAAATGATCATATTTGGTCGGCAAGTAATGTGATAAATCAAAGCCATTCCCCACAATTAAAATATTCATTTTTATAAGTCCCCAAAAGCAAAAAGCGCATCACTAAGATACGCTTTTAACCAAATTCTGACTAAAGATCAAACACTATTATGGGCAGGCTGCTTTCTGGAAGTTTCTGGTATTTGAACCACGTGCACACTGATATAACTTTTCAGCATTGTGCATTTTCCAGTTCTTCTGTTCTTTTTTGAAATGATAAATGGTCTGTACTGATTTGACCGAATCATCCAACAAACCTGTTTCAGTCACTTTCACCTGCCCAACGGTGGGTGACTCCACATTATTAAAAAACTGACGAATCTCGACTGTTGCCAGTTCATTACGTAAATCAGGCCTCATTTTAAGTACCTGATCCAAAGGTGTATCCGAAGAAGACTGCACTTTTGCAATCACCTGCTGGGTAGTGGTACAACCCGACATCATCATACCCAGACCTAAAGCTGTAACCGCCAATAACCGTAACATATCGTTTAACCCAGATTATCCTTATTATACAAATTTATCATGCCGCGCTTTTCAGCTTAACGCTATTTAGACTATGTAACCCCATTTACACAGCAATAAAAAAAGCGCAACTTGCGATGCGCTTTTGTAAACTTTTAAAATCCGATCAGATTAAAGATCGAATAATTTACCCGGGTTCATAATACCATTTGGATCGAACACTTGTTTCAGGGCTTTCATATATTCGATTTCTTCCGCAGAACGTGAATATTCAAGGTATGGCTTCTTGGTCATCCCTACGCCATGTTCGGCTGAAATTGAACCATCATATTTTTTCACGGTGTCAAAGACATACTTGTTTACTACCTGACATTTAGCGAAGAATTCATCCTTGCTTAAATCCGCTGGTTTTAAGATGTTCAAATGCAAGTTACCGTCACCAATATGACCGAACCAGCAAATTTCAAAGTCTGGGTAGTTCTCTGCAACAATTGCATCAATTTCTTTAATAAATGCAGGAACGTGCGTGATCAATACTGAAATATCATTTTTGTATGGTGTAAATGGCGCGATTGACTCAGAGATGTCTTCGCGTAAACGCCATAAGCTTTCGACCTGGTCCAGACTTTGGCTCAGAACGCCGTCCAGTACCCAACCTTGTTCCATACAATGCTCAAAAATTTCCATCGCCTTGTCCATAATCGGCTCAAACGGCGCTTCAAACTCAAGCAAAACATAGAATGGACATTCAGTTTCAAATGGACGTTGTACATGACCATTGGCCAATACTTTTTGCATTGCCAGTTCACCAAAGAACTCAAATGCGGTTAAATCAATTTTCGCCTGGAATGCATGAAGCACGGGCATGACTGCATCAAAATCAGTGACACCCAGCACCATCACTTGCAGGTCTTGCGGTTGACGTTCCAACTTGATTTCAGCTTCAGTGACTAGCCCCAGTGTACCTTCACCACCAATAAATAAGTGTTGCAGCGCATAACCGGTTGCATTCTTGATCATGCCCTTGTTCAGGCGTAGTACATCACCTTTACCTGTCACCACGGTCAGGCCAAGTACCCAATTACGGGTCATGCCGTATTTAATAACTTTAATACCACCGGCATTGGTGCCGATGTTCCCGCCAATCTGGCTTGAGCCCGCAGAAGCAAAGTCGACTGGATAATACATGCCCTGATCGGAAGCATAGTTTTGCAACTGTTCAGTTACCACGCCTGCCTGCACGCGAACCATCCGGTCTGCCGGGAAGAATTCCAGAATCTGGTTCATCTTGTCCATGCTCACCACGATCTCGCCATTGGCTGCAACTGCACCTGCAGACAGACCCGTACGACCGCCTGATGGGGTGATTGCAACATTAAACTGGTTTGCCAATTTTACGATGTCTTGAACCTGTTCAGTCGTCGAAGGAAAAACGATGACCGATGGGTTTGGATCAAAGTGTTTCGTATGATCACGACCCCAATTCTGGAGGCTGTCCGTATCGGTTTTAATACGGTTTTCACCCAAAATTGCCGTCAATTGGGTCAATAACTCAGGGGTTAAAGCGACTGGAGCATTCATCGTTTGCAGACCTAGCATGATTTAAACAAGAGAGACTTCGCTGGTTTATTTGCATATTTTTTAGGCATAAAAGCCTGTATACAAATCAGGCGAAACATGATGATTAAAGCACCAAAAATGGGAGCTTAAACAGCATGGCGCAATATTATAAGCTATTTTTTGGGGTTTCCCGCGAAAAATGACAATTTTGATAATATACCTTTGAAAATACAGATTTAATTCAACCAGAATTATAAGCATTGATCATATATCTGCTCAAAATACCTGAGGTGACTGTCATCAAGGAAATGTATAACCGCCCTTTTCCTGTGCTATTATACCGCGACTAAATTTGGCCTTTGTAGCGGAGCCGTAATGAGCCAACATCTATCTCTACCTAAAGATAAAATCCGTTTTCTACTGTTAGAAGGCGTTCATCAGAACGCAATCGACACATTGAATGCAGCTGGATATACCAACATCGATTATCGTAAAACAGCGCTCGAAGGCGAAGCACTGAAAGAAGCGATTAAAGATGCACACTTCGTCGGTATTCGTTCCCGTACTCAATTGACTGAAGAAGTATTTGAAGCTGCGAACAAACTGATTGCTGTGGGTTGTTTCTGTATCGGGACCAACCAGGTTAACCTCGATGCTGCAATGCGTCGCGGTATTCCGGTATTTAATGCACCGTATTCAAATACCCGTTCAGTGGCTGAACTGGTCTTGGCAGAAACGATTCTGCTTCTGCGCCGTGTACCTGAAAAATCAACAGATACACATGCAGGTGGCTGGAACAAATCGGCTGTGGGTTCATTCGAAACACGTGGTAAAACTTTAGGTATCGTTGGTTACGGTTCAATCGGTTCACAACTTTCTGTACTGGCTGAAAGCCTGGGCATGAAAGTGACCTATTATGATGCAGTGACAAAACTACCTTTAGGAAATGCACGTCAAGTCGGTTCTATGGGCGAATTACTGGCCAATGCAGATGTGGTTACTCTACATGTTCCGGATCTGCCATCTACCCGTAATTTCTTTGGCAAAGAACAGTTTGCGAAAATGAAAGAAGGTGCAATCTTCCTGAACGCAGCACGTGGTACATGTGTTGTGATTGAAGATCTGGCAGATGCGATCAAGTCTGGTCACATTGCTGGTGCTGCAGTAGACGTATTCCCGAAAGAGCCGAAAGCCAATGGTGAAGAATTCGTTTCTCCACTGCGTAACCTTCCAAACGTGATCCTGACTCCGCACGTGGGTGGTTCGACCATGGAGGCACAAGCCAACATCGGTCTGGAAGTTGCTGAGAAATTCGTTGCCTATTCAGATAAAGGTATGACTTTATCTGCAGTGAACTTCCCGGAAATTGCGCTGCCATTGACTGAAGGTAAACACCGTTTACTGCACATTCATAAAAACATGCCGGGCGTTCTTTCTAAGATCAACAACCTGTTTGCTGAACATGGCATTAACATCTCTGGCCAGTCTTTAATGACCAAAGGTGATGTCGGTTACCTGGTGATGGACGTAGACGCGACTGCATCTAAAGAAGCACTCGATACCCTACATGAAGTTGAAGGAACAATCCGCGTACGCGTACTGTTCTAATTTAACAATATGAAAAAACCACAGCTTTCGGGCTGTGGTTTTTTGTTTTTTAAGGTTTTTATTTTTCAGCCTTTACTGTTCTTCCGCTCTTCGAGAAATCGAAACCTATTAAGTTATGCTGAATTTTAAAATTGCACCTATTGTACAAGCGCCACTGATTCTCCTGATCGCGATGATCAGTATGCAAAGCAGTGGCTCCTTTGCCAAATATCTGTTCGGTCAGTTTCCCATTCTGACCGTTTCAGCCATGCGTCTGCTTTTGGGTGCTGTAATTTTGGCATTGATTTTTAAAATTTGGCAAATTCATTTCAGACAGATTAAGTGGCCGGCCATTCTCAGTTATGGTCTGGCTCTGGCAGGTATGAACCTGCTGTTTTATCTGTCGATTGATCGCTTGCCGCTGGGCATTGCGGTTGCTTTTGAATTCATTGGCCCTTTAAGTGTGGCGCTGTTTTATGCGCGGCAAAAATTTGATTTTGTCTGGGTCGGATTGGCGATTTTAGGCCTGATTCTGCTGTTTCCCTTTGATCAGGCTGCACAGCCACTTGATCCGGTCGGGATTCTATTTGCCCTAAGTGCGGGTGCCTGTTGGGCGCTATACATCGTCGCTGGGCAAAAGCCTTCCGGGGTTTCCGGCAACCATACCGTGTGCTTGGGCATGTTGGTCGGGATGCTGGTGCTGATGCCAATTGCGCTTTTTGCTGGCATTCCTGCGCATACATTTGAACCCATCAGCCTGTTATATTTCATGGCTCTGGCTGTGCTGGCCAGCGCCCTGCCTTTTACCCTGGAAATGATTGCCCTGCGAAATTTAACCGCCTTGAGTTTTGGTACATTGATGAGTCTGGAACCTGCAATCGCAGCACTCTCTGGTTTTATCTTCCTGGGTGAAACTTTATTGTGGACACAATGGCTGGCACTGGCCACGATTATTAGTGCTTCAATTGGCTGTACGGTGACCAGTCAAAGACGAAAACATTGAATAAAAATAAAGGCGCTATAGCGCCTTTATTTAAGATAGCTTTATTAGAATCATTTTAACGTGGTGTTGCGTCTTTAATCGCCGTATTTAATACCGTGGCTGCTGTCACATTATAGCCATCACATGCAAAAGCAAGCTGCTCATAAGTGTATTCTGTCCATTTGATCATTAAAGGACTGGCATCATTTTCCTTTAATTTGTCTAAAGCCACTTTTCGTGATTGGGCAACATAATCGTTGTGATCAATATGTTCTCCATGTTCCGAGAATGCACTGTTATAAATTCCTCCTTGATATTCGATCGCACCAAAATATTTGTAATATTGCATAGCAGCATCTTTATATTCTGCCTTTTTATATTTCAAGCCAGCCATGGTCTCATCTAGAATAATTTTTGCCAGCTCCTGGACAGACGTTTGTGCCTGCCAATCAGCCAGCGTGCGATAGTCAGTTTTTGTTTCCGGATCAAATTCAATATATTCTTCTTCCGGATGTTCAGCCTGAAGACGGAAACATTTAGATCCATTCGGGAATGTGCGCGCCTTCTGCAAATCAATAAAATTAGCTGCAAACTCATTATAATATTTACGGTCAGCGGCTGTCGTATTATCACTATTAAATAACACTCTGGTTGCAGCATCCTCATACATTTTCACCACAGCAATATTGGTACGTTCAGTTAATGCTTTTCCTGACAGGTCGTACCACTCTATATGCCGATGATTACTGATGTTGTTCTCCGGTATGGTCACAGGACGACTCTTAAATTGAGTGGTCGTATTTTCCAGTACTTTTTCCAGCTTATAGCCGAATGCTGTACGGGTCAGATCTGCAGGAAATACCCCTTTAGCGGTGACATAAGTCGGGAACACCATGTTCTCCTCAATATTATATTCAGTATCCACGACACTGTTATCATCCGCATATAATATGCCGTCAGTAATTTTATTTTTATGACTGGCCAATAGAAGTTTTTTCGACTCCATGTCTGCTGCATCAGCATTGGGCAAGTTGAACTGATAGTTGTAGAATTCCGACACTGTGTCTGATGCTCCATCACCCGGGGTTCCAGGATTGTTCGGAGCCGGTTGGCTAGGGACTGGTGTATTATTATCCGAATTATCAGAGCTACCACATGCTGCAAGCATACAGCCCAAAATGGCGCAAGAAAGTATTCTTAATTTCATTATTATCTACCTTATTATTTTCATTGTTATTTTAATGCTGCCCCGAATTGGGATCTAAGATATTTTAATAAATATAAAAATAAGATCAAATTAAAAATTGATTAATTTGTAACCACACCTGAGGTAAGTTTAATTTTGAATTTAAAACTTCACATATTTGATTGAGCTAAAATGTAAATTGATTATCTCCAAACTTAAGTTGCATTCACAAAATATTGCTCTGGCCTACTCAGCAAAAATCAACCAGTTTGCTATAATTTCATTTCTTTCTATTTCTCATTTTCACCCGCTCTGGGTAGAAGCTGCTTTCATGCCAAACGCCCAACTTCTTGCCGTATTCTTCATGGTCTTGTCCATGACTTCGTACCAGATCAGTGCATCTTTTGCCAAACAGCTGTTTAGTGTACTGGATCCGATTACTGTCACCATTTTAAGACTCTGTTTTGCTGCAATCATTGTCTGCGTCATGTTCCGCTCTTGGAAAATAATTTCACGTTTGCCTTTTTTAAAATGGCGGGATTTACTCTGCTATAGCGCGGCTTTAGGGGTCATGAATATTTTATTCTATCTGTCACTTGGTCGTTTACCGCAGGGCATTGCGGTAGGTCTGGAGTTTATTGGCCCTTTGGGCCTGGCTCTACTGTCGATTAAACACCGTAGTGATTATATCTGGGTATTGATGGCCATTTTGGGCATCGCGCTGATGGTGCCATGGGGACAGGCCAATAGCAGCAATTTTGACCTGTTGGGCGCAGCTTGTGCCTTGGGGGCAGGTTTCTGCTGGGCATTATATATTTTCTTTGGCCAACGTGTAGTTCAGCAGAATATCGGCATGCATGCACTGACCATTGCCATCAGTATTTCAGCGTTGTGTCTGCTGCCGATTGGTCTCTACAACAACGCACCCGCATTGATTGATACACAACATTGGGGCAAGGCCATTGTGATTGCAATTCTGGCCACCGCGATTCCTTATGCCCTCGATTTAAAAGCCTTACAGCATTTAAACAAAATGAGCTATGGCACCCTGTCCAGCCTCTCTCCGGCTTTAGCGGCTTTGACCGGTTTTCTGTTATTGGGTGAGAAAATCACGGTACTGCAAGCGGTCGCTCTGGTGTGTATTATGCTGGCCTCTGTCGGTGTGACAGTACGTGCCGCGCGTCAAGGAGCTGCAGAACGGAATGCATAAAGCCTGGTTGGAATCAGGACAACTGACTCAATATTTTCATTCATTTTTGTGCTTTCTCCCTTTAGGAGAAATACCTCGGAGAAATGAATCCGGATAAAAAAGACGGCTGTAGCGCCATCTTTTTCATTTATTCGATTTAAAGTTAAAATTTAGCTTTGTACCAGCATATCTTTTTTCATGTCTTTATAACGTTGATATTCATTTTTGTACTGCACTGCTAAAGCGGTCTTTTGCTCTTCACCGAGAATTTTACCCGCCTGCTGAAAGAAACCATGTTCCTCTTCTTTTAAGTGGTGATGCACTTTTTCAGAAAGCTTTTTGGCAATTGCAATCCAGCCCGGATTACTCAATTCTGTTGCAGTCAGCTCTTCAATCATCTCGTCCATTTCATGATGTTCGGCCAAGGCATGCCGGGTGATATTCAAGCCCGAATCAGTCATCATCAGGGGGATATAGAAATAACGGTCTTCAGCCGCTTCATGGGCAAATAATTCATTCTTGAGTTGTTTGAACAGCTCACGACGTTCTGCTGTATCCCCTGAAGTTTGTAGTAATTTTTCTGCAAGATCACGCTGAATTTCATGACTTTCTCTTAATGCTTCAAAAATGGTGGTCATCTAATTTTTCTCCTGTTTTCGCCCTGCCTTTTTACATTATAGAAAGAAAATGGCATGGGTTCAGGAGGTTTTATAAGTACAAATTGTATAAAAAACTTTAATATTGAGAATGGTTTACATCTATTCTTATATAAAAAACATCTGATAGGCCATCCGGCAAATCAGTAAACTGACCAGAATCAGGAATAAAATCCGGATAAAGCCACTGCCATATTTAAAGGCTAATTTGACACCCAGCAAGGAACCACAGATATTGGCCACCGCCATCATCGCCCCGACCATAAATAGCACATTGCCGCTGGGAATAAAGAAAGTTAACGCTGCCAGATTGGTGGTGAAATTGGCAATTTTAGATAAAGCTGAAGCATGTAAAAAATCGACACTTAAATAACGAATGAAAAAGAAAATAAAGAAACTGCCCGTACCCGGCCCGAAAATTCCGTCATAAAATCCGATGGCCAGACTGCCCAGAACTGCCAATGCCAACATTTTCTTGGTGAGCTTTTGCTGAACATGCACCTGACCAAACTGCTTTTTCATCACGGTATAAATCGCGATTACAATCAGCATGATCAATACAAAAGGTTTGAGGATTTCGACCGGAATCAAGGTGACACTGGCCGCGCCAATAAACGAGCTGATGAAACTGCAAGCTGCAATCACGCCCAAGAGCAACCACGGCAGTTTTACCTGACGCAAATAGGAAAATGCCGCAGAGCCAGTACCGAAAATCGAGGCCAGTTTGTTGGTACCAAATACGGTAGCCGGCTGTAAATGCGGCAGACTGCCCATAATTGCCGGAATCTGGATCAGACCACCACCGCCTACGGCAGCATCAATTGCCCCTGCAAAAAATGCAAAGACAATCAGACTGATGATGATCTCAATATCCATATTTCAGACCTTGCTTAGAGGTTTAAGACGCGTTTTGGCACCAGGCGTTTTTTATCACTAATTTCTGCCAAGCCTAAACATTTTTCACCATCAAAAACCAAGACCTGTTCAGCTGCTTCATGCTCGATATTACTTTCCATACCACGGCTAAAATATTCTGCCCGCCCTTCTGGCACTTGGATTTGCGGGAAATGTTGCACCGGCGCATAAGCCGGCAACAACAACCTATCACGCTCGTCTTCATTCAAGCTTTCCAGATATTCAATGGTATAACTCGGGATCAAATCAAAATGACCGGTTTTAATGCGGTGTAAATAGGTCAGATGGCCGTAAGTACCCAAGGCTTTGGCAATATCTTCACCGAGTACCCGGATATAAGTCCCTTTAGAGCAGGTAATATCCAGCGTGATGCTATTTTCAGTAAAGGATAAAAGCTCAATGGCCAGAATGCTAATCGGGCGCGCTTCACGTTCAATCTCTATACCTTTGCGCGCCAGTTCGTATAAAGGACGGCCTTCTTTTTTCAGCGCCGAATACATCGGTGGCACTTGCTGGATATCACCGATAAACTGTGTCAAGGTTTCTTGAATCAACGCTTCCGAAAGTTCAGGAACCGCTTTTTCTAATAAGACTTCGCCTTCGACATCGCCGGTGGTGGTGCTATGTCCAAGAAAGACCGTCGTTTGATAACGCTTGACTGAATCTAATAAATAATGCGAAAACTTGGTCGCCTCACCTAAACATATCGGTAATAAACCCGAGGCCAGAGGATCCAGTGCCCCGGTATGGCCTGCTTTTTGCGCACGATACAACCAGCGAACTTTTTGCAATGCAGCATTAGAACTAATGCCCAAGGGTTTATTCAAAAGGAAGACACCACTAAGATGACGACGCTGAATTTTAGGAGATGATGCTTTCATGGCAAAAAATCAGACATTTTATAAATTGGCGCCATGGTAAAACCCTACGAGATGATTTACAACTTTTCTATCGTATTTGATGATTTTTATGGCATATTCAGCTGAATCAAAATTCCAAAAATAATGAAACCGAAAAAAAACAGGTGCATAGGATATGCAAAAATATAAGATCTGGATCATTCTGGCTTTGGTGGTATTGTGCTTTATCAGCCTGATGCTCTGGTTATCTCCCCAGAATGAAAGACCGGCAGAAACCGTCAGCCCGTCACCGCTCAGTGAGCTGCGTACCACAGCCAGCACACTGACTTTAAATCACCCTGCTAATGCAGCGTTCACCAGTGCCAGCCAGCAAGATACCGAAATTAATTGCCAGATGCAGCTCGATGCCAGTAACCGTCTGACTGTCAATGAACAGACCCGAAACTGTTTTGAATACTTTATTACCCAGTTCGGTGAAAAAAATCTGGAGCAAATCCAGCAGGATTTTAAAGCCTATATTCGCCAGAACCATAGAAAACCTGCCGTTTCACAAATTCTGGATTTATGGGATCGCTATATTCAGTATCGCCAAGCTTTAGGCCAGCTGACTGCACCTGCCGGCCTCGATCAGGAAGATCCGGCCTATTACCGCAGCATCTATAGCAGTACCCAAAATTTGCGTAAACAATATTTTTCCAATTATGAAATTGAAGGCTTATTTGGCACCGAAGACACCTATCATGAATATACGCTTGACCGTATGGCCGTGCTGGCAGACAACAGCTTAAGCGAGTCTGAAAAAGCCCAGAAGCTCAAAAATCTGTTTGAACAATTACCACAAGACTGGCAGGAAAATCTGGAACAACTGAATAAACTCGAAGATTTACGCAAACTCAGCGCAGACATTAAAGCGCGTGGTGGCTCAAATGTAGAGATTCGTCAAATGCGATTAAACCTGGTCGGCCCTGAAGCCACGCAACGTCTGGAGCAACTTGATGGCGAACGTGCCAGCTGGAAATCCAGTGTCACGACGTATCTCAATGAACGGGATAGCATCATGCAAAGTGGCATGAGTGACAGCGCCAAACAGCAAGCCGTCGAGAAGCTGCGCCAGCAACGTTTTCAACAGCCGAATGACCAGCTGCGGGTCGAAACCTTTGAACAGATTCATGATCAAGGCGGCAAGTTGCCCTTTGCGAATTAAGCCTAAAAGCCATCACCTGTTGATGGCTTTTTTTATGATCCTCATATCGAAAGCTTTATGCCTTCATATCTCCCGCCCTAACTTTGTTTCTAAATATTTCTTGTTTACACAAAATAACCGTAATGAGTGTTTTGTATTTCAACAACTTAAAATTTAAATACAGCCGTAAATAAAACATATTCTTACAATGTAAATCTCTTCTCTCTGTCGTGTCCTAAAATGACATGGTTTTAGCGCGTTGAAGTGAAAAAATACCGCTACTCAAAAGAAAAATTGCTCAGCCATAGAAGGCCAAAACTGTATGGTCCAAAGTCTGCTTTTGTGGCTTATAACACTCTAGAAAAGCAATGATTGCTTTAATAACGATAAAATTAAAAAGGGATGCTTATGCGTACTTTCAGCAAGACAGCACAGTTACTGACTGTGACTTTAGCAACAACTCTGGGATTAAGCTTTTCTGCACAGGCCCATGCCGCGGCAAGTGCGACACAGGTCACTGAAAAGGCCAGATCTGATTATGCCAAAACCAAATATCCTATTCTGATGGTACATGGCTGGCTAGGCTGGTCACGCATTGGCACCGACAGCATCGGGCTGGATTACTGGTATCAGATTCTACCGGATATGGCACGCAATGGTTCTACCGTCTTTGCTGCACAGTTGTCTCCGGCAAATAAGACAGCACATCGCGGTGAACAGCTGATCAGCCAGGTTGAAGATGTGATAGCAATCACCGGTAAACACAAAGTCAACCTGATTGGTCACTCTCATGGCGGGCCAACCGTGCTCTATGTCGCTGCCACTAAACCAGAATATCTGGCATCGATTACAGGCGTTGCTGGTACCTATCATGGTTCTAAAGTTGCTGACGATATTCAAAGCAATAGTTTAAGCCGCACCGCGTTTAATATTTTAGGTGACTATATTGTGGGACCTTTAATTGCACTCGCTCAGCTTAAACCTGAATTAGAAATCGATTTTGATGCATCAATGAAATCATTAACCCAAACAGAATCAAAAAACTTTAATGCAACTGTTGCAAAAGAAGCAGTCAAAGACGGCGTTTTAGCAGCAACTGAGAACTGTAATAAAAACCTCAAACCTAAAGATTCTAAAGGTATTTATTACTATTCATGGACAGGTGTGGCACAAGCCACCAATGCCTTAGATATCGATACGATTTTAATGCAACTGGGCCCACTGTCTTATGGCAATAAAAACAATGATGGTATGGTCGCACGTTGTAGTGCTTATATGGGCAAAGTGATTAATGACAATTACAAACTCAACCATACTGACTTGGCCAACATGATGTTTGGCTTGAAAGGTCTATTCGCCCCAGATCCGGTGACTTTATACCGTCAGCATGCCAACCGCTTAAAGCTGCAAGGTTTGTAAGCTGCTCGCCTTTATCGGGATTGATAAAGGCTTTGCTATATAAGCGGTCATCATTTCCCCGGATGAAGCAGAGATAGAATAATGAAAATAATAAGCCTGGTATTCAGTCTATTTATTGGATTCAGTTGTTCCTTGGCTTATGCCAAGCAGAGTCCATTGATTGAATATACACCCAAATTCGCTATATCCAGCTACGCCAAAACCCATTATCCGCTCATCTTTGTCCATGGCTTCGGTCTGGGCTTTAACCGCATTGGAACCGATAACATCGGTTTAGATTATTGGTATCAGATCCCGCAAGATTTAGCCCGTCATGGTGCGCCTGTATTTTCCGCGGAATTATCTGCGGTTGCATCCAATGAACTACGTGGTGAACAGCTGTTACTACAAATTGACGAAGTTCTTGCACTGACGGGTAAAGCTAAAGTCAATCTGATTGGACATAGTCAAGGTGGACCAACCATTCAATATATTGAAGCTGTTGCACCTGCCAAAGTGGCTTCACTGACCGCAATTGCAGGTGCGATGAAAGGCACACCTGTTTTTGTCAATGCCAGCCAGACACCTTTACTAGAACCGCTGATTCATGCCATTGGAACAATTCTGGGCTACAGCATGAATCTGGTAACAGCAAATCAATATCCCATAAATATCACAGCCGCCTTAAGTGCCATGCATCCTGAAGATATTCGAGCCTTCAATATAAAATACGGTTCTGCTGCGATTCCTAAAGACTGTCAGACCCAAGGCATAAAGATCACAGCCAATGGCATTCATCATTACTCTTGGATGGGCAATCGGCAAACCACCAATCCTCTGGATATCATTGAATCGACTATTGTCAGTTTAGGCGGGACTTTCTTGAAAGGTGAAGCCAACGATGGCGCTCTACCTTTATGTAGTGGACGTTATGGTCAGATCATTCGTCAAGACTATGCCCACAATCATTTCGATGAAGTGAACCAGTTCTTCGGCATTTTAGGGCCTTTTGCCCAAGACCCGATAGCACTCTATCGCCAACATGCCAACCGGCTCAAACTGCAAGGCTTATAAATCATTTACTGTTATCCATCAATCATAATTTTTTAAATACAGCAACTTAAAACTTAACTCGCCCGTTTCGGATGGGTCATTTGGCAAAGCAGGATAAGAATCATCCTGTCAAAACAACAAAAATGAGGAAAATATATGAAATACGGCTTATTCATCACCAGTCTGCTGCTGGCTGGCACATGTGTCACGGCTCAGGCATCCACTCAAGCCAGTCAGGTCACAGCGAAAGCCAGCTCACACTATGCCAAGACCCAATATCCCATCGTGTTTGCACACGGGATGGCAGGCTTTATCCGGGTCGGAACAGATCAGTTTGGTCTGGATTACTGGTATCAGATTTTACCGGATCTGGCCCGCAATGGTGGCAATGTCTGGGCGACCCGAGTATCACCGTTTAACTCATCAGAAATTCGTGGTGAACAACTCTTAGAACAAGTGAAGGAAATTCGGGCGATTACAGGCGCATCTAAAGTCAATCTGATTGGTCATTCTCATGGTGGTCCCACGATTCGTTATGTCGCTGGTGTAGCGCCTCAACTGGTCGCCTCTCTGACTGCGGTCGGTGCGCCGCATAAAGGCTCACCAGTTGCAGATCTGATTCTTCAGGCAGAAGATACGCCACTACAAGGCCCTTTGGTCGGTGGGATTAATCTGGTGTCTAAAGCCATCACCTGGGCCCAAGGACTGGATCCAAACAGCTTCCCGCATGATTCTCTTGCAGGTGGTCGCAGTCTGACACTGGCAGGATCGGCACAATTTAATCAGAAATATCCGCTGGGAATGTCAAGCACGACCTGTGGCGAAGGTGCCTATAAACAGAATAATATTTATAACTATTCATTTACCGGCACCGGCACAGTGACCAATATTCTCGATCCTGACTCTGCTTTGAAAGTCACCAGCCTGCTGATTGATGGTGGCAAGGACAATGATGGTCTGGTCTCTCGCTGTAGTGCCAAATTTGGTAAAACCATTCGTGATAACTACAACTGGAATCACTTAGATGAAGTCAATATGGTCTTGGGCCTGAAAAGCATCTTTGCCCCTGACCCGGTCGATGTGTATCGCCAACATGCCAACCGGTTGAAGCTGCAAGGCTTATAGTTCTTATATCAATATTAGAATATAAAAAATGCGCCCAAAGGCGCATTTTTTAACTCGAGATAAAACTTAACTTGAGCCTAAACTTAAGAAGCTTTAACTTTACGAGCTGGTAATTTTTCACGGATACGTGCAGCTTTACCAGACAATTCGCGTAGGTAGTAAAGTTTAGCGCGACGAACATCACCACGACGTTTCACTTCAACTTTAGCTACGATTGGAGAGTGAGTTTGGAATACACGCTCAACACCAACACCGCTAGAAATTTTACGTACTGTGAACGCAGAGTTCAAGCCACGGTTTTTCTTCGCAATTACCACACCTTCAAAAGCCTGAAGACGCTCACGGTCGCCCTCTTTAACTTTTACAGAAACAATCACTGTATCACCTGGTGCGAAAGCAGGGATGTCTTGTTTCAATTGTGCATTTTCAATTACTTGAACTAAAGGATGCTTACCGCTCATGGGGTATCTCCAATAATGCGAGTCAGAAGAGGTCTGATCATCGCGGGGGCTAGAGGCTAAAGCGCATAGACCCGATTATCTTTCCCTTTAAAGTTGACCATCTCAACTTTAAAGAGCCTATTAAAGAATACTTAAACTCAATTTAAGTACCGTTTTCGAAGACAGCACCAATTTCTCAGCAATGTCTTACAAATCTTTCAGCCATTTTTTTTGCTGCTTGGTCAATTCTACTTGTTCGACCAGTTCAGGTCGGCGTTCAAGTGTCCGTTGATAACGCTGCAAAAACCGCCATTTTTCAATGTTTGCATGATGACCTGATTTAAGTACCTCAGGCACATCCAAACCTTCAAACTGGTCAGGCTTGGTATATTGTGGGCAGTCTAACAGACCATCCACAAAGGAGTCTTGCACATGGGATTGTTCATCAGACATCGCCCCCGGAAGCCTCCGGATAATACTGTCTAATAAAACCATCGCTGGCAGTTCACCACCCGACAAAACATAATCACCAATTGACCATTCCTGATCAACATATTGCTGGATCAAACGTTCATCGACCCCCTCATAACGCCCACACAGTACAATCAATCCGTCATATTGAACGAAGTCTTGTACTGCAGTTTCGTTTAAGGTTTTTCCTTGCGGTGACATATACACCACAGGAACCTGAACTGCGCCTGCTTCATTTGCAAGCTCTTTGGCACGGTGGATTGCTTGTGCCAAAGGCTCCGCCATCATCACCATACCCGGACCACCACCGAATGGACGTTCATCCACCCGTTTGTAGTTGCCCGTCGCAAAATCGCGAGGATTGATGCAATGAATTTGCATCAAATCACGTTTTGCTGCGCGCCCGCTAATACCGTAGGCTGTAATCGCTTCAAACATTTCAGGAAAAAGCGTAATGACTGCAAAAAACATCGCAGACTCCCTTATTTCCAAAAAGTGTTAGTAGTCTACGCCCCAATTGACGTAAATACGACCAGCTTCAAGATCAACGCGTTGTACCACATCTTTATGCCATGGAATCATGCGCTCTTCGCCATCGATACTGTCGGCAGTTGCGCGAACCACCATCACATCATTGGCACCTGTTTCAAACAGTTCAAAAATTTGACCGAGATTAATTTCTTGATCCTCATCATTCAGACCTAACACTGTTAGACCCTTTAAATCAGACCAATAATATTCATCTACACCCGCTTGAGGCAGTTGCGATTTAGCAATCCAGACATTGGTGCCAACCAGTTGGTCTGCCCCAGTGCGATCACTCACACCTTTAAGCGAAACAACCAGGCCTTTACCATGTGGTTTCCAACGTTTTACATCGACAATTTGCCAACCTGCTTTGGTCTCAATGTACCAAGGCAGATAGTCAAATATGTTGCTCATGGGTTCTGTATTGGAATAGACCCAGAGCCACCCATTTAATCCATATGCTGAACGTAGCTGTCCAATCTGAATACGATCTTCGGGAACATTCTGTGTTGGTGTCATGGGCAATCTACTACCATATTAAACAGCAGTTGCAGCTTTTTTAGCTTGAGCAGCTAAAGAAGCAACGCGATCTGAAGGTTGAGCACCTTGAGAAACCCAATGAGCAAAACGGTCAGCATCTAAACGAAGTTTTTCTGCTTTACCTTGAGCTGTCGGGTTGAAGAAACCGATACGTTCGATGAAACGACCGTCACGTGCATTACGGCTATCAGTTACAACGATTTGATAGAACGGACGTTTTTTAGCACCACCGCGAGTAAGACGAATAACAACCATGATAGAACCTTATAGTTTTTACGGATTATCCTTGTACCGACCATCGATACAGCTCAAACCCCTTTCATAGAGGGCAGTATTTTACGTGATATTTGCCCTGAATGAAAGATCATTTTTTGTTTATCCACAGTTTTGAATTTGGATTATTTGCCGTCCCATGGTTCACATGCACCCGATGTTTTTTCCCAACATTGTTTACCTGTGCTGTCTATAGTTAAACTTCCTGTACTTTTCATTGCGCCAGTACTTTTAGGAGCAGCGGTGAGTGTCCAAGTTTGGTCCCCTGCATCTAAATCGATAGAGTACAGTGCATCATTGCTTGGGAAATCTACTGTAGTATTTGAACCATCTATCGTAGCTGATGAATAATTATGGTTGATAACATAATAGCTCTGCATTTTTTGTGCAATTTGCATCATTTCTGCTTGTGCATCAGCACGTTTAGTTCTCTGTACATAGTTTTGATATGAGGGATAAGTAATTGCCGCAAGAATTGCAATAATAACTACAACAATCATCAGCTCAATTAATGTAAATCCTTTCAAGCTCTTCATTACCATGACTCACTATTATCATCATCACCACAGCTTACGAATGTGCTCACAACATTTTTTACTTTTGTCATACAGCGAAGGCCTGCATTAGTTAAAAGCAAATCATAATTACGTGGCTGTTTAGGCTCCGTGCCGTCTTTAACGCGTTCCACAGAAATAGCCCAACTCAATCCATTAACGCTCTCAGAATCAGTTGTTTCTGCACCTTCACTATTTTTTTCAATTGTCAAAGGTTTATGACGAGTACCACCATCAACTAAGGTAATGATATATTTAACATCTGAGCCACTCGCACCTAAAGGCAATGACAATTTTCCTGTCGCTTTGTCATAATAGCTTTCACTGGTAGAATTCCCATCGGAATCAGTACCTTGATAACCATATAAATACGTTGCATCAAAACCCTTATAACTAAAATTTTTAGATTTAAAACGCTCAAGCTCTCCTGCCAACCGTAAGGCTTCTTGACGAGCGATGGCAAGATCTTTACGTTCAATATATTGACTGTAACTTGGGATCGCGATTGCTGCCAAAATTGCAACAACAACAACCACGATCATCAACTCAATTAATGTAAAACCTTTTGCCTTTTTTAATTGCGCTACCGAATTTAATTGCAAAGCTGTAGCAGAAACAGTCAGCTGTGTATTATGCGTTCGTATTAAACTAGAAAAAAAGTTCATCTCTTTACTCCTAGCGTGTTTCATACCAACGCAATTGTCTTAAATTTGCGGTCGTACTAAACAATTGACATTCAGGCAAGTTTTTATTTGCAGTAACTTTACAATCCACACTACCCGGACGTGGCACTACCAAGCCAGTATTATCTTTATTATTGTTATGACCTAATCCAAGGCCAGAACCTAAAATACCAGCACCTATTTTAACTTTATTAGGTTCACCTGATGTTGTTGTTGCAAACGGACATTTTCCTGTTGGTAAGCAGAACTGATACACATAGGAATCACCTTTAACACCAGCACCACAATTACCACCAATACCCGTACCATCGCGATGGAATACGTTTACATAGAGCATGCTATCCAGTGCATAAAGTTCATTCATGCCTTTATACACACCTGCCTTGTCAGAATAAGTATATTTCCAGCCATCGTTATCGGCGACAGAAACACCATCATCCATTACATCATTTAACGATTCTAAGGCTATATTATTCGTTACAAGTGTCAATTCATCATATAGTGCTGGTTTAGCAACATCTTTGTCATAAACAACAAATACACCATCATCTGCACTAACTGTAGACCCATTATGGTTTGTTCCTGTAGCACCGACTAAAGGCTTACTTCTATTCCCTGAGCTAAATGCAACTGCAGCGATATAACCATCGTTACTTTCATGAATCGATACACTTGGCATTTCATAGAAACGTGGGCTTGCACCACCCGTTACATGCTCATCAAATAAGCGAACAACACGTTTAGCAAAGTTAGCTTTTTTAGCATTTTCATCTGTACCCGTTGCAAGATTATTTAAATCAACACGGAAGCCTTGCCCTGCTAAATCGCCAAAATAAAGATTATCCACTAAACCATCATTATCGCGATCGACTGCGTTAATCTGACTCACAACACTGTATTTCATATTGATATTTGCGTCGCTCGCATCGGTGAATGCTTGAGCGCCTAAGGCTTTTGTAGCATTTGCGCTTGTCCACCACAGTAAATCACCCGTATCCGCATCAAACATATAAACGCCAGCACCACCACCTTTGGTTGTAGCTTGATTGTAATCAGCAGCTTCATAACCTGCATCATAACCACCACCTACAAACATCACTGGACGTTTTTCACTCCCAAAGTTTACATAAGCCAGCGTCGGTTTAGACCAACTTTGCCCCATGTAATCTAGCGCTTCTACAGACACTGTAGTACCAGATTTATAAATTTTTGAGTCAGTTAATTTTGGATCTATATGGAATTTCAAGCTTGGCTTATCGAGGTCAGTAAGGTCCAATGCATAGTAACTGTTTCCGCCCATGCGCAGACCACCATATACCCACTGTAAGCCTTTGAGTGCTAAATCTGTGTTTGTACCACCATCACTTGTTTTATCAGACGCTTGTACTGTTAATGAACCATCCTCTTTAGAAACATATTGCGTATACGCAGACCATGGTGCATCAATCCCATAAAACAAATTAGCAGATCCACCCGTAGTCGAATTTTCAGCTAAAAATGCTTCTGGCTGTCTTTCCATCATTTCATGAGGAGCGAATGCGAATTTTTCTTTACCTGTTTTAACATCTACAACATGTAAAAGACCTTGGGAACTACCAAAGAGTAAATAATCATCCCGATCTGTCGTATCTAGTGCGCCCGTCGCAACATCAACCTTAATAGCACCACGCTGGGTGAGTAAAATTGGTGTTGAGTGCATTACTGTACCAAGCTGACGAAGTTCAGTAGCAGAAGACAAACTATTTAAGGTAATTCCCGTTGCATCAGCAGCAACGTTATAACCCAACAAGTTCAACCAATAATTTTTTTGTGGATCATTAACAAAAGAAGCATTCGCACCTGTTCCAAACAATGCATTTACATTTAATTCTTTTAAAGAATTTGTTTCAGTTGCAGTATATGGCGTCGTCGAACTAATTGTCCTATTTGTAAAAATAGTGCGTCGAACATAAGTTTCATTATCAGAATTAAGTGCAGTACCTAAAGCCAATTGACCAAGCACACCACCACTCCAAAGACCATTGGCATTTGAGTTAAGTGAACCATCGTCTTTAATCAATTTAATAGTGTTGGAACTATTATACAGTTCACCATTATAGACATTGTATTTATTAAGATTACCCATCCACAAACGATATTGCGCCTGAGGCTTTGGTGTAAAAGACGCATAATAACCATAAGGTTGAATCGTTAATGGATTTAAAGCATCTTGAGGTAATGTAGGTGAACCTGTTGCAATGGGTTCAAAATCAGGTGTTACATTCGTAACGAATTTTTTAATACTATTTTTAATATCGGCTGAGTTTTCAGCATAATAAAATCCACCATCACCATAAGCTGAACTACCCCATAAGCAGGCATTTTTAGCATCTTCATTTGGCGCACTTGCACAATTATATGTGCCATCTGCATTCTTAGTTAAACCAGCAAATGAAGCACCAAAACCAACAACTGCAGTTTTAATATTCATATCAGCAGGGTTCTTTTGCGTATTTGATGTTGCAGTTCTATTACGCATTTTTTTGGCATATTCACCAATATATTCCCAACCACCAGTTTCACCAGCAAATAAATCAGACTTTAACGTCGGTGAAACTAAAACGCCTGTACCAGATGGCTTTACCGAAAATTTATAAGTATCAGTTAATGATCGATTTAAAATTGTTCGCGCCATGTCATCTTTCGTCGAGTTTGGTGCACCATCTGTTAAGAAATAAATCCCATTCCCATCACAACTATTCGTTGAACCGCCAGCAATATAATTACTGCTATTTTTCGATTCAGGCACTGAATATGCAAAACCACCAACATTATTATCACTAGTTCCATCTAGTGAAAAAGGATTAGTACGATACGATACCAAACCATTGATACTATCTGGATACCCCCAAACAGTACCAACAACTGGTTCAATATCCATTGGTTCTGTAGGTACTTTCACCCAACCATCAAAACGCCAACCAACAGGAAGTTTTTTATACGCATCCCATAACGATGACATTCCTCCACCAACTGCGGTTCTAAAATTATTAAAGTTAACAGTACACCAGTTCTGGTTGGGAGCATTTGCCCTCGTACATGTACCATCATAAGGCTTATAAATAGTTGTACCTTGAACTGTCTTATCATTATTATTCCATTCAGGCCAGTCACTTGGACACTGTTTCACAGTTGCACCTAATGCTGTGGTTGTCCCTCCCCCAGAAGTCGCACAAAGGAAATAAACCTGTTCCGAGCCTTTTTGCTTCAACATATAGCCATCATAAATATAGCTAACTTTTGTTGATGTTGTAGCAACACCTGTATTTGTCCCCATCATATAGGCAGCAGCTTCTGCATAAGCGTGTGCTGTTGGCGTACCGCTGGCTGCCTTAATTATATCTGGATAGGTTTGACTGGATATTTTTAAATTACTATTTGGAGTTCCATCTTCATTTGTTGATGTATCAATGGATTTAATTGCTGCTAAAGCTTGAGCTATTTTTATACGCTGCGCTGTTGTCAACGGAGCATTTGGCACAACAATCCGACCGGAATGACCATCGACTAATTTTGTAGGTACATTACCAATAGTCAACTCTGTTCTAGATGAAAACTGGCCTAGCCCCATAACTACACTATCAGACAATCCTGTTGTTGGACTTTCTGCCAACAGTGGTAAAATTGCATCCTTGAGGCGAGATAGTCGATCGTATTGAGTTACACCGCCACTAGTACATCCGCGAACGTAGTAAGTTATGGTAGTTGTACCAATTGTCACTGATTTTTGGATTGATGTTCTATTAGTTGCAGTATCCCTTAAATTATAGGCCCACTCCTTAAAATTGACCGCCGTGGAGTCCTTATAATCATTTTTAAATTCTTTTACATCAACTTGCGCACACAACGGGCTATCCACATCACCTGGACTACCATAGCTATTATTTTTGGGCAATACTAGAGAACTTATACCCATACTGCCCGATGTATCCAACATTAATAAAATAGAAGTTTTACCACCAGTTGTGCTGCTATAAATATCAATATCACTCGCTTGAGTTGCGGCACTTTGACATAACACCAATGTCATCACCATTGATACCGAAGCCGAAAGTATATTTTTTTGATATAACTTTTTCATCACTAAACCCTCTTTCCTTACGATACCAATTTCGGCTGACCGCCAACGACATAATCAGAATGTTGCATATTGTATGGAATATTTAAACCATCAAAACATGCTGCTACTTCTGAACTTTTCTTTTTAAAGCAAGTTTCAATATCAGCTTTAGATGCAGCAGAAAAACTTGGTAATATAGAAATTACTGTCGCACCAATATTATTGGTGCTTGATGGAACTGGGCTTTGACCAACACTGGTACCCTTAGGAACACTACTAAACGGCGCTTCGGTCGTTGTATTTTTAGTTAAATAAATTTGGGAAATAACAGCCGAACGTCCCATTGAAAACTGATTTGCTTTACAAAATCCACTAACACCTTGCTTAGTCGTTGAACCATCTGCAGAAATTGCACTTGCTTTTGACAACTTAAAAAAACTACTTTCACTAGCTCTATAGCAAAAAACCAATTCATCTTTTGCATTTGCCGCAGAGTTGAAATAAGCAAACATGCCATCTAATGCCATTTGTCTTGCAATTTGATTTGGGTTTTCAATATTAAATAATGCTGAGTCAGAATTCCCCATAAGTAGCGAATTAACCTGGCTATTCGTAGCAATTTTAAGCCCCAAAATACCCGATTTCACCGCAATTGTTCCTATTAAAGTAATAATGACTAAAATAATTAATACTGTAATTAATGTCGCACCTTTTTGTTGATTCATTACGATGCCCCCAATGTATTACGAATAGCAACGACTTGATTTACAGCTTGGCGAAGATATTTTTTGTTTAATGCCTCATCACCTTTTAAAGTTACATTCTGTCCTGCCACTTCAAATGTCTTTTTTGTATTTAGACTTGCATCTGCCCCAATTGTGCCAGTCGAACGAGATAATACGCCAACATCAATTGAAACCACATTTAAATAAGTATTTGTACAAGACGTCGCATATTTATCAGCCTCACAAGGCTCGGCATCTAAAATACCATCCATCTCATCTTTATAATCACTAATCGTCATATATCTTAAGTTTCCAGCTGGATTCTTAACACCTAAACGTATTTTAAATGCATCTACTCGTTGCATAATTTGTTGTGCATTCACACCCAAACCGTCTATCGTTGTGCTAGTCGATTCATAAGAACCGGCATCACAATACAAAGAATAAGACGTTGGCTCACCTGCAACTTGTTGTGGTGCTTCAGCAACAAAATAGCGTTGTATAATAATTTTTGATGAAGCATCATCAATGTTATTTCCTTCGCAATCAGTAATTGTTTCTTCCGCAGGAACATATTGCATTGTAAATTGATCACTATTCCCCGAAGTGTTATCAGCATCTTTATCTTGTGCAGTCGCGTATTTACTTTCCATATCACTAAAAGCAGCTAAAGTGGTTGGAAGATTTTCTTTAGTAAAAATGACACCTGAACCATTAGTGATATTGTTTACTCGCTGAGAAGACAATGTATTTAGGTTTGCATGACGAATATCATGCGTAACTACAGATAAGCCAAAATTCGCATTTTGTTGTAATTCGCCCATGCTATTTTGTAAATTTAAGGATCTTGAGCTGCTAAAAAAGATAGCCAAACCTGCAGCAACGATGATTAAACCCAATGCTAATGCAATCATAAGCTCGATTAAGGTGAAGCCAGCATTGACTCGATTACCGTTGATCGAGTGATAAGAAGTCGTATGTCTATTAGCTTCCATAGTTATAGACCTCCATAATGATACATTGTGCATTTGGGATATATGCTGCACCGTTTGTACAGTCTGTTGCTGCCGTACCATTTGTTGCTGTAGTACCGCCCCATGCAACATATACACATTTACGAACTAATGTTGAGCCTTGGCAATTTAAAACATTCATATTCATACCTAAATCGGTAGCGTGTTTACTTACTTGCGCATAGTCGTATTGAGCCATTTCTTTAGGTGTACAAAATTCTGCAGCACACTTCGTTGCCGCACTCTCATCACTTTTATAATCAAGTAAGCCTTCCCGATTCATACGCATTCTTTCGGCCAAATCACGTGCAATATTAGTCGCTTGAACATTCATACTGGCTTCAGTCGTTGCTGTAACAGCTCGAATTTGTAATGCAACAAAGCCTAATACTGCAATACTAAGCAGTATGAGAGCGACCAACACCTCTATCAGACCAACACCTTTTTGAGAATTTATCATTATATTTTTCCCTAATTTCAGGTTGGGCAACTGGTTAAAGATTTGTTGTACACGACTGTTCCACCTTTTTGTACATAAACATAAGCCTTTAATGTTGAATCACTTTTATGTGAAAAAATAAAGCACTCTGCATTATCTGTCTGACCTAAGCGTTTAAATGTTATAGACGTATCACCACTATCTTTTTGAATATGAGACGGCACCCAAGTTTTATATGAATCTGCAACCGTTGTATTTACAGCTAAAATTTGTGGTTTCTGCTTAAAAATCGCTTCTGAACGAGTTTCAGCCAACAGATCAATAAAATCACGAGTATCTGTGGTTAATTGATAATTTCGAACTAATTTAATAAACGAAGGCGCAGCCATTCCTGCAATAATCGCCAACACCGCAATCGTCACCATCAATTCAATTAACGTAAATCCTTTATTTTTCTGCATACTCCCCCCAAGGCGCGCCAAACTTTACCCTATTAAAAATAATATCTAATTAAATTACAAAACAAACACAAATAAGGATAAAAGGCATAAAAAAACAGATAATTGCCAAAAAGCAATTATCTGTCAATTCCTAAAAAATTCAGAATGTTAAGTACTTAACACTTTAGGCCTGAGTTACCGGAATACGTAACTCTTTGGGTAAACTAAATGTAATATTCTCTTCACGACCATCCAGCTCTTTAGGTGCTTGGGCACCCCAATCCTGTAAACGCTGAATGACTTGTTTAATCAGAATTTCTGGTGCAGAGGCTCCGGCGGTTACTCCAATCTGGGCATTTTCTTCAAACCATTCCTGTTTGAGTTCATCGGCATTATCAACCAGATAAGCTGCTTTACCCATACGTTCTGCCAACTCACGCAGACGGTTGGAGTTTGATGAATTTGGCGAACCCACGACAAGTACCACATCACAACGCTCGGCTAGATCTCGTACTGCATCCTGGCGGTTTTGGGTGGCATAGCAAATATCATCTTTACGCGGCCCTTGAATCAGCGGGAATTTTTGGCGTAAAGCATCAATCACTTTCGCCGTATCATCAATCGATAAGGTCGTTTGCGTGACAAAAGCCACTTTTTCAGGATGATGCACAGTTAAGGCAGCAACATCTTCTTCATCTTCAACTAAATAAATATTTCCGCCATTATTTCGGTCATATTGCCCCATGGTGCCTTCAACTTCCGGATGTCCTTCATGACCAATCAGAATCGCTTCAATGCCTTCACGGGCATACTTGGTCACTTCAATATGCACCTTGGTCACTAAGGGGCATGTCGCATCAAAAACCTTTAAACCACGGCGCTCTGCTTCTTCTTGAACCGCTTTAGACACACCATGTGCACTAAAAATGACGATATTGTCATCAGGAACTTCATCCAGTTCATCGACAAAAATTGCACCGCGTTGGCGTAAGTCATCGACTACAAATTTGTTATGTACCACTTCATGCCGTACATAAATCGGCGGATTAAAGCATTCTAGGGCACGGTTCACGATCGCAATGGCACGATCTACACCAGCACAAAAACCACGTGGGTTGGCTAAAACAATTTCCATAGAATCCTCAATACTCACACCATTTTTAGCGGTTCAATTGAAATAAATGTAAAACAATCGACTGGTAACTATTTAGTTTAAAGCCGGTCTACTCTAAAATAGAGAAGATATTTTATCATATCAGGAAAAATATCATGTCGGGTCTCTTGTTTGTCGTTTCTGCAGCGTCTGGAACAGGCAAAACATCCCTTGTTAAAGCCCTACTTGAGCGTGTCAATAACCTTCACGTTTCTGTGTCCCATACCACACGCGGTCAACGACCTGGCGAACTCGATGGCGTACACTATCATTTCTCCCAGAAAGACGATTTTTTAAATCTGGTCAATGAAGGTGGTTTTATTGAATACGCAGAAGTATTCGGTAATTACTACGGTACCGCGCAGGCGACTGTTAAAGAACAATTGGCCAAAGGCCATGATGTGCTGCTGGAAATTGACTGGCAAGGTGCACAACAAGTCCGTCGACTTTTTCCTGAATCTCAACAAATTTTTATCTTGCCACCAAGTCAGTTTGACCTGCGTGAACGTCTGTCTAACCGGGGTACCGACACAGTTGATGTGATTGAACATCGTCTGAGCTGTGCAGTGGAAGATATGCAGCAATATAGCAACTTTGACTATATTATTATCAATGATGACTTTAACAAGGCACTGCATGATCTCGAAGCGGTCATTATCGCCAATCGTCTGACCTTGTCGCAGCAAGCCAACCGTCATGAAAAACTGATTCAGCAACTGATCACACCCATTGAACAGTGATTAAAACTTGAGTCTATAGGCAAAGCCTTTTATACTGTGCAGTCTGTTAAAATTTATTATTCAAACGAGAATTCTTATGGCACGCGTCACCGTTGAAGATTGTTTAGACCATGTAGACAACCGCTTTGAGCTTGTACTAGTGGCAAGCAAGCGCGCGCGTCAATTGGCACGTCAAGGTATTGAACCAACTGTAGAATGGGACAATGACAAACCGACTGTTGTTGCTTTACGTGAAATCGCTGCAGGTCATGTATCTAAAGATATTTTGAAACAACGTGATCAGGACTATCAAACATCAAGTCTGGACCTTGCACTTTCTGCAAATAATCTAAACTTAGACGGTTTTTCTTTCCAATAAGAGATCGTCACTGAAAAAGCCTAGTTTTAAACTAGGCTTTTTTTGTTATGTGACTTTTATATTTATGCCAGAACGGTTATAACATAAGGGTTAGCTATCGAACTTGAATCCGCTTTCTATTTGTTAAAGTAAAAATTTGGCAAGCGCTACAATTCATATTTAATCAAAGCTTTCATGGTTTTATTTGTAAGAAACTCAGTTTTAAAGGTGTTTTATGCCAGGCCCACAGGTCAGTCAAGCCAAGCAACAGTTAGAGATGATGATCGACGCGTATTTAAATGAACGTGATGTCGAACGTGTGCTTGCGGCCTGTGATTATGCAGATATCGCGCATGACGGTATTGTGCGTAAAAGTGGCGAACCCTATATTTTACATCCGATTGCGGTGAGCTGTATCTTGGCGCATATGCGTCTGGACACTGAAACGTTGATGGCCGCACTGCTGCATGATGTGATTGAAGATACCGACTTCAATAAAGATGATATCAGCGAGACTTTTGGTTTTACCGTGGCCGAGCTGGTCGATGGCGTGACCAAACTGAGTCATTCCAGCGATAAAGAATATAATAAAGCCGCGTCATTCCGAAAAATCCTGCAAGCCACCTTACAGGATCCACGTGTCATTATTGTGAAACTGGCCGACCGCTATCACAACATGACCACTTTGGAAGCGCTGCGCCCGGACAAACGCGCGCGTATTGCCCGTGAAACCTTTGAAATTTTTGTGCCGATGGCACGTATTGTCGGCATGAATGAAATGGCCGACAATCTGGAACATTTGTGTTATCAGAATCTTGATCTGGACATGTACAACAACGTTCAGGCAGCGCTATTAGAAACCAAGCCAAAACGTTGTGAATATCAGGCGATCTGGGAACAAAAGCTGAATGATCTCTTAGAAGACTATAGAATTGAAGGTCGAATCAAAAAGAAAAATAACAATATTGAGCTGTTACGCCATTTTGTTAAAAATGATATTGACCTGCAAGAGCTGACCCATAGCCATGCCTTTGAAATTATTTTACAAAGCATTGCAGATTGTGACCGTCTGGCAGAAATTCTGACTCAGAGCTTTAAAATTCAAAGCTATGAAGATCATATTCGCCGTCCATTACCCGGTGGCAACCAGTCCTTGATGATGCGTTTAAAAGGTGAAAAGACCACCTTGTCGCTCACCATTCAAACCGAACTGATGCGTAAAGCCGCACGTTTTGGTGTGGTACTGGGTGAAAATGCCCCGCAAGCCTGTCGTTCTGCAATTCAGGCCTCGATGCAAAATCTAAACGTGTTGGTCGATGGTGAATGTGCCAAAACCACCTTTAGTGAATTACTGGATTATCTGCATCAGGAAAAAATCTGGGTGTATACCCCGCATGGGCATTTACACGAATTGCCACAAGGTGCAACAGCGGTTGATTTTGCTTATGCGGCCAGCCTGTTCCTGGGTAACCATGCCATCGGGGCGAAAATTAACAATGAGACCAAACCGCTCTCGACCCCGCTAGTCAGCGGCCAGGTGGTCGAAATCATTACTGATGTCCTTGCAACCCCCAACCCAGACTGGCTCAGTTTTATTAACACCCAGAAAGCCCGCCGAGCCATTCAGAATATCTTGCGCGATCAGGATCTGGACGAACAACGTCTGGTGGGTCAACAGGCACTGAATCGTGCCCTAAAACTGTTTCATCGTTCGATCCGGGATCTGACCGAAGCGGACTGGAAAAACCTGCTGGAATGGCGCCATATTGCCACTCAAGAGCAGCTGTTTGAGCAGATTGCAGTCGGTGACTTATTGCCGCAACTGGTGGCCAATCATTTATTCGCCCAAGACCAGCATCAAAACATTGCCAGCTCAGGGCGCCTGATTCAGGGCACTGAAGGTGTGGATGTCAAATATGCGCATTGCTGTAATCCGGTGCTGGGCGATCCGATTCAGGGTCATTTGACTCGTCGTGGCCTGATTGTGCACCGTTCACGCTGTCATAACCTGCTACACGAACAGCATCAGCACCCTGAAAATATCATGCCCTTGCAGTGGACTGCCGATGATCTGGACGATATCAGCTTTAGCGCCTATCTCAGCATTGATCTGGCCATGGATGATGAGCAGATTTCTGACCTGATTTATCAATGTCGTAAAGCACATTCAGGGGTAGAGATGGTGCGCACCCAGGATGAGCAGACCTATGTCAATATCGTGGTGCATAACCGCAAACAGATTGCCCAGATCATCCGGGACCTGCGTATGTATTTCGGTTTTCCAAGAATTACCCGTCTGACCCGGCCCGTCATTCTGAGCGAAGCATCTAAAGCGAGTTAATCATTTAAAACGATAATGCTGTTGTCGGCTGGATTGATCGAATATGATGTATGTTGATGATAAAAGGAGAAATTAATGTCCCGCCAAGTGATCCATACTGAAAATGCCCCTGCTGCGATTGGCACCTATTCGCAAGCCATTTTAGTCGGTGATACCTTATATCTATCTGGTCAAATTGGCTTAGATCCTTATAGTATGGAATTGGTTGAAGGCATTGAAGCACAGATTCGCCGTGTATTCGATAATTTAAAAGCCGTCTGCGAAGCGGCCGGTGGCTCTCTGGCAGACATCGCCAAACTGAATATTTATCTGACTGATTTATCGCACTTCCAGCTGGTGAACCAGATTATGGGTGAATATTTTGCCCAGCCTTATCCAGCACGTGCAGCACTCGGTGTTGCCAGCCTGCCAAAAGATGCTCTGGTCGAGATGGATGGCGTTGTCATCATTCAGCAATAATTTTTAAAATTTATGTAACACTTAAACTTCTATATTTCGTTTGCAATCATGAATCACTCTAGCAAAAACCCGAGCAATAATCGGATTTTTGCTAGAGTGATATTTTTTTATCTAAATCACCAATCACAATAAAAGCTATTTCAAATGATTTTTATTGACAAACGATAACAATTATCAATAATATTACTTATCTTATTTAAACACTGTGGTTGTGTCCTATGTACGTTTGTTTATGCCGTGGCATTACAGATCAAGACATTAAAGATGCTATTGCAAATGGCGCTGAAACGTATCGTGATGTGCGCGATATATTGGACTTGGGAACCTGCTGTGGCCGCTGTGCACCAGAAGCCCGTATGATCATCAGTGATGAAGTTTCACAAATTGCGGCCCGTTTGGCTGTGGCCGCCTAAACCGAATAAAGATAATCATAAATCAATGATCTCAGATCATTCCTCCTCCCCCGCCTCTGACTCTGGCGGGTTTTTATTGCCGTTGATCTAAGCCTGGATCGATTTGATTGCGATTTTCATTTGCTGTTCTATAAATTACTCGCCATTGCCCCCTGACTTGCTTTACTATCATCCTTAGAGTGCTTTCTTAGAAAGATAAAACAGGTTCAAATGGAGTTATGTGATGAAAGGCAATCGTGATGTGATTAATCAGCTCAATCAGGTGTTGTATCACCACCTAACTGCAATTAACCAGTATTTCCTGCATTCACGCATGTTTAATGACTGGGGCATTGAGAAACTGGGCTCGGCAGAATATAAAGAATCGATTGTGCAGATGAAGCATGCCGATAAAATTATTGAACGGATTTTATTTTTAGAAGGTCTGCCAAATCTGCAACATCTGGGCAAACTGTATATCGGCCAGCACACTCAAGAAGTGCTGCATTGTGATGTGCGCAAAGTCAAAGAAAATATCGAAACCATTCAGAAAGCTGTGGCACTGGCTGAAACGGAAATGGATTATGTGACCCGCGATCTGCTACAGGAAATTCTGGAAAAAGAAGAAAACTATCTGGACTGGACCACCACGCAAATCGACCTAATTGAAAGTGTGGGTATCGAAAATTATATTCAAAGTCAGCTCTAAGATTCGATTTAAAATCAAAAAGCCAGCATCTGCTGCAATGCCAGTCAGTTAAGAAATTGACTGGCATTTTCTTTTTTAAATTCATGATCATATTTGATAAGTAGAAAAGTCATCCGCAACTGTTTGAGGCAGGGCTAGATTTAAAAATGATTGTTTCTGCGACAAATTTACTAGTCGATGGTGGCTGACGAGTTTTGCGGTGAGGAGTATTGCTCCGCAAGATGCCTTCCTTGCGAAGCTTCGCTTCTCATTTGGGCGAAACCGAAGTAACAAATTATTCTCAAGTATTTGATTTATAACATTAATTCTCCGCCTTGAATAACTGAAAAGTTAAAGAGTCTATTTCTAAACTCCTTAACTGATCAGCATTAAGCATCTGCTGGCTTTTTTGTACTTATTAGCGCGGCATATCCCGAGTCACCTCTGCATAGCTCAGTTCAGTTTTCTGAATCGTATTTAAACGCTGCAGTTGATGCTGCGCTTCATCAACATAGCCGTTATACGCCAATAAACGAATATATTTTAAAAAGTTGTATTTGGTTGGATAGCTCACCACCAACTTTTCATATTGATGAATTTCATCTTCGCTCATCTTGCGATAAGGATTGACTCGGATCCAGTCAATCCGGTGATTAAACTCGGTCAGCAGATAGATCGGCTTTTCATTGGTGATGTTTTCAGGCTGCATTTCATAGCGAATACTTTGTCCGAGTTTTGGCACCGCAACATCATAATCACGGTAAATCACGAGCAATAAGATCAATCCAAGGCTGAAAGTCAGTTTCATCCATATCGAAGGCAACGTAACCGTTTTAATTTTTGGATTCTGCGCCAAGACCGTACCTAGAATGAAACCGGCTGGTAACAGGAAATAGGCATAATGTTGTGGAAACTCAAACATGGCATGCGTAACAAATGCCCCGATCATCAGAATCCCAATCACAGACTCTGGAGTATTGACCCAGCGTTGCAGCTGATAACCCAAATAACCAAAGTAGGCCAAGAAAGGCAAACCGATGAGCAGTCCATTCCAGAGCAAAAAGTCCAGAATAAAATTATGTGCGCTACGAATCCAGACCGGACCTTGCACCGTATCGCTGATCGAAACAAAAGCGACACTGGTCTGATACCAGCCATAGCCAAACCATGGCTGAGCCTGAATCGCGGCAATCATTTGCTGCCAGATCGCAATACGTGACATATCTCCGGTGGCACGAGATACCACATCCCTGCTTTGTACGACGTCCGTATTCATTGCCTGTACAGCCAACTGACTGAGTAATGGAAAAGCCCCAATACAGGCAACAAAGAAGATGAACCAAGCAGTGCTGTAATACCATTTCAGGCGGATAATACCTTTATATTGGTAGAACGCTAAATACAGCATGATGGCGATTGCAGCAACCCAGGCAGTACGTGACTGACTTAAAGCGATTCCCATAACAATCACAGCAACGCAGGCAAATAGCCACTTGGTCTGGATTTTTTTCTTTTCGTAAAGATATAGGCAACTCATCAGCGACATGAGTAAAAACGTTGCCATATTATTTGGCTGGGCAAAGTTGGCATAAGGTCGTTGAGTACCACTGATATTTACCATGCCTGGCAATACTGAATCCAGATTTGTCCATTGGCAAAGTGCAATAATTCCCGTGACAGTACCAGAAGCCAGAAACACATAACTCAAATTAGTAAAAGTGTCTTCCCGATTATAAGCTCCTGTTGAAAGATGATAACCCAAGATACTTGCCAGCCAAAAGCTAAAGACAAAAATAAAACCCATCATGGCGATGCTAAAGAAAAATACCTGTCCTGTCAGAAAATGTATCAGCGGGACACAGGCAAGCACTAATAATGGCAAACCAACTACTGGTATTCTTAATTTTTCTTTTAGGCAGATTGCAGCGAGCATAAATAATGCAAAGAAGGCATACAGCTCACCGGTATAGGTCACCCAGGGACGGTAATGAATAGGCATGAGCCATGCAAGGGAGATGAAGATTGCTGCGATGAGGGCAAGCGTGAATTTCATGTGAACTTTAAGCAAAAGAAATTTTGCTCATGATAAACAAAAAGCAGATAGTTTTGTAATTTGATCTTGCCCTATAAAAGCTTCAATTTTGATCAAACATATAAGCACCTAGCGAACAGGAACTGACAATTTTTGTCACTTAGTTACATAAATTTACCTTTTTGCTTTTTAAGATTTTTAAGATTTTTAAACTATTAAACAATCTATTGATTTAATGAGAAATTATTTAGTAATATACTTTGGCACACTTTGTGCAAACTATAAATTAGCTTACAAAGCTTATAAATAAATTAACAAAACATTTGTGGAGAATGTTATGAACGCTCAAAAAGGCTTTACATTAATCGAGCTGATGATTGTGGTCGCTATTATCGGTATTCTTGCAGCAATTGCGATTCCGCAATATCAAAACTACACTGCTCGTGCTCAAGCTACAGAAGCTCTTAATATTTTAGGTGGCCTAAAAACACCTGTTGTTGAGGCTGTAAGCAACAACGGAATGGCTAATGCATGTAGTACAGCAGCTGCTGGTACCGGTACAAACCCAGCTCCAGCAGGTGCTTTAAATGGCTTAACTTTATCAGGTCAATATGTGGCTGGTGTGACTGCGACACCAGCAACTACAGTATCATGCGCTTTACAAGCAACGTTCAAAACTGGTAATGGCGTCAATGATTTAGTAAGCGGTCAAACAGTTACTTTAACTTATACTGCTGCAACAGGTGCATGGGCTTGTACTTCAAGCTTAGATCCAAAAGTTCGTCCTAAGTCATGTGCATAATATGTAAATTTTACGTTTAAGAAAGCGCATCAAGTATGATGCGTTTTTTGTTTTAAATCGAAGTTTTCCAACTATAATTAATTTATCTTTTTTAATAATTTCTCCTAACCTTCCTTTAATTATTAATAATTCTTTTTACAGCCTTTATCTTATTTTTTGTTTGTGCAATTTACCGTGCTGGTTAAAGTTGATTTTTCCTGCTTTTTTTTTACAACTTACTTACTCAAGTCTACGAGCACATTATTAACGGCTGTTTTTTTTAAGCGAACCTTACTAACGCTCTTCGGGGAATATTAAGGATATATTGTTAAATTACTTCAAAGTTCTCACCCCAATATAATCGGTTTATTCCCTAATTCATTTTCCAAATCATCTGTTTTCCGATCATAGTAATCATCTAAAACCTGTCCAATCTGTTTCACTCCTTCAATTACACCTTCTTTAAACTTCTGCTGGACTAAATGCTGAATAATATTTTGGCAGATTTCATCCCAGACTTGCTGGGTCGTTGCTTTTTTAATTCCACGATCAATCACAATTTCAACCTTGTGCTCACAAAGGTTCAAATACAGGAGTACCCCACTATTATATTCGGTATCCCAAACGCCAATTTCAGCAAATAACTGACGAGCACGACATAAGGTATCTTGATAATAAGCAGATCGTGAAGGTAGACAGCCTTCAATCACCACCTGAATCTCCCCCACATGCCCATGCTCGGCTTCTTCCACCGCCACTGCAATCGCATGCTGATCCTGCTTGGAGAAAAAGCGTTTGGTGGCCGGCATATAAAAGAAATGCTTGAGCCAGCGTTTAAAACTCGGCTGCGCATGCTCTTCCAGCTTCGGCTGCGTGACAATCTCTGTCGTATCTGTAGTTGTTACCATGAGCCTGATGCTCCTCCCCCACCAAAACCACCACCGCCACCGCCGAAGCCGCCCCCACCAAAACCACCACGGCCACTACCGCCGCCCCGGCTGCCACCTGCTAAAAAGGCATGTAAAATCAATTGGGCAATAGAGGTGATCAATAAAAAGAAAATACCTACGCCAATCATTAAACTAGCGACCAAGCCTAAGCCATTCACCAATCCTGCGGCTGTACCTGCCACCGCCGCTGTCGCTGCACTCAAACGTTTACCAAAGATCATAGAACCAATGACACCCGCAATAATAATAAAGATGACGCTTCCAAAAGTAGCTTGAGATGCTTTTTGGGCCTGATAAGCTTGCTCCTGACGCTGTTTGATTTCATCCGCGGCCTGTGCAGCAATTTCAGGATCAAGACTTAAAATCCGTTCGATTTCAGCCAGTCCCGTATCAATCCCTTGCGCATATTGGCCCTGTTTAAAATATGGCGTGATCTTGTCATTGATAATCCGACCTGCCACGATATCGGGCAGCACGCCTTCCAACCCATAGCCAGTCAAGATTTGAATGCGCCGATCATTGATGGCAATGGTCATCAACAAACCATTATCCCGTTTGGCCGAGCCGAGCTGCCAGGCATCAGCCACGCGCATGGAATAATCAAAAATATCTTCCTGTCCCGTGGTTGGAACAATCACGACACCAACCTGGCCTTTGCCCGCATTATGCAAGTTTAAAATACGCTGACTAAGTTGCTGCTTTTCAGCTGGACTGAGTATATTGGCCTGATCAATCACCGGTTCATTTAGACTGGGTAAATCACGCTGAATCTGGCCTTCGGCCATATCATTGGCAATTTGTGGCTGCCGGGCTGAGGCTGTTTCAGTAGCCGTTTGAGAATTAGTCGCAGCCGGATTTTGCAATATTTCACGTGCAACAATAACTTCTTCGGTATCCGTTGCTGTCGCGGTCTCACTCCAAGCCAGATTGTTCAGACTTGCACTTAAACTGATCAACAAACCAGCACAGAATTTTGCCGCCAGATTATGCCTCATTGCAGCCACTCTCTCTTTTGCAAAATTTGATCTTAATCAAATGAAACTGTCGGGGCTTTCTGTGCACTTTGCTCGGCACTAAAGTTTGGTTTGGTGTCCATCCCAATCACTTTTGCCGTCATCACTTGCGGGAATTGACGCGCATAGCCATTAAAGTCCTGAACCGTGGTGATATAACGGTTACGTGCCACAGCAATTCTATTTTCAGTGCCTTCGAGCTGTACCTGTAAATCACGGAACTGCTGGTTGGCTTTCAGGTCTGGATAATTTTCAGTCACCGCCAATAAACGCGACAAGGCACTGGTCATTTGCGACTGCGCTTCCTGATAGCGCTGGAATAATTCAGGATCTTCCAGCACTTCTCGATCTACTTTTAAACCGGCAACATTGGCACGTGCCTGAGTCACTTCGGTTAATACCTGTTCTTCATGTGCGGCATAGCCTTTGACCACATTAACCAGATTCGGCACCAAATCGGCACGGCGCTGATACTGGTTTTGCACTTCAGACCATGACGCAGTGACCGCTTCATCTTTCACCTGCAAAGTGTTATAGCCACATCCTGTGAGAGTCAAGGTACTGGCCAGCATCAGGGTTATTAAAGATTGTTTGAATAGACGCATGATGTTTATCCTCAATTATTTATTGATATTTATTTAATTAATTTGATTTTAAACAGTATTTTCTAAAGTTTTGTTACTTTTTATAATCTTTTTAATGCTTCACACTTTAAAATTAAAAATTATCGAAGATGAAAAAACCCGCCGTAGCGGGTGTTCTTGAATAATTTGAGCTTATTCTTAACGGTTAAACTTCCAGATAATCCAGAATCCCTTCTGCGGCCTGACGACCTTCCCAGATGGCTGTGACGACCAAGTCAGATCCGCGAACCATGTCACCACCAGCAAAGATTTTCGGATTTGAGGTCTGGAACTTGTATTGCTGCTGTTCAGCAGCAACGACACGACCTGAACCATCCAGATTAATTTCTACATCGATGAACCAATCTGCTGGACTAGTACGGAAACCGAAAGCAAGCAGGACTGCATCCGCCGGAAGAATTTCTTCTGAACCCGGAATCGGCTCTGGACTACGGCGACCACGGCTATCTGGCTCACCTAGCTGAGTAGTAATAAATTTCACGCCAGTCACTTTGCCATTTTCACCGACAATCTCGATTGGCTGACGGTTGAATTGAAATTCCACCCCTTCTTCACGTGCATTTTGTACTTCACGACGTGAACCCGGCATGTTTTCTTCATCACGACGATAAGCACAAGTGACTGTCTCAGCACCTTGACGAATCGAAGTCCGGTTACAGTCCATCGCTGTATCACCACCGCCCAGCACAATGACTTTTTTGCCTTGTACGCTGATATATTCAGCCGGATCTTTTTCCCAGCCTTGAGTACGGTTGACATTGGCAATCAGGAAGTCCAGTGCATCAACAACACCATCCAGGTCTTCGCCGGCAAAACCACCTTTCATGTAGGTATAGGTGCCCATGCCCATGAATACCGCATCATAATCATTAAGTAACTGGTCAATCGTGACATCGGTGCCAATTTCAGTATTGAGACGGAATTCCACGCCCATGCCGGTGAAAATTTCACGGCGGCGTTTCATCACATCTTTTTCCATTTTAAATTCTGGAATACCAAATGTTAAAAGACCACCAATTTCCGGACGTTTGTCAAACACGACTGGCTTTACGCCGGCACGAACCAAAATATCCGCACAGCCAAGTCCGGCAGGACCTGCACCAATAATCGCGACTTTTTTATTGGTCCACTTCACATTAGACATATCCGGACGCCAGCCCAAAGCAAAGGCGGTATCGTTGATATATTTTTCAGCATTGCCAATGGTGACCGCGCCGAAACCATCGTTCAGGGTACAGGCCCCTTCACAGAGACGGTCTTGCGGACAGACACGACCACAGACTTCCGGCAAGGTATTGGTCTGGTGGCACAGTTCCGCTGCCTGAAACAAACGTCCTTCAGCCACCAGTTTCAACCAGTTCGGAATGTAGTTATGTACCGGACATTTCCACTCACAATACGGGTTACCACAACCGAGACAACGATGAGTCTGGTTCGCAGCGATTTCCGCAGTAAACGGTTTATAAATTTCCACAAATTCTGCTTTGCGGACATCAAGCTCTTTTTTCTCTGGATCTTGGCGTGCGACATCCAGAAATTGAAAGTCATTACTCAGGCGTTCTGCCATGTCTCTCTCCGTGGCTAGAGGTAAGGGCTTTACAGTTACCTTACTTCTGCCTATATATCTGTTGGTCGTGGAATTATTGTGGATCAGCTTGAGTTGTTTTTAACAGCGTTTGCAAGTTGGCTGCTTTTGGTTTTACCAACCAGAACTTACGGCTATAGAAATCAAACTCATGGCGGATCTTGTACGCCCAAGCACTACCGGTTTCTTTAATATGTTCATCCAGGATACGACCCAGAAAGGCTTTGTGCTCTTCCATCGCTTCGGTGGAAATACGATTCAGCTCAATTAGTTCGTGGTTATAATGATCAACGAAGTCATTATCCAGATCAAGTACATAAGCAAAACCACCGGTCATACCCGCCCCGAAGTTATGTCCAACTTTACCCAGCACGGTCACAATCCCACCGGTCATATATTCACAGCAGTGATCGCCGGCACCTTCGATGACCGCAAATGCGCCCGAGTTACGCACCGCGAAACGCTCGCCTGCCGTACCCGCGGCATATAGCTTACCGCCAGTGGCACCGTAGAGGCAGGTGTTGCCAATGATCGCGGTATTTTGGGTCTGGAAAGGCGAACCTTTTGGCGGGAAGATCGAGATGCGACCACCGGCCATGCCTTTACCGACATAGTCATTGGCATCGCCTTCAAGGCTGATATGCAGACCACCGGCGTTCCAGACACCCAGCGACTGACCTGCAGTACCATTCAGGTGTACTTTCACCGGATGATTTTCCATGCTCAGGTTGCCATAACGGCGGGCAATTTCACCGGATAAACGCGCACCAATCGAACGGTCACAGTTACCAATCGAGAAGTGATACTCACCGCCTGTTCCGGCTTCAATCGCAGGCAGGATTTCCGCCACCATTTTCTCTGCCAGAATACCTTTATCAAATGGCGCATTGCCTTGAACCTGACAATACTGTGCTTTACCTTCCGCAGCAGGATGGGATTCCAGTAATTTACTTAAATCAAGATGCGCATGCTTGGCGGTCTCACCCGGCAAGACTTCTAATAAATCTGTCCGGCCAATCAGGTCTTTTAGATGCGATACACCCAGTGCTGCCAACCATTCACGGGTTTCTTCAGCAATAAAGGTGAAGAAGTTGATCAGCATTTGTGGCTCGCCAATATAATGCTCTTGACGTAAATGGTCTTGCTGGGTTGCGACACCGGTTGCACAGTTATTCAGGTGGCAGATACGCAGGTATTTACAACCCAATGCGATCATTGGGGTTGAACCAAAGCCGAAGCTTTCTGCACCCAGAATTGCTGCTTTTACGACATCCAGACCGGTTTTTAAACCGCCATCTGTTTGTACACGAACTTTACCACGCAGGTCATTCACACGAAGGGCCTGATGTGCCTCAGAAAGACCCAGTTCCCAAGGTGAACCTGCATGATGAATGGAAGAAAGTGGAGAAGCCGCTGTCCCGCCATCATAACCAGAAATGGTAATGAAATCGGCATACGCTTTCGCTACACCTGCCGCAATCGTACCGACACCCGGTTCAGAAACCAGCTTAACTGACACCATCGCCTGTGGGTTAACCTGTTTTAAATCAAAGATCAACTGTGATAAATCTTCAATTGAATAGATGTCATGATGCGGAGGTGGCGAAATCAGGGTAACGCCCGGCACAGAGTAACGTAAACGGGCAATAAGACCATTTACTTTACCACCCGGCAACTGACCACCTTCACCTGGTTTTGCACCTTGCGCGACTTTAATTTGCAGGACTTCTGCCGATGTTAAATACGCAGGCGTTACACCAAAACGGCCCGATGCAATTTGTTTGATTTTCGAGTTACGGATGGTGCCGTAACGCGCTGGATCTTCACCGCCCTCACCCGAGTTCGAGCGACCACCGATGGTGTTCATGGCAATCGCAATCGCTTCATGTGCTTCCGGCGACAATGCACCCAAAGACATACCAGCAGAGTCAAAGCGCGGCAGGATTTCTTCCACCGATTCCACTTGATCCACTGGAATCGAATTATCAGTTTTCAGTTTGAACAGGTCACGAATGGTGGCAATCGGACGGTTATTCACCAGTTCGGCATATTCTTTAAAGTCGGAATAATTACCCGAACGCACTGCTTTATGCAGCGAGTTGATTACATCCGGATTAAAGGCATGATATTCCTTACCAAAGACAAACTTCAGCAAACCACCCTGATCAATGGGTTTACGGTTTTTCCAGGCAAGATCGGCCAACTGTTTCTGGTCATTTTCAAGGTCAACAAAGGTCGCACCCTGAATACGACTCGGCACACCAATGAAGCATGTATCAACCACTTCATTCGACAGACCGACTGCTTCAAATAACTGACCGCCACGGTAAGAGGCTACCGTCGAAATTCCCATTTTCGATAGAACTTTGAGTAAGCCTTTCTCAATGCCTTTACGGAAATTGTTTTGTGCATAGATTGGATCACCCAAGAGCTCGCCTTTGGCGACCAGATCATTGATCACGTCATAAGCCAGATATGGATAAATCGCGGTTGCGCCAAAGCCGAGAAGCACTGCGAACTGATGTGGATCACGGGCAAAACCGGTTTCAACAATCAGGTTGGCATCGGTACGCAAACCGGTATTAATCAAGTAATGATGCACCGCACCGGTCACCATAAAGGCATTGGCCGGCAAGTGGCCTTCACGAATTTTCTTGTCTGAAAGCATCAGTAAAGTTTTGCCATCACGAATCGCTTGTGCAGCCTCGATGCAAATACGCAGAATTGCGGCTTGTAAACCTTCAGTTTCAGTATAGTTCAGGTCGATGTCAGCAATTTCGTAACCTTTACGCCCCAAGGTACGAATTTGATGCATTTTCGAGTTTGAAAGAACCGGACTGGAAATAATCAGACGGTCAGCATGTTCAGGCCCCTGTTCAAACACGTTTTGTTCACGGCCTAAACAGGTCTCCAGTGACATCACGATCGATTCACGCAGTGGATCAATTGGCGGGTTGGTCACCTGCGCAAACTGCTGACGGAAATAATCCGACACATGGCGAACCTGACGTGACAATACTGCCATGGGCGTATCATCGCCCATCGATCCCACCGCTTCCTGACCACTTTCCGCGATTGGACGCAACAGCTGGTCACGCTCTTCAAAGGTTACCATGAACATTTTCTGTGCCGCTTTCAGGCCATCGCCTTTTAAGCCTTGATCACATAAATATTCTTCCAGCTCGGGGCTACCTTGCAAACGCACAGAGTTTTCACGTAACCATTCACGGTATGGACGCATACGTTTTAGATGATGATTCACATCTTGTGTATCCAGTACCTTGCCGGTTTGCGTATCGATCACCAGCATTTGGCCGGGGCCAACACGACCTTTAGAAATCACATCTTCAGGTTGATAACCCCAGACCCCAATTTCCGATGCCAATGTGATGTAGCCATTTTTGGTAATCACCCAACGTGCCGGACGTAAACCATTACGATCCAGCATACAAATGGCATGACGGCCATCCTGAATTACCAGACCTGCCGGGCCATCCCAGGCTTCCATATGTTTTGAGTTAAATTCATAGAAAGCACGCAAGTCCGCATCAAGCGTTTCCACGTTCTGCCACGCAGGCGGAACCAGCATACGTAAGGCACGGAACAGATCCATACCACCACCGACCAGAATCTCCAGCATATTATCCAGGCTTGAAGAATCCGAACCGGTACGATTCACAATCGGTTTCAGTTCAGTTAAACCCGGCAATAACGGATTTTCAAATTTTGGCACACGCGCCATGGCCCAGTTACGGTTGGCCGTAATGGTGTTGATTTCACCATTGTGCGCCAGATAACGGAACGGCTGTGCCAACGGCCAGCGTGGCAAGGTATTGGTCGAGAAACGCTGATGGAACACCACGATATGTGATTCTAGACGTTCATCAGCCAGATCGGTATAAAAGTCTGCAATCGCTTCCGGCATCATCAAGCCTTTATAGCTGATGACCGTTGAACATAAAGTGGTGACATAGAAAGAGGTATCATTCAGCAGCAATTGTTCTGCGCGACGACGCGCCAGGAATAACTTACGGTTAAATTCAACCTCGGTCACGCCCATCGGGCAATTGACAATAATCTGTTCAAATGCCGGCATCGATTGCAAGGCAATTTCACCCAGTGCATCGACATGGGTTGGAATCACACGCCAAGCCAGAACAATGAGACCTTCAGCTTCAATTTCTTTGTTTAAAACCTGTTTGGCATGTGCAGCAAGCGCAGGATCAAGATTTAGGAACACCGAACCGACAGCAAAGACTTCACTTAAAGTCGTATCACTTAAGCGTTTTGCTTCTTCACGAAAGAACTTTTTCGGCATCGCCAAAAGCAGACCACAGCCATCCCCAGTCTTGCCATCGGCGGCAATACCACCACGATGGGTCATACAACTTAGGCTATGAATCGCGGTCTTGACAAGATCATGGCTTGCATCGCCCTGCATATGGGCAATTAAACCGAAACCACAGTTATCTTTAAACTCATCCGGTTGGTATAAACCTTGAGCGGGAGCTACATTATTAGGCGATGGCATGTGCATAGCGTACCCTTCTTTTCACGAAGCCTTATAGGCTGTTAAACAATCTAAATTCTTCTCTGCGCTGCGTGTAATGGACTTTCGAAGACCGTCTTGCTAGAGCAAAATCTTTTCATCTTTATTTCTTCAGCCTAGTCCTTTTTCAGACCGAATGCATAAAAAATAAAGTTTATTTTGCTAATGAATAACATAAAAATCAGGAATAAATATGACATTCATAGGTTGTCATCGAATCATTTTTCGCGCTAAAACAGGGAGATTAATTCAATCCATGCACCAATAAAGCAAATTACATGCCAATAAATAGCACATAAATTAAAACCATACAGATGACAAAGCTTTAACAAGGATTACAGGGATACTGGTTATTTTTAATGTGTATTTTTTGCACCAAAAGCGCACATTTCTAATTAGGTCATTTTTTTGGTGCGCTATTTTAGAACGGATTAGTTAAAAGGATCACTAATCTCATTGTTTTGAGGACGGGAATTCCCCCCCTGGTTCGGTCGATTATTATTGTTTTGTGGTTGCGGAGCACCTTCTACAGCGCTCTCGGATTTCTGTACATCGAGCACATTGCCAGCAGCATCACGACGCACAATTGTGGTACTAGTGGTCGCATCCGAATTACGCGGTTTAACCTCGGCCTGAGTTTGCTGTCTGAGTCGTACAGATTCATCTACCTTCGGTAAAGGTACGTTTTTCAAGCGAATCTCATACAGTTTTTGATTGCTTGCCAACTCCTCTGAACCCAGATTATTGACCAGACTGACATACTGCTGTATTGGCACCACTTCAGGCTTTACTGAAGCAGGCAAATTTAAATTTAATGTAGATAAGGCCTGATTGGCTTCTGCGGCGGTCTTATACTGACCATACAGCAGCACATATTGTTCTGGCTGATTTTCACCGGATATTCTTAGATAAATAAAAGCCTTACGATCTGGCTGTTTTTTAAGAAAGCTTTTTAGAATGGCTTCATTACTGACACGAAATAATTCAATCGCATGCTGTTTTTTCGCATCATTAACAAATTTGGTGCCGCGAAATTCTGGCTCATGATTGGCATTTACAATGGTGCGCGTATTCAAATCGAGGGGTTTGACCTCGTCAGAAAGTGCACCAAGATGGGTCATTGTCGCTACTTTTTCCGGCTGAATTTGTAATTGAACTTTAGTTTCTGGCTTTTTTTCCACTTCAATTACCGCATCTGAATCAGTAATGGCCCAAAAGATCAAGGCTGCAAATAGACAGCATACACCACAGACCAGCCAGAAATAGTGCTGAACCTTTTGCCAAGGAGTGTGTAATGCTGTCATAAAAACTAAAACCTATGCCTGATTCGCTAAAATTGCCTGTTGCATTCGCTCAAGATCAAAATCTCGAGTAATCACAGCTTTACCTAATTGTTGCAACAACACCAGACGCAATTGTCCATTCAAGACTTTTTTGTCATGGGCCATATATGCCAGGAAATCATCAAGAGGGATTTTAGGACAAACGATCGGAAGTTTGGCACGAGAAATGATTTTTTTTGTACGTTCCAGATCACCCTGAGAAATCCAGCCCATACGTTGTGATAAATCTGCCGCCATGACCATACCTGTTGCAACAGCCTCACCATGTAGCCAGACACCATACCCCAGATAAGATTCAATCGCATGTCCAAAAGTATGCCCCAGATTCAGTAGAGCACGTTCCCCTTGCTCTTTTTCATCATTGGCGACAATCCGGGCCTTGTGCGCACAGGAACGATAAACGGCCTCAGCCAGTAGTTTCTCATCACGACTGACCAGAGCATCCATGTTCTCTTCAAGCCAGAGCAGAAATGATTCATCACCGAGTAGCGCATATTTAATGACTTCAGCCAAACCGGCCGCAAGTTCACGATCGGGTAAAGTAGAAAGTTGCGACATATCGGCCAGCACCACTTGCGGTTGCTGAAATGCACCAATCATGTTTTTACCCAGTGGATGATTAATCCCGGTTTTTCCACCGACACTGGAATCGACTTGAGACAGTAAAGTCGTCGGTACCTGAATGAAGTACACGCCACGCTGGAAACATGCCGAAGCAAAACCGGCCATATCGCCAATCACACCACCACCGAGCGCAAGCACCGTACAGTCCCGGTTAAAACCAGCTTCAAGCAATGCATCAAAGATCAGATTCAGATGCTGGCTATCCTTATATTTTTCACCATCGGGCAAAATACAGGTCGCAACATGCTTGTCTAAAGCTGCAATCGCAGTTTGATAATGCTGCAAATAAAGTGGCGCAACCGTGGTATTGCTCACAATCATCACTTGCTTGCCATGAATATAGGGAGCCAATAAGGCCTGTGGATCAAGATCGCTCCCGATAAAAATAGGGTAACGACGTTCTCCGAGTTCTACATATAAGGTTTGCATGTTTGATTAACCACTTTATTCAATGTACTTAGTTCTTGGAAGTAATGAGATTGAGAATCCGCTGCGCCAGATCTCGTGCCGCACCCTGATTGGTCTCAATGATATGATGTGCCACTTCCCGATACAAGGGGTCACGAACTGCCAATAAATCACGTAACTTTTGTTCCGGATTTTCGACTTGGAGGAGTGGACGGTTTTTATCGCGATAGGTACGCTGCAGTTGAATTTCAACCGGCGTATAGAGATAAACGACGATCCCACGCTGTTTCAGATAGTCCCGATTCAAGACCTGAGTAATGGCACCACCGCCAGTGGCTAAAACTAAATGGGGGCGTGAAGTCAGTTCATTAATTACAGCAGTTTCACGGTCACGAAAACCCTGTTCCCCTTCTTTCTCAAAAATCCAGGGAATCGTCGCACCTGTTTTACGTTCAATTTCATGATCGCTATCTAGAAATTCGCGTCCTAACAATTCTGCGAGATGTCGTCCTACTGTTGTTTTACCGGCCCCCATCGGCCCTACCAAATAAAGATTTGGTAGGGTTTCAAACTCTTTGCTTGGCAAGGAGTCACCTATTCGTTTTGTTAAATTCAAAATATATTAATGATTTCTTGAAACACTGTCATTAACAATTCGAGGTGTAACGAAAATCAGCAACTCACGCTTGTTATCCGATTTTAAATCTTTACGGAATAAACGCCCTACATAAGGAATATCCCCCAGGAATGGCACCTTGGTTTGTGCATTACGGGTTTCCTGCTCAAAAATCCCACCCAGGACCACTGTTTCACCATTATCCACCAGCACATTGGTATTGATCTGGTTTTTATTAATAGTCAATTGTCCGGTCGGCGTTGGGTTGCCTGGGGAGTCACTGGTAATATTCAGCTCCATCTGCACTTTCCCATCAGGAGTAATACTTGGCGTGACATCCAGACTCAAAGTCGCATCAATAAACTCAGTAGTGGATACAGCATTGGCCCCTCCACCTTCAGCAGATTGGTACGGAATTTGTGAACCAGATGCAACCGTGGCTTTTTGCTTGTCTGCTGTGAGTACTTTTGGTGTTGAAATAACTTCACCATAGCCATCCGCTTGCAATGCAGACAGTTCAAGATCCAGCATAAAATCAGAGAGACTAATCAAACCAAAGGCAATACGGCTGGCGCCCGGACTGGTGACACCCAAGTCTACATTCAGGTTTTGTGGACGCTGAATTTCATAAGTATATCCGCCCAAATCACTTTCTTGCGGATCTCTGAGATCCCACAACGTCGTATCGCTACCACCGACCAGAAGACTATTATTGTTGGTAATTCCTTGTGACAGAATCCCCCACTTCACCCCCATTTCTTTAGTGAAGTCAGTGGTGGCACGTACAATACGCGCCTCAACCATTACCTGCTTGACCTGTACATCGAGCAGATCCACCATATTCCGGATTTTATCGATAAAAGGCTGGGTATCATTCACAATAATAGTATTGGTTCGTGCATCGATAGACACTGAACCACGTGAACTTAATAAACTTTCTTTATCATCATTATTCGTGGTGTTACTTGAACCGCCCGAACTAGATGCACCTTTATTTTGAGTGATCAGTTTTTCAATATCTGTAGCTTTAGCATAACTGAGCTGCATATATTCGGTTTGAATTGGTGCAAGTGCAACACTCTGCTTTAAGGCCTTCGCTTCTTCCTCTTCAGCCTTAATCAGTTCCGCCACCGGTGCAATCCAGATCACATTGCCATTACGGCGCTTATCCAGATTTTTGGTTTTTAACACGATATCGAGAGCCTGATCCCATGGTACTTCTTTTAAGCGCAAAGTAATATTACCCTGTACACTATCTGCAGCTACCATATTGATATCGGTGAAATCGGCTAAGAGCTGTAAAACACGACGGACTTCGATATCCTGAAAATCCAAAGAGATTTTCTTACCAGAATAATTGACGGTTTTAGGACGCAATGGACTCTTGGCTTCTGGTCGTTTCAAACTGATGGTCAGCTTATTATCCGTTTGATAAGCCATATATTCATAACTTTCCCCGGACTGGATCGTAATCACGCCTGATCCATTTTGATTCACTGCATCCACACTCGACACAGGCGTCGCAAAATCATTCACATTCAGACGACGGGTCAAATGCGTCGGGATCTTCGTGCCTAAGGTTCGAACAATGATTTTAGTCCCCTGCTGCTGTACATCAACCGGGGTATTATTGCCTGCCAGGTCAATCACCACCTGACCTTCACCTTGAGCCCCACGCTGGAAACTGATATTACTAATTCCCTGAGCTGACTGCTGTAATACCGGTTGAGCTGTCGCGACTGGCGTGGCTGAGTTGATTTTCAGGATAAAGGTATTCCCTTCAACTCGCGTGGTAAAGGCACCAGCATCTGCCAGATTAACAGTCAAACGGGCACGTTGTGCATCCGAAGTCACATCGACCGAACTGGCTTCACGTGTTGCCACCGGAATATTGCTTTGCTTTAAGTTTTGTTGGGCCTGGTCAAAATCTAAAATTAGACGTGAAGGTGATTCTAATTGATAGGCCTGTGGCTGTGGTGGCAAACCATTGAACATCACCCGAATTTCAGTTCCTTGTCCAGGAAGCTGCATAGCTACGATATTGGTCACGGCTACCTGCGCGCTAGCTGCTTGCATCACCGCAATCGCAACAGCACCCATTGAAAACTGACGAAACACACGATTCATTGTATTAGCATCCCCAAAAATAAATTCTTTAATACTCTTATTCATTGTTATTCCCTAAAACTTATGGTGCCAGCCCAATCAGAACCAGACTTCGCGGACGCTCCACATATCCTTCACGGCCATCTGGAATAATCTCAATCAAATCGATCTGCGTTGGTGTAATACCACTCACACGACCATGATTAAGCCCCATATAGCTACCACGCTGTATCCGTTCAATCTCACCGTCCGGTGTCTGGATTAAAGCCAGAATCTGTCCGGCCTGATTACGCATGCTGCCTTTCATGCTCAAGGTTTCCAGAGGATAACTTTCCAGTGGTTGCAATTGACGTGACAAATTTGGATAAACCCGTTTCCCTGCCATAATCTTTAGCTCGGCAGCCAGAGAACTTGGCAGGAAAGGACTTTTGATCTGATGTGCTGCATAGTTGAAGGTTTCAACTGGCATAAAATCGGGTGCAGGTTCAATCGGCAAAGGTGGCTGGTTACGAATATTGGCCATTTCCTGATTGACTGCATCAATACGTGAATCACATCCTAGCAATACCAGTCCAAGCGCTAAAACTGAAGTAATTTTAATCCTATTCATTACTGCGCCCCCTGAGTCGTGCTCGTACCTGCTGAAGAAGCCTCGGCATTGCCCACATAACGATAGGTTTTGGCCTTGACCACATAATCAATCACCGGAATCTCAGACTTTTTCTCTTTATTCTCAGTACCGGTAATGGTGAAATCATGCAAGGTAACAATACGCGACAAGCCTGCAATACTGCTGACAAAAGAACCAAAAGCGTGATAATCCCCAGTCGCTTCAATCGCAATTGGCTGTTCAATAAAGAACTCTTGCTTAATTTCAGGTTCCAGACGGATATTTTTAAACTTCAGACCTGAATTGACACCGCTCAGGTTAATATCCTCAACCAGACCCGGAATTTCAGTTTCCTTCGGCAATTGTTCTAATTGCTGGTTAAAACGTGCTTCCATTTCCTGAAGCTGAATCTGATATTGTTGTAGATTACGTAATTTTGATTCCTTTTCACGAAACTCATTCAGCAGGTTTTGTTCCTGCGCACTGGCTTGTGAAATCGATTCAATCGTACTTCTGGTCAGGGCAAAATAAATCAGCATAAATACCAAGATAACAATAAAAATCCAGCAGCTAATCTTGACCGACAAAGGCCAGCTGCCATAATTATTAGGATCTAGGGTATTGAATTGCTGAAAAAATTTCTCAACAGTCATTTTATTTTTAGGTACAGCCACGGCATCCTGGCTGAACTCATCGAATTTTTCATTACTCATGATGATGCCCCCGGAGTGGTATTGGCTGCTTGCTGTTCTTCATTCAGTACCGGTTCAGCGATCTGATCCAGATCCACAGTCACGGTAAAGCTGCCATAAGACTCTTCAACACGTGGAATAATCGAGCTCGGTGCCTTTTCTTTGGATTCTTCAGCCACCAGGAAGGCATTCATAAAGGCATTTCGGTACCAGGAGGAAGCTTCCAGATTACGCAGTAATTCTGCTACGGTATTTGGACTCTCGGCTCGACCTTCGATGCTAAATTTATCGCCAGTACGCTGAAACTTGGTGATGTACATATTGGCTGGTGTCACCCGCACAATTTCATCAATCAAATGCACCGCGATCGGACGTTGCGTTTGCAAGCCCTGAATCAGCTTCATCCGCTCAACAATGGCATTACGTTGCTCTTGCAAACCTTCTAGCGCTTTTAACTGCACATCCAGATTCTGGTTGGTACTTTGAATCAGCTGATTGGCCTGTTCCTGATCCTGAAGCTTGTGATCATAATAAAACCAGGTTGAACCTGCCGCCGCCAGTCCTAAGAAAAGTGCCCCCACACAGATTGCCACGAATTCATTATTTCTTTTAATTCTTAGCTCATCACGCCAAGGAAGTAAGTTAATCTTTGCCATTAATCAAAACTCCTCAATGCCAAACCACATGCAACCATGAGTGATGACGCGTCATTTTCAATTTTTTTAATATCAATTTGAGGAGAAAAGCCCATTTGCAAAAATGGATTCGCGATCGTGACACGGTAACCGAGTTTTTGTTGTAATAATTTTGCCAGACCTGGAATATTGGCATTCCCGCCAGCCAATAAAATATGATCAATCTCATTAAACTGAGACGATGAAAAGAAGAATTGTAATGACCGCGCTGCCTGTTGCACCACGGCATCCAGGAACGGTTCTAGCACTTCAATATCATAGTCATCTGGCAAAGCACGGGTTTTTTTAGCACGCCCGGCTTCTTCAAAAGACAGACCATAACGGTTCTGAATTTCCTGAGTCAGCTGTTTGCCACCGAACACCTGCTCACGGGTATAAATAATTTTGTTGTTCTGCATGACCGATAAAGTCGTCATACTATGTCCAATGTCTAAAATACCGACAGTATTTACCCCCATCGGCAAAGTATCCGAAAACACTTTAAAAGCATTTTCCAGCGCAAAACTTTCTACATCCGCGATCTTGGGTGTCAGTCCGGCAATTTCCAAAACTTCAGAACGTGCTTCAATATTTTCAATGCGGGTTGCCACCAACAGCACATTGACCCGGTTTGGATTGGCAAGACGGTCAGGCAGAACTTCAAAGTCCAGACTGGCTTCATCGAGTGGGAACGGAATATACTGTTCTGCATCCTCACGAATCTGAACTTCACGCTCATCATTCGACATGTCTGCATCCATCTCGATAGTTTTGGTAATCACCATAGAGGTTGGAATGGCAAAAGCGGCATGATTCGACTGGGTGTTGGCCAAATTAATTGCACGCCCAAGGGCATCCGCGACTGCTTCCGGGTTTAAGACGTTTTTTTCAACAACACTGTTTTCCATTAATGGGACCAAAGCATAGCTCTCTACCCAGTAACGGCTACTTTTTACAGAAAGCTCCAAAACCTTAACAGAAGTCGAACTAATATCAACTCCTATTAACCCCTTATTTGGTTTACGATATAACCTGCGCACAATATAATTCCTATTATTTTTTTGTCCCCAATTAAATCTAACTTACCAATCGATCCGATCTATAATTTTATATAGATACAATAACTCATCTAACAATATGTATATCTAAAGGATATACTGATCGGTAATTAGTTCGCCATTAGCTCTTATTAAAACTTACTTGTTATGAAAAAGCTATCTTGTTCAGGCCTTGTTCACCCATTTTTTTTGATCATTATCATTATCCTGATCTCAATTCCGATGGGTTTCTATGGCATGTATCTCTATATTGCCCCATCTTTGCCTGAAATGTCCACGCTTAAAAAGGCGCCTTTATTAAAGCCTTTACAAGTTTTTAGTTCAGATAATGAATTAATTGCTGAGTATGGTGGCAAGCTTTCTGTTCCCGTGAAATATGAACAAATTCCATCCGAGTTTATTCATGCTTTCCTCGCCGCTGAAGATTCCAGCTTTTTCGAGCATAGCGGAATCAGTTTTAAAAGCTTAGGCCGTGCAGTCAGTGAAAGTATCACCGGTTCGGATGTGCAGACCGGTGGTTCCACTATCACCATGCAGGTGGCGAAAAACTATTATCTCAGCCCTGAACGAACACTCAAGCGTAAACTGACTGAAATTTTTCTGGCCCGTAAGATTGAGCAAAGCCTGACTAAAGAAGAAATTCTGACACTCTATGTGAATAAGATCTTCTTGGGTAAAAATGCCTACGGGATCGCAGCAGCAGCCAAAATTTACTATAACAAGAGTTTAGAAGAGCTTTCGATTGCGCAGATGGCCATGATTTCGGGCTTACCTAAAGCGCCTTCTCGATATAATCCGGTGGCCAACCCCAAACGTGCTCTCGAACGTCGCAACTGGATTTTAGGACGTATGCTGCAACTGGGCTATCTGAACCAGAGTCAGTATCAACAAGCGATTGCTGAACCCATCAATCTGGATATGCCTGACCGAAGTACTCGTAACAAATTCCCGTATGTCGGTGAGATGGTGCGTTCTGAACTGGTACAAAACTTTGGCGAACAGGCGGTAGATTCTGGCTACAAGGTCTATACCACCATCCATAGTGAACGCCAGACCTATGCAGAACAGGCGGTACAAGAGGGTCTGGAAGCTTATGACCGTCGACATGGCTGGCGTGGTGCTGAAGCACATGATCAACCGCTGGAAAATTTCCGTGCCTATGCCAACACCTACCCTGCTCAAGTAACCAAGGTTGGCAATTCCAGTTTTGAAGCGTTGATGCAGGATGGCACCACGGTAACTGTACCGTGGTCCGGTATGTCTTGGGCGCGCCCCTTTCGCAATGTCAACAGTGTAGGTGGTGCGCCGAGCAAAGCTTCCGAGATTGTCAAAGTCAAAGATATTATACGTTTACGACCGAATCAGAATAAAACCTCGTGGTCGCTGGTACAAATTCCAAATGTGCAAGGACAGTTGATTGCCATCAATCCAAATAATGGTGCAATTGAAGCCATTGTGGGCGGATACAACTTTTATCAGTCGAAATTTAACCGTGCAATCCAGGGCTGGCGTCAACCCGGCTCTACGATTAAGCCTTTTGTTTATGCACTGGCTTTAGAACGAGGCATGACACCGCATACCATGGTGAATGATGCGCCAATTACCATTGGCAAATGGACACCTCGTAATTCAGATGGCCGTTATCTGGGGATGATCCCGCTACGCCGCGCACTTTATCTTTCGCGCAATACCGTTTCAGTGCGTTTATTACAGGCTGTCGGGATTGAACGTACCCGTCAGCTGTTTATGGATTTTGGTTTACAGGACAATCAGATCCCGCGTAACTATACCATTGCACTCGGCACGCCTCAGGTTCTGCCGATTCAGATGGCGACAGGTTATGCGACTTTTGCCAACGGCGGTTACCGGATCCAGCCACATTTCATTAACCGTATTGAAGATGCCTATGGCCATACCATTTTTGAGGCTCAGCCTGAATATGCGTGTATTTCCTGTATCAATACCGAAGAAGAATCTGCTCAACCTGCCGACACCATGACCGCAGATGATGAAGCGATTGCAATCAACAATACAACTCTAGAACAGAAACAGGCTGCACCCAAAGTCTCTGCCGAAGACAGTAATTATCGTCAGGCACAGCGTATTTTAAAATCCAGCTCTGCCTATGACATGGCCAATATTCTGCGTGATGTGATTCAGCACGGTACCGGCCGTGCGGCCTTAAGAATCGGGCGAAATGATATTGGGGGCAAAACCGGAACCACCAATGACGCCAAAGATGCCTGGTTCGCAGGGTTCAATGGCAAACTGGTTACTATCACCTGGGTCGGCTTTGACCAGCCTAAAACCTTGGGACGCCGTGAATATGGTGGTGTGGCAGCCTTACCGATCTGGACCGACTTTATGGGCAATGCCTTAAAAGGTCAGCCAGAAGCATGGGTGCGTTTAGACCGTAATGCCAAGGCACCAGTGAATCGAAGCAAGGCAGTTCAGGGTGATGAAGCGCAGAATGATCCGTCTTCACCACCAATGGCCACTACGCTTTACCGCCCGGCACCTGTGGTCGTCCCGAAACGGACAGAAACGGATTTCGAAGATCTGCCGGGACAGGAAATCGCTGTGCCAGATACTGCTGAAACAACTGCTCCGCCAGAACAGCCGCTTCAACCAAGCAAAGTGGACGCTTTAGAAAACCTGATTCAAGAAGTGCAATAACCACAACCGACAAACTAGTATAAAAAAGCCCTCAACAATGAGGGCATTTTTATCGGTGAATTTTTATTTTTTCTGAAACAGATAGATCTGATATTGCGCCAGCAATTTAAACTGATCCTGCTGTTCAAGTGCCAGACGGCGTTCAGGTTTGGCCTTGTAAGCATACGGTGTCATAGCAATCAGGTTTTTTAAATCTGTCTGTGGCAAAGTCATCGGGGCATCAATCACCTGCTCACTGAGCAGATCAAATTCATCTTGCAGTTGCTCAACAAACTTTTGCGGTTCGTGGGGTTTCACTTCTTCAAAAAGTGCCTCACGCATCGCATATAAATGCTGTGGCGCAGGTGTCACCACCATTAAATAACCTTCAGCTTTTAAAACCCGTAAAATTTCCTGTTTTGGGATCGGACTGAACAGGCTGGTACACATATCAATCGACCCATCCAGCACCGGTAAAGTCGCCCCGGTTCCTACGACCCAGGTGATATTTTTATTGAGCTTGGCCGCGACCTGAACGGCATTTTTGGCAATATCCACCCCGACGCATTGCAGCACTTCAGTCTGCATGGCATCAGTATAGTAGCCTTCACCACACCCAATATCTAAAAGATTTTCAATACGCAGCTCTCGCAGCTTCTCCACCACGGCCTGTTGCAAAGGCACATAATGACCCGCACTCAAAAATGCACGACGTGCCTGGACGGACTCAGGCGTATCCCCAGGATTTTTACTGTGTTTATGTTGCACCACATGCAGGTTCACATAGCCTTGCTTGGCCACATCGTAGCTATGATGATTCTCACATCGCCATGTTCTTTCATTTAAGCTCAACTGCTGGCGACAGACTGGGCACATGAGTAAATTCATCATTCTCTCCAAAACAAAAAAGCCGGCCTGCGCCGACTTTTTTCAATGCATCTCTTAGCGCAATTTTAAGGTCATTAGACCCAAAACCACCAGCATAATTGTAATAATCCAGAAACGAATGACGACTTGAGTTTCACGCCAGCCTTTCTTTTCATAATGATGATGCAGTGGTGCCATCAGGAACACGCGTTTATTGCGCATTCTTAATGAACCAATCTGCAAGAATACTGAAATCGCTTCGACCAAGAATACACCGGCCATAATCGCAAAGACGATTTCCTGGCGAACCATCACGGCAATCGTACCCAACATCGCACCCAGCGATAAAGCACCGACATCACCCATAAACACTTGCGCAGGATGGGCGTTATACCACAGGAATGCCAGACCGGCACCAATCATCGCCGCACAGATCACCACCAGTTCAGAGGAATATTTCACATAGGGAATATGCAGGTAATTGGCAAAACGCACGTCTCCGGCCAGATAAGCAAATACACCCAGACCTGCTGCAACCAGTACAATTGGCATAATCGCCAGACCATCCAGACCATCGGTGAGGTTTACCGCATTGGATGCACCATTGATCACAAAATAAGTAAAAATAATGAAGCCAATCCCCAGTGGAATAGCCGACAGCGGAATCGTCAAATCTTTAAAAAATGGAATCAAAAGATCCAGCATATTCGCGGTATGTACCGGATTGGTCTGCTGCTGTGCAATCACATACAGGGCAATACCGACTCCCAATGCACCGACCGAAGTCCAGAAGAATTTTTTCTTCGCAGGCAGACCGGCATTGTCTTTATAACGGATTTTAATCCAGTCATCTGCCCAACCCACGGCACCGAAAATGACCATCACCGCCAGTACAATCCAGACATAAGGATTGGAAAGATCCGCCCAAAGCAGGGTCGAAATACCGATTGAAAGCAGGATTAGTACCCCACCCATGGTCGGTGTACCCATTTTCTTGGCATGGTTTTCAGGGGCATACGAGCTGACCGACTGACCATATTTGAGTGCCTGAAGCTTGCGAATCATGATAGGACCCAGCACCAGACCAATGGTCAATGCCGTCAGGACACTGAGTAAAGCACGTAAAGTTAAATAACGAACCACCTGAAACGTGCTGTCAAAGCCCGCCAAATGTTCAAAGAGCCATAACAGCATTTAGAGTTTCTCCATCAATGCAGCCATCAATGTTTCCATATGGGTATAACGCGACCCTTTAAACAGAAATGACATCGGCTGAGGTTGATGTGTTTCAATCAAATGAATTAAAAATGGCAATGCCTGCTCCTGATTCAGGAAAGCCTGCATTTTCTTGCCATATTGGGTACTACGTGCACCTTCCTGTGCGGCAGGTGCAAATTCACCCACAGCCACCACAAAGTTAATGCCTTTGACCGAGACCAGATCTCGACCCAGCTTATAATGTTCCATCGCAGCCGATGAACCGAGTTCACCGATATCACCGGTCACCATGACCCGAATGCCCTGCTGCTGTGCCAAAACTTCAGCTGCTGCACGCATTGAACCAGGATTAGCATTGTAGGTATCATCAATCAGCAAATACTGTTTGTGTTGAATAAAGTTCAAACGGCCTTTGGCACCCACAGCCTGCTCCAGACCGGTCACAATATCATCCAGACCAATCCCGATTGCCAAAGCAAAGGCAGCCGCTGCTGTGGCATTTTCAACATTATGCTCACCGGCAAAGGGCAGCTGAACTGTTTTCGAAGCTTGTGGTGTATGCAGGGTAAAGGTAGAAGATTGCGCATCAAGCACGACATCGCTGGCATACACCTCACCGCCGGCACCAAAACTTAAGCTTTGTTCAGTTTTGACCGCCTGACGAATGGTTTCAGTAAAATCATCTGCGGCAGGAATAATCGAGGTTTCTGTAATATGCGCATAAATTTCAGATTTGGCAGTACAAATGCCATCACGACCGCCGAATTCACCCAAATGCGCAGTCCCGATATTAATAATCCCGGCTACATGCGGCTGTACCATGTTTGAGGTGTAATCAATTTCGCCCTGATGACTGGCACCCAGCTCCATCACTGCATACTGATGTTCGGGACGTAATTCGAGCAACATCACCGGTACGCCGAGGTCATTATTCAGGTTGCCACGCGTGATCAGTGTCGGCGCAAGACGAGACAAGATGCTCCCCAGCATTTCCTTGGTGGTGGTCTTGCCACTGCTGCCGGTCAAGGCAATGACTTTGAGCTGAGGATTCTGCTGACGACGGTATGCGCCCAACCGCCCTAGTGCCAAACGGGTATCGTCTACGACAAGCTGGCAGATATCGATATCGAGCGGTCGACTGACGATCGCAATCTGACAGCCGCTTGCTGCTACTTGTGCCACAAAATCATGGGCATCAAAGCGCTCGCCTTGCAGTGCAAGGAAAGCATCCCCTTGTTCAGCATCACGCGAATCGGTCAGAATACGTTTGATGGCGTCTGCCGGTTTTTTATTATTGAGCCAATTGCCTTGAGTCGCTTGTTCAAGCTGTTCTGCTGTCCAAGGTGCAAGTGGCACGGTACTGGTTGTTGAGGTATGCATATCTGAATCCTAATACGCTGGATAAGCTGAATCTGCGCTGTGATGCTGGGCATCAATCGCGGCTTGCACTTCGACCACATCATCAAACCAGTGACGTACACCATCAATTTCCTGATAATTTTCGTGACCTTTGCCTGCAATCACCACGATGTCCCCTACCTGCGCGTGTTTAACGGCAAACTTGATCGCTTCACGACGGTCATGAATTTCATGGTAGCTTTTGCCTAAAAAGTCGATGCCATTTTTCATATCGGCAAAAATTTGTGCAGGATCTTCGGTTCGCGGGTTATCGGAAGTCAAGACCGTAATATCCGAACCTTCTAATGCTGCTTGGGTCATGAGTGGACGCTTGCCGCGGTCACGATCGCCGCCACAGCCAAAGACGGCCCAGAGATTTTGTGAAACATGACGTTTTAAAGTGATGAGAACCTGAGTCAAGGCATCAGGTGTATGCGCATAATCCACTACAAATAGGCGCTCGCCATCACGCAGCACCTGCATCCGGCCTGGTGCACCTTTGAGCTGTGGCACAGTCGCAATCAAGCTGCTTAAATCAAATCCGGCCTGCTCTGCCATGATCAGACTAGCGACCAGATTTTCAATATTAAAATGTCCAAGCAGCGGACTGTTCACAACATATTCAGCAGAAGCCGTTTTCAGCTTAAAGGCTGCACCTGAAATGCTGTATTGAATATCCTGAACCTGATAATCCGCAGCTTGACGGGTTGAATAGGTCAAAATTTCTGGCTGTGAGGGATTGTTGCGCGCTGCATCAATCATGATATGAGCATGCGCATCATCCAGGTTGATGACAGCCACTTTTAAACTTTCAAATTTAAATAAAGCAGATTTGGCTTCTGCATAGGCTTGCAGCGTCCCGTGATAATCCAGATGATCGCGACTTAAATTACTATAGCCCGCAATCTCGATATCACAGCCATTCAAGCGACCTTGCTCCAGACCATGCGAACTGGCTTCAATCGAGGCAAATTTAGCACCGGCTTGAGCATAAACATGCAAAGCATTTTGCAATTGCAAAGCATCGAGCGTGGTATGCGACGAGGCTTCCAGATTTGGCAAAATCCCGTTACCTGTCGTCCCCATCACTGCACAAGCTTTGCTTTGCAACATGAACAGTTCCGCAACCAAACGTGAAATCGTGGTTTTACCATTGGTGCCGGTCACTGCAAGAATACCTGCAGCCTGAACAGGTTGGCTGGCTTGTAAGTATTGTTTTTGCCACTGTCCCATCAAATGTCGGACATCAGCAACCACCAGATTGGGTGAGATATCCAATTCGATTTCAGAAATCACCGCTAAGGCACCCTGCTCTAAAGCTTTTTGTGCAAATACTGCAGTTTTTTCTGGTTGTGACAGACTGGTCAAGGCAATAAAAATTTGCCCTGCCTTAACTTTACGGCTATCCAGTTCGAAACCCTGAAAGGCTTGGGTCATCCATTCAGCAGTATCCTGAACGGCGTAGAGATCTTTAAATGTAATAGACATTGATCACCTATTTACTGGACTTTGGGAGATTCTAAAGGTTTGTCCAGAGGGACATTTAGCAGACGCAAGGATTCCTGCATCACGCGTGCAAATACCGGTGCCGATACCGTACCGCCGTAATAGGTGCCTTGCGGATTTTCGACCACCACCACCATGGCAATACGCGGATCACTCACGGGCGCTACGCCAGCAAACAAAGCCCGGTATTCATTGGTAGAATAGCCTTTACGATCGGCACGCAGTTTATGCGCAGTACCGGTTTTCCCTGCCACACGATAACCCGGAATTGTCGCGCGCGTGGCGGTACCGCCAGGCAGAGTTGCTACTTCCAGCATAAGCAAGACCTGATCTGCAATATTGGCATCAATCATTTGCTCACCCTGCGGCTGTTCTTCCAGCTTGTACAGGCTCAGCGGCATTCTCACACCCTTATTGGCCAGCATGGCATAGGCATCCGCCATTTGCAGCACAGTAGCATTCAGGCCATAACCATAGGACATGGTTGCCACTTCTGACACATTCCATTTACTTGGTGGCAAGATCAGACCGGCACTTTCACCCGGGAATCTTACTGCTGAGCGTGAGCCAAAACCCAAGCGTTTATAGAAAGTAGGTAGAGTTTCATACGGCAAAGACAAGGCCAGTTTGGCGACACCCACGTTCGAAGATTTCTGGATAATACCGCCCAGTGTTAACTGACCATAGTTATGCGTATCACGAATAGTGTGATTGCCAATTCGCATACTGCCCGGTGTGGTGTTGACCACTGAATTGGCCGTATATTTACCACTTTCCAGAGCCATTGCCACAGTGAAGGGCTTCATGGTCGAACCCGGTTCGAAGGAATCCACTGCACCACGGTTACGCATGGCATCCTTGTTCAGCAGACCATTTTTATCATTCGGGTTATATGATGGCCAAGATGACAAGGCCAGAATTTCCCCGGTTTTTACATCGACCGCAATCGCAGTCGCAGAACGGGCATTATTGGCCACACCTGCCGCAGTCAATTCACGGTACATAATATATTGCAGACGCGAGTCAATACTCAGGGTGATATTCTCGCCCGGCTCGACTTCTTTAATCACTTCCGGCTCTTTAACCCGGTTGCCTTTTTTATCCCGGATAATCTGCTGCTCACCATCTTCACCTGCCAGACGGGTATTGAGCTGCATTTCCAGACCTTCAATCCCGGTGCCTTCACTATTGGTCAGACCAATAATCTGTGAATTGGGCTGTGGCTGCGGATAATAACGTTTGTAATTTTTCTCGGTATACACGCCTTGAAAATTACGCTTCATGATCAGTTCGGCCTGTTGTGGCGGAACTTCTTTTTTCAGGATCAGATAACGAGAACGCGGGCGTTCTTGCATTTTTTTGCGTAGTTCTGCCCGATCCATACCGACTGCATCGGCCAGTTCATCCAGATTCAGGTTTTTATCCGGCAACTGGCGTTTCAGCTTGCGGCTATCTGGCTCTTTTTCTAGTGCCAATATGGTCTCGTCATAGAGTTTTTTATTGTCAAAATAGTCACGTGGATCAATCACGATTTTCATGATCGGCGTACTGATCGCCAGCGGCACCCCATTACGGTCATAAATCACGCCACGCATGGCCTTGATGGTATTGGTTCTTAAAATATTGGCATTGGCTTTATTTTGCAAAAAATCCTTATTGATAATCTGCACATAGAAGGCCCGGCAAATCAGTGTAATAAAACACAGCAACACCACCGCCCACATGATATAGAAACGATTGATATACACATTTGAGGCGTTTTTGTCGGTAACTGATTGTTTTTTACGTACCGCTTGCTTCTTTCTTTTGTCTATCATGTCCGAGCGCTAGCCTTATTTTTTCTCATCTGAAGTTTGTGGTAAAGAAATGACGACACTTTGTGAAACCGGGGGAGAATACATGCGCAGCTGGGTGACAGCACGTGTGCCAATCTGCGCAGTTGCACCAAAAGTTTGCTGTTCAATTAACAAACGCCCCCAATCTGCATTCAGGTCATCACGCTCACGCAGATAAGTGCTCAGTTTTCTGGTGTCCTGACGATATTCAAACACCTGAAATACCACAAAGACTGCACTGATAAAGACCATCAGTATCAAGACGAGATAGATGCAGGCTTGTTTAAGCCACAACTTTTCTGTTTTTTTATCAACCACTTCAGTTTTCATGATGTGCCTATTAAGCTAAACGTTCTGCGACCCGGAGCCATGCACTACGTGAACGAGGATTCGCTTTGACTTCTTCGTCACTGGCTTTTACGCGGGATACCTTCTTTAAACGTCGTGTATCTTTTTGCTGCCCCGGCATTCCCCAGCCAAAATCTTCGTCTAATGTAGATTCTTTTTGAATAAATTGTTTGATCAAACGGTCTTCCAGAGAGTGAAAGCTAATTACGGCCAAACGTGCCTCAGGTTTTAAAACCTCAACTGCTTGAGGCAAGAAGATTTCAATATCTTCTAATTCTTTATTAATAGCAATACGAATCGCCTGGAAAGTACGCGTCGCAGCATGCTTATTTTTTTCCCATTTTGGATGCGCGACTTTCACAATTTCCGCAAGTTGAGCCGTGGTCTCAATCTGCCCTGCCGCCTTGATGGCTTTGGCAATCCGGCGACTATAACGTTCTTCACCGTATTTAAAAATGATATTGGCCAGTGCTTCTTCTTCAATTTCAAGCAGCCATTCTGCTGCAGTTGGACCTTGAGAATTGTCCATGCGCATGTCTAGCGGGCCATCTTTCATAAAACTGAAACCACGTTCGGCCTGATCCAGCTGCGGCGAAGACACGCCTAAATCTGCCATCACCCCATCCACGGTCTCAATCCCAAGCTCAGCCAGTGCGTCTTTCAGATCGGCAAAGCTGGCATGAATAATTTTAAAACGTGGATCCTCTTGTTCTAAGATTGCTGCCGTCTCTAGGGCCTGAGGATCTTTATCAAAGCCATACACACGTGCATGTTCATCTAATTTTGATAACAATAAACGGGTATGTCCGCCACGACCAAAAGTACCGTCTACATAAATTCCCGTATTGCGACCTGCCAACAAGGCATCAATCGTTTCGTGAAGTAATACAGAAATATGTGACATAAAAACTCAATCAATAGGGCGAAAAATTTAACTGCACATTATCACCCTGTTTCAGCAAAGCTCCAAACGACTTTTTGTAGATAAATATTACTTTCCATAGAGAAAACCGTTTTTATTTGAGTGTCGTCAATAAAAAAGCCTCCGCAAGGGAGGCCTGTTTATCTGTAATTCGTCTTCAAATCAGCAGATTAACGTTTTGAGTTATAGATCTGATCAAAAATCGCGCCATTCACAAAATGGGTTTTCTGTGCATTGGCCCAGCCACCAAACACTTCATCAATGGTAAAGGTTTTGATTTTCGGGAATTGTGCTGAATATTTGGCTAATACTTTCTCATTGCGCGGACGGTAGAAATGTTTGGCTGCCATTTCCTGACCCAATGGGGAGTACAGGTAGTTGATATAACCTGTTGCCAACCATTTATTGCCATTTTTATCCACGGTACGATCGACAATGGCCACCGATGGCTCGGTCAAAATCGTAATTGACGGATAAATAATATCGAACTTGTCTTTACCCAAAGTCTTTTGGGTAACCAGTGCTTCATTTTCCCAAGTCAGCAATACATCACCAATACCACGCTCAGCAAACGTGGTCATCGAAGCACGTGCTGCTGAGTCCATCACTTTGACATTTTTATAGAGTTTGCCGACAAAGTCCTGTGCTTTGGCTTTGTTCCCCCCCGGCTGTTTCTCGGCATAGCCCCAGGCAGACAGGTATACCCAACGTGGCAAACCACCGGTTTTCGGGTTGGGGGTAATAATTTCTACGCCTGGCTTGGTCAGATCACTCCAGTCCTTGATGCCCTTCGGATTGCCTTTGCGTACCATAAACACGATGGTTGAGGTATAAGGTGCAGAATTATGCGGAAACTCTTTTTGCCAACCGGGTTGAATCTGACCAGATTTCACGATTTCTTCGATGTCATTGGCCAGCGCCAAAGTCACCACATCGCCTTTTAGGCCATCGACCACCGAACGTGCCTGCTTGCCCGAACCACCATGTGACTGTTTAAAGTTCACATCCAGACCGGTCCGGTTTTTCCAGTAAGCACCAAATGATTTATTGAATTCATCATAGAATTCACGGGTTGCATCATAAGACACGTTTAGAAATTGACGATCAGCCGCCTGTGAGGCAGTCGCTGTCAAGCCTAGACCTGTAGCCAATAAGGCAACGCTAAATAACGATTTTAATTGATTTTTCATGAGCGCACGGGAGTTTATCTTGTATAGATATAACTATATGAAATAAAATCATTTATCGCAATTCAACCTACAACATCACAACACGATATAATCAAAGGTTTTTTATTCTTAATCATCTGTTTTTAAAAACAAAATATAGCCAGTCATTTCACTTATTTCGAATATATAGAATTTTATGCATTAAATATAAAAAAAACGGATAACGCTTTATCCATTTTCTTCATTCAATTTAGATTCAAGCTTGTTATCGCTTTTCATTATAAATCTGGTCATAAATCGCCCCATTCACAAAATGGGTTTTTTGCGCTTTTGCCCAGCCACCAAAGACTTTATCAATGGTGAAGGTCTGAATTTTCGGAAATTGGGCGGAATATTTGGCAGCCACTTTGGCATCGCGTGGACGGAAGAAATATTTCGCAGCCAACTCCTGCCCTTTCGGGGAATACAGATAATTCAAATAGCCTTTCGCCAGATTGGCATTGCCATTTTTATTCACATTTTTATCAACGATTGCCACCGATGGCTCGGCCAGAATTGAAATAGAGGGATAGATGATATCGTACTTGTCCTTACCTAGACCTTGCGTTGCCAGCAAGGCTTCATTTTCCCAAGATAATAGTACATCGCCAATACCGCGCTCGGCAAAAGTCGTCAGTGAACCACGGGCACCGGAATCCAACACTTTGACATTTTGATAAAGCCTTTTCACCAGATCTCGGGCTTTGGCATCATTGCCACCGGGCTGTTTCAGCGCATAGCCCCAAGCAGATAGATAGATCCAACGTGGCGCTCCACCAGTTTTCGGGTTAGGTGTAATAATCTCGACACCCGGTTTGGTCAGATCATTCCAGTCCTTGATTTGCTTGGGATTGGCCTTACGCACCAAAAAAACAATGGTCGATGTATAAGGTGCAGAATTACTCGGAAATTCTTTTTGCCAGCCTTTCTCGATTAAACCGGCATTGACGATTTCCTCAATGTCATTGGCCAAAGCCAAAGTCACCACATCGGCCTGCAAACCATCGACGACCGAACGTGCCTGCTTGCCTGAACCGCCATGTGACTGTTTAAAATTGATTGTCTGTCCGGTTTCCTGCTTCCAGAACTGGCCAAACTCCTGATTATATTCTTGGTAAAATTCACGGGTCGGATCATAGGAGACATTCAGGAAATCTTTGGCCATTACATTTTGCATGGTGGTTGCAGTAAATATTGTCAAGATTGCGGTTGCTATTATTTTTTTCATGTTATGTGACTCATTATTGAGATAACCACACTGTATAAATAAAAAATAAATATAACAATCATGTGTTTATAATAATATTGATGATCTATTTCTGATTTTGAGATATCTGCTAACAATTAAACCTGGATACATATTCTGCTAAAAAATTAATCTCCTGCTACAATATAAGACAGTTCTTCACGTTCTCTTCACAGTTGTCTGTTAAAAATAGGCCGCCAAAAGAGAGAATTACGATTTTTAGTAATTTTCCATAGATGTTATATTAATTTTTTGTAAAAAATGTGACTTGGTTCTACTTCTTTATAATCAACTGTGATTAAATTGTAGACGGAGTATTAAAAAAACATTTTTAACAGAATAAAACCAACCAGAAGCAAGGAGGAAGTTTGGATATGAAATTTAAATTATTCACAGCTAGCATCCTAAGTCTGATCATGCTGTTTTCGATTCAACTGGGTCATGCCGTCGTTGTGAAGACAGATTTGCAGAAGGCCTCAGTCACTACTGTTGAAAGCAAGACATCGCCGATTGAAAAAGCAATTCAACAACAAAAAAGCGAAAAAACCCTGCATACAGACGATAATCTTAAAGTCTTAACTGCGCTGAAAGTTGCACCTTCACAAAATTTCTTTGCAGCACAAAATTATCGCTTTACCCGCTTCGTACAAAGCATATTTTCTAGCGATCATTCTTAATCAGTTTTAACCAACTCGAATAACAGCAGGATTTAAAGCCACATCACTGAATGTTGAATAAAGCATTAAGTGATGTGGCTTTTTCGCTATAATAGAACCAAATTTATATTCTAGATTATATCCGGCTATGACTGTTCGTACTCGTATTGCACCTTCTCCTACAGGTTTTCCTCATGTAGGTACTGCCTATATTGCCTTGTTTAACTTATGTTTTGCTAAACAGCATGGAGGTGAATTCATCCTTCGTATTGAAGATACCGACCAACTGCGCTCAACACCTGAATCTGAAAAAATGATCCTGGATTCATTGCGCTGGCTCGGTCTCAACTGGTCTGAAGGTCCAGATGTGGGTGGCCCACATGCACCGTACCGCCAGTCAGAACGCATGGATATTTATAAAAACTATGCGCTGGAACTGGTTGAAAAAGGTCATGCCTTCTACTGTTTCGCTACTGCCGAAGAACTGGATCAAATGCGTGCTGAACAGCAAGCACGTGGTGAATCTCCACGTTATGACGGTCGAGGCTTAAACCTTTCTCAAGAAGAGGTCGAGCGTCGTTTGGCTGCTGGCGAAGCACATGTGATTCGCATGAAAGTACCGACTGAAGGTATTTGTAAATTTAATGACATGCTGCGTGGTGAAGTCGAGATTCCATGGGCGCAGGTCGACATGCAGATTCTGCTGAAAACTGACGGCTTGCCAACTTATCATTTGGCCAACGTGGTGGATGACCATTTAATGCAAATCACGCATGTGATTCGTGGTGAAGAATGGATTCCGTCTGCACCGAAGCATCAGTTGCTGTACCAGTATTTCGGTTGGGAGATGCCGGTACTGTGTCACATGCCACTGCTACGCAACCCGGACAAATCAAAATTGTCTAAGCGTAAAAACCCAACTTCAATCAACTATTACAAAGATATCGGTGTACTGCCTGAAGCCTTGTTGAACTACTTGGGTCGTATGGGCTGGTCAATGCCAGATGAAAGTGAAAAATTCACTTTGGCAGAAATGATTGAACATTTTGATATCAAACGCGTATCACTCGGTGGTCCAATCTTTGATGTTGAAAAACTCAACTGGCTCAATGGTCAATGGATCAAAGCCCTTTCTCCTGCTGAATTGCTCGATACGCTGCTGGCATGGAAAGCAGACCGTGCCAAATTAGAAGAAATTGCAGCTGCGATTCAACCACGTATCAACTTGCTGTCTGAAGCAGTGAACTGGTCTGCGCATTACTTCAACCACTTCCCGGCCCTGACTCAGGAACAGTTTGTCAGCAAAAAACTGTCTGACGAACAGGTACGTCAAAGCTTGCAGTTTGCCATTTGGCGTTTAGAAAGCCTGTTCACCTGGAACAACGACACGGTCAGCCAAACCTTGATGGATTTGGCAGCACAAATGGAAATTAAACTGCGTGACTTCATGCCGGCCTTTTTTATTGCCATTGCCGGTTCAACTGCGTCTACCCCGGTGATGCAGACTATGGTCACCATTGGCCCTGATTTAACCTTCGCACGTTTACGTCATGCGCTGGAAATTGTCGGTGGCCCAAGCAAAAAAGAGCTAAAAGTCTGGGAAAAACTCAATGAAAGCTTAAAATTGCCGAAAAATGAAGCGGTTGATCAAGCTTAATTAATTTTTTTGTTGACGTGTGAGCGCGATATCCCTAATATAGCGCTCACACAGACTGGGGTCATAGCTCAGTTGGTAGAGCGCTACAATGGCATTGTAGAGGTCAGGAGTTCGATCCTCCTTGACTCCACCAAATCAAGTCTTGCTTTAGCTGTGTAATGCCTCAATTGTCCCTATCGTCTAGAGGCCTAGGACATCGCCCTTTCACGGCGGTAACCGGGGTTCGAATCCCCGTAGGGACGCCATATTCAAGATTACTTTTGAAGTGGTCTTTTAAAAAACCCAAGCATTATGACTTGGGTTTTTTATTGCCTGTATATTTTATGTTGGGCAATATTTCGGTTTCTTCGCATCTTCCGATAAAATAATCAGTAATTTAGAATTTTGGAGTTGTAATGCAATATCGTTGCCCTAAGTGTCAAAGCCCGAAAATCATGCCGGTGGCCCAGCCAGGTCAAGCAGCTCCACGTCCGGTGGTTCCTAAAAGCCTGATGTTTCTGGTGCCCGCCCTATTCCTATTATTATTGCTGGTGATCATCAGTATCGCGATGTGGATCTTTGGTGATGGTGCAGGTACAACTTTACAGACTGCAACCGTCATCGTCTTTATTCTTTCTTTGATTGCAGGCTTTATGTTCTATAAAGACTTGCCTGATTTTAAAATTTCCATGCAAGCCTTCATGCAGACCCAAAAGAAATGGAAATGTCGTGAATGTAATCACGAGTGGGAAATCTAAGTCATTACCCACCGCCCTATAAGCACAAAAACCAGCCCGAAGGCTGGTTTTTTATTTTAAAATCAGGGATTAAACACCAATTTTACGGTATTTTTGACGCTTCGCAACCAGATCATCACCATCGCGCTTACGGCGATATTCTTCAAACTCAGCATAGTTACCGGTGAAGAATTCAGGTGTTTCGCCTTCAAATGACAAAATGTGCGTTGCAATACGGTCCAGGAACCAACGGTCATGCGAGATCACCATCACAGTACCCGGGAACACCAGAATGGCATCCTCAAGCGCACGTAAGGTTTCGATATCCAGGTCGTTTGACGGTTCATCGAGCAAGATTACGTTTGCGCCCATTTGCAGGATTTTCGCCAGTTGTAAACGGTTACGCTCCCCACCTGACAATTGACCTACACGTTTTTGCTGATCCTGGCCTTTAAAGTTAAAGCGACCGATATATGCACGAGATGCAATTTCGTATTCGCCAATCTTCAAGATGTCTAAACCGCCAGAAACTTCTTCCCAAACGGTTTTATTGTTATCTAAGGTGTCACGGATCTGACCGACATAAGCCACTTTAACCGATTCACCCAGCGTTACCGTACCGGTATCTGGTTGCTGTTCGCCAGTCATCATACGGAATAGCGTGGTTTTACCTGCACCGTTCTCACCGACGATACCCACGATCGCAGCAGGCGGTACAACGAATGATAAATCTTTATACAGGGTACGATCACCAAACGATTTACTGATGCCTTCAACTTCTACAACCTTGTTGCCCAGACGTGGGCCAGGTGGAATGTAGATTTCAGAAGTTTCGTTACGTTGCTGGAATTCGCGCGAGTTAAGCTCTTCAAAACGCTCCATACGCGCTTTGTTTTTCTTTTGCTGACCTTTGGCATTAGAACGAACCCATTCAAGTTCTTTTTTCAATGCTTTAGCAAAAGATTCTTCCTGCTTGTTCTCTTGCTCTAAACGGGCATTTTTCTGCTCAAGCCAAGAAGAGTAGTTACCTTGATACGGAATGCCCATACCACGGTCAAGCTCCAGAATCCATTCAGCAACGTTATCCAAGAAGTAACGGTCATGCGTAATAGCGACGATGGTACCCGGGAAGTCTTTCAAGAAACGTTCCAACCAAGATACAGATGAAGCATCTAAATGGTTCGTTGGTTCGTCTAGAAGTAACATATCTGGTTTAGACAGAAGTAATCGGCACAGCGCCACACGACGACGTTCACCACCTGAAAGCAGTTTAACATCCGCATCCCAAGCTGGAAGGTTCAGTGCAGCAGCTGCCTGATCCATCTGATTGGCAAGGTTATGTGCATCCCATGCATGGATAATGGCTTCGAGCTTTTCCTGCTCTTTTGCAAGTGCATCAAAGTCAGCATCTTCTGCTGCATATTCTGCAAATACTTCGTCAAGACGTGCCAAAGCATCCAGCGGTTCACGCAGACCATCTTCAACGTTGCCACGCACGTCTTTAGTTTCATCTAAAGGCGGCTCTTGCTCGAGATAACCGATTTTAGTACCTGGTTGTGCACGTGCTTCACCAGAGAAATCTTTATCTACGCCCGCCATAATACGAAGCAAGGTCGATTTACCTGCACCGTTTAGACCAAGCACACCAATTTTTGCGCCCGGGAAAAATGATAAGGAGATATCTTTCAGGATTTCGCGTTTCGGCGGCACCATCTTAGACACTCGGTTCATCGTATAAATATATTGGGCCACGTAGGACTCCTCAACTGAAAAACCAAATGGGGTTAAAACAACCACCCCAGCTCAAAAAAGAGCGAAAAAATAATCGGCTATTATACGCAGAAAGCTGCGAAAACATAAGCCATTGCCATGAACTTCAATGCATTGTTACAAGTTTATTTATGGTGATTTTTCAAACAGCTGATTTAAGTCAAATAAGTGCGTCGAATCCCAATTTATATATGATTATTTCATCTATCTATTTCAGTAAAATTGCACTTTTACTTATATATGAAAATGTTACACTCAAGTCATAAACTTAAACACAAGAAGATCAGTCATAATGAGTTATAAAGCAGAAACCCTTGCGATTCATGCAGGTTATAGCCCTGAAGCCACCACCAAAGCAGTAGCAGTGCCAATTTACCAAACTACGTCTTATGCCTTTGACAATACTCAACATGGGGCCGATTTGTTCGATTTAAAGGTACAGGGCAATATCTATACCCGGATCATGAACCCGACCACGGCGGTGTTAGAGCAACGTATCGCCGCACTTGAAGGCGGGATTGGTGCGCTTGCTTTAGCGTCTGGTATGGCTGCAATTACCTATGCGATTCAGACCATTGCTGAAGCCGGTGACAATATTGCATCCGTATCTACGCTTTATGGCGGCACCTATAATCTGTTCGCACATACCCTGCCCAAACAAGGTATTGAAGTCCGTTTCTTTGATTATGAAAAACCGGAAAGTCTGCATGACCTGATTGATGAAAAAACCAAACTGGTTTTTGTGGAATCAATTGGTAACCCACTGGGTAATATTATTGATCTGGAAGAAATCTCTAAAATTGCGCACGAATATGGCGTGCCGGTCATTGTCGACAATACTGTTGCCACCCCAGTACTTCAAAAATCTTTCGATTTCGGTGCAGATATTATCGTGCATTCCCTGACCAAATATATCGGCGGTCATGGCAATTCGATTGGTGGCATCATTGTCGATAGCGGTAAATTCCCGTGGGGTAAATATCCTGAACGCTTTCCCGCGCTGAATACCCCCGATCCAAGTTATCATGGCGTAAACTATGTCGAAGTTCTCGGTGAAGCGGCTTATATCGCTCGAGCGCGTGTGGTGCCACTACGCAATACTGGGGCCGCGATCAGCCCGCAGAATGTGTTTCTGATCCTGCAAGGTTTGGAAACTTTAAGTCTGCGTATGGAGCGTCATACTGAAAATGCGCTTAAAATTGCGGAATATTTACAGCAGCATCCTAAAGTAAAATGGGTCAATTACGCTGGTCTGAAAGATCATCCACAACATGCCTTGGCACAAAAATATGTGAAAGGTAAACCATCTGCGATTCTAACCTTTGGCGTAGAGCATGGTCTTGAAGGCGGCACACGTTTTATTGATGCGCTGCAACTGTTTACCCGTCTGGTCAATATCGGCGATGCCAAAAGTCTCGCTTGTCATCCGGCGACCACCACACATCGCCAACTCAATGCCGAGGAGTTAAAATCAGCAGGTGTCAGTGAAGATATGGTGCGACTCTCGATTGGGATTGAACATATTGATGACTTGATCGCGGATCTGGAACAGGCACTAGCGACCGTTTAAAGGCGTGTTTCATCTGACTCAAAACTCCACCCTTTCTGGTGGAGTTTTTTTATTTATATTCTAAAACAGCCACTTGCTTTGCTTTTTATTTTCATGGTAAAAGTTAAATGAAATAGCGAACACAAATAGAGCAATTACTCTAATTTTTATTTTAATTTCAATAGTTTAATTTATAGATTTTCCTGAAGAATTGGTTATCATATCTGTACTCACCTTCGCTCTCATCTCCTGTTAGAGCGCCATACACCTTTAATAAAAATAATTTGAACGCTGACTTCAAATTAGGGATAACAAATGTGAAAACTAGACTACACAAACAACTGGAAAAATCTGTTGCAGGTAAAACCGTCCTGATCACCGGCGCATCCAGCGGTATTGGGTTAACGACGGCACATCAACTGGCCGATGCAGGTGCGCATGTTTTACTGGTGGCCCGTACTCAAGAAACCCTAGAACAAGTAAAAGCAGACATTGAAGCCAAAGGCGGCAAAGCCTCAATCTTTCCATGCGATTTAAACAATATGGAGGCGATTGATGAGGTCTCCAAACAGATCATTGCCTCAGTCGATCATATTGATATTCTGATCAATAATGCGGGTCGTTCGATTCGTCGCGCCGTGCATGAATCGGTCGACCGCTTCCATGATTTTGAACGAACCATGCAGCTGAACTATTTCGGCGCCGTGCGTCTGGTCATGAATATCCTGCCGCAAATGATGATTCGTCGCGCGGGTCATATCATTAACATCAGTTCGATTGGCGTACTGGCCAATGCCACCCGTTTTTCGGCCTATGTTGCTTCAAAAGCTGCGCTGGATGCTTTTAGTCGCTGCCTGTCTGCAGAAGTACATTCGCATAAAATCGCCATCACCTCGATCTATATGCCTTTGGTACGCACTCCGATGATTGCACCAACCAAAATTTATAAATACGTCCCGACACTTTCTCCGGAACAGGCAGCTGACCTGATTGCCTATGCCATCGTGAAACGTCCGAAGAAAGTTGCGACCGGTTTGGGTCGTCTGGCCTCGATTACTTATTCGATTGCTCCGGATATCAACAATGTTCTGATGTCGATTGGTTATAACCTGTTCCCAAGTTCAAGTGCCTCTGTGGGTCAACCACAAAAATTAAATTTGGTGCAAAAAGCATATGCACGGCTGTTCCCGGGCGAACACTGGTAATTTTTACTGGGATAATTTCCTAAAAATACGAGCCGCCGACCGGGCGGCTTTTTTGATGTCTCAGTTTTAAATCTCTAGGTGAAAGCAAGCTCATCTGGATCACACACGACATAGCCTGTCTTTATCGACACAGATTTTTGCCGCAAATGCTGCGAGATCACGTACACTATCTGCGGATATTTCCTATCCGTATTTTTATATTTTGATTGAAATGATGGAAACCCTTATGAACAACGCGCAATGGCTCGATGAAGTAAAATTTAACGAACAAGGATTAGTCCCTGCCATTGCCCAGCATCATCAAACTGGTCGTGTCTTGATGGTGGCCTGGATGAACCGTGAAGCGCTAGCACTAACGGCTGAGAAAAACCAAGCCGTGTATTTCTCCCGTTCACGCAGCAAGTTATGGCATAAGGGCGAAGAATCAGGACATTTTCAAACCGTACATGAAATCCGTCTGGACTGTGATGCCGATGTAATTGTGCTGCAAATTGAACAGCATGGCGGCATCGCTTGTCATACTGGTCGTGAATCATGTTTCTATCGTAAACTCACGCCAAATGGCTGGGAAATTGTCGATGCACAGCTGAAACACCCGTCTGCAATTTATGGTGAAAAATCCACAAATCCGCATACGCTGGCGATGGAAGCGTCAAGCGCCCAGTCTGAACAGGTCGAAGTCTTGTCCTATCTGGGCCAGATGATGGCAGAACGCAAACAGGCCGATCCGGATTCCTCTTATGTGGCCAAGCTCTATCACAAAGGCCTGAACAAGATTTTAGAAAAAGTCGGTGAAGAAAGCTTTGAAACTGTGCTGGCTGCCAAAGATTTCAACGCTCAGGTCTCTGAAGACAATAAAAATGATCTGATCTATGAAGTTGCTGATCTGTGGTTCCATACCATTGTGATGCTGGGTTATTTCGATATCGAACCGCAACTGGTCTTGAATGAGCTGGCACGTCGTCAGGGCTTATCCGGTCTGGTTGAAAAAGCCAGCCGTCAGCATTAAATGATGAATATGCCTGTGTCTGATCTGCAAAAACCCAAGGCCACTTATGAGCAGGCCACTGCCATCGATAATGCCCGTCTGGGTAATTCCTTTAAAGTGATTGCCTATGCCGGCACAGGTAAAACCACCACACTACAAATGATCAGTGATGCCATGCCTGAACGGCGTGGCATGTATCTGGCTTTCAACAAAGCCATTGCCAGTGAAGCGCAAGCCAAATTTCATCGTGGCGTGGATTGCCGCACTTTTCACTCGCTGGCATTTCGCAGTGTTCCACGTGGAATCACCGACAAGCTGCGTCTGCCCCGTTTAAGCCCAAGCTTTATTGCCAAAGAATACCGTCTGGAACCGATGACCATGCGCCGTATGATGGGTGGGCGTTATGAAAAATATGTCTTGATGCCTTCGCGTCTGGCGAGTTTAGTCGCCAATGCAGTTGGCTATTTCTGTTCGACCAGTTCGCAATATCCTGCTCCGCGGCATATTCAGGCACCGAGCTGGTTGCATCCAGATGATATTGAGATCCTGCAAAAGAAACTTTATCCGGCCGTAGAACGGCGCTGGCTAGAATCAATCGACCCCAATCATCAGGCCGGGATTGGCCATGATATTTACCTGAAACTCTGGGCGCTGTCTGAACCGAATATTCCGGCCGATTATGTGCTGTTTGATGAAGCGCAGGATGCCGACCCACTCATGCTCGGAATTTTGCTGAAACAGCGGAATACTCAGGTGATTTATGTCGGTGATGCGCATCAGCAGATTTATGCTTGGCGCGGTGCGGTGAATGCCATGCAGCAACTGCCTTTACCCGAATCACGCCTGACCACATCGTTTCGTTTTGGCCCTGAAATCGCGTTAAATGCCAATGCCATTTTAGGTGCACTGAATGAAACCGTGCCTTTGCTTGGCAATCCGTTGTTAGATTCTAAAGTCGTGAATAAACCGCATACCAAAATGCGGGATGCAATTTTATGCCGGACCAATGCCCGGGCCATGGAACTGTTACTTGCCGGACTGGTGCGTGGTGATAAAGTCAGCCTGCAAGCCGATCATGTCAAACTGAATCGTTTTGTCGATGCGGCTGCCATGTTGAAACAGGGCAAACGTGTGGTCGATGTGCCGGAATTGGCTTGGTTTAATTCCTGGCATGATGTGCATGAATACTGTGAAACCAATGAAGGTAGCGATATCAAACCGCTGGTTAAACTGGTCGATGAACATGGCACCGATCCATTGAAAAAAGCCCTGGCCAAAATCACCCCGATTGGACAGGCGGACTATATTATTTCCACTGCACATAAGGCCAAAGGTCTGGAGTGGGAACGGGTGCATATTGAAGATGACTATCAGTTTAAGCTGAATGAAAAAGATCATAAAATTAGTGATGAAGAGCTACGTTTACTTTACGTGGCCTGTACACGTGCTAAAGTAAGCTTAAATATTCATCACATTTATGACCTGATTCAACAACTGAAGATCAAGATGCCGCAGTCGCTTCGTCAAGCCGTCGGTTAAGGTATGGATGTAAAATCATGGTACAGGTGACCTATGCACATCGAAGCGCTTCAACTGAAACACACCCTGCATTTTCCAGAGATTCAGCTTCAGCTTGATCATTCACAATATCCGCTTACCTTAATTTTGGGCAATCAGGGTACTGGCAAAACCACTTTGTTACGCTGTGCTTATCAGGCGCTGACCTGGTTTGCAGCACGTTATCGCGATAGCCGGGCTGCCGGTCTGGTGATGCAAGATCAGGACATCATGCAACACCGGCTGCAATCCAAAATTGATATCCGGGTTGGCTTTCCCGAAGAGGTTTCAGCGCTTACAGAATCCAGCCAGACTGAAGCTACACAGCAACAGAGCTGTTCCTGGCAAGTCTATAAGACTTTAAATAGTCAGGGACTCGGCTTTAGCAAAGCAGAAACCGCGCAACTGGACAGCATGCTTGGGCTTTATCAGAAAGCCCGACTCAATGATCCTCTGCTCGGCTTGCCGCTAATTGCCTATTATCCTACCGACCGCTTTGTCAATGACGTCAATCTGATCAGCAAAAACAATCCGGCTATTTTCCATACAGCGTATGCTTACGACATTGGCGCGATTCCGTTTACGACCTTTGCCCGTTTCTTTGAATGGTTGCGTGAAGTCAGTGATATTGAAAATGCGCAAAGCGCCAAGATCATGGATCAGATTTTAGCGCGTGCCTTGCAGCAACCTGAAGATATTCGGGGAGATGAACTGGCGCGGCAGATTGAAAAAGCGCAAGCACAGCTCCATACCCCGCATTTAACGGCCTTAAAAAATGCCTTGTCGCAGGTATTGCCTGACATCAGCCAGATTGAGTTAAAATACCAGCCCAAGCTGCAACTGATGCTGACCTATCAGGACAAGCGTTTTACTTTTCAGCAGCTTCCCAATAGCATCCGCACCTGGATTGCGCTGGTGGGCGATATTGTACGGCGTCTTTGTCTGCTCAATCCGAACAGTTTATTTCCATGTCAGGAAGGTACAGGAGTGTTGTTGATTGATGCCATTGATCATCAGCTGGATCAGGATCTGGCAGCAGAGATTCTGCCGCGTCTGCATCAGGCATTTCCTAATTTGCAAATTATTGCCACCGGCAACCGACCTGAGTTACTGGAACAGGCACAGGCCTTTCAGTGTTTAAGACTCGAAAATAAACAGTTGCATCCAATTCATCTTGAAAGCATGAAAATCCAGTTTGATCAGATCTATGCCGAAATGGGTCTACATACTGATCCAGACGCAATTCCTGCCGAAGAAGCGCTAATAGAAACCGTCACCGAACCGACTACACCGCTTGCTGTATTACAGCGGATTCAGCAACAGTTGAATCCTGAACAGCAGCAGGAATTGTTACGTTTACTTGCTCAGGATCAGCCGACGCTACCGCAATCGCTCTAAGTAACGTTGAAAAACAGTAATGATCGTTTCAATGAATATCGAGATTTATCCAGACCATTTTAGTGCTGTCTTTTTGCAATTGTAAAACTGCATTTAGTCATATTTACAATCAATGCTTGCAATTTAATCTTAATTTTCGGTCACTTCTGGATGATCTGTTTAAGCATCCACCCCACGCCAAAAGCCTGCTCGCGTATAATTTATAAGTTCGACATAAAAACGTTGATGTTGTTGTTATCCTGTAATATGATCGGTTTTATTTGCGAATTTCATTGTAAAATCGGAATTTGCTATCGTTTATAAGTTGCGCAATACAACTGTTTTTATATTCTTTTTGAATATTCTTTTGGCTTTCAAGATTGAGAAGTTTGGGTTGCTCCTTGTAATCCTGTAGTCCTTGAAAGATGAAGATTCACCCTAGGTTGGTCACAACCTAAATCACGACAATGGATACGAGTGTGCTGCCGATTATTATATTGTTACCGTTAGTATTAGGCACAACCCTTGTCTCGTGGCTGAAGCAATTTTCGCGCGGGGTAACGGCTTTAGGGGCAATTGGTGTCAGCCTCAGCAGTTTCTTATTATTATTGAGTCAGGCGCCTGCCATCTTTGATGGTGCCGTGATCATTCAGACCTGGTCCTGGCTGCCCCAGCTCGGGATCGATTTCAGTTTCCGTCTGGATTCTCTGGCCCTGCTGTTTGCCTTGCTGATCAGTGGTATAGGCACCCTGATCTATATTTATGCCTATTATTATCTCAATCCTAAAAATTCGCTGAGCAAACTTTATTTCTTGCTGATGCTGTTTATGGCAGCCATGCTCGGAATTTCATTGTCGAATAACTTGCTGATCCTGCTGGTTTTCTGGGAACTTACCAGTATTTCATCATTTTTACTGGTGGGCTATTGGAGCAATTACGAAGCCGCACAGCGCGGCTCACGTATGGCCTTGACCATTACCGGCATGGGTGGCTTGGCCATGCTTGGTGGCTTCATCCTGCTGGGTCAAATTACCGGCACTTATCAGATTGATCAAATCCTGACGATGACTGACCAGATTCAGTCACATGCGCTATTTGTTCCCACTTTGTTGCTGATTTTACTCGGTGCCTTTACCAAGAGTGCGCAGTTCCCCTTCCATTTCTGGTTACCCAATGCCATGGCAGCACCGACACCGGTCTCTGCCTATTTACACTCGGCCACCATGGTCAAAGCCGGCCTGTTTCTGGTCGCACGTTTACTCCCGATTTTTGCGGGCGCGGCACTGTTTCATAATATTGTGACCTTTGTCGGTCTGTTTACCCTGTGCATGGCCGCCTTTTTTGCCATTTTTAAGGAAGATCTGAAAGGCTTGTTGGCCTATTCAACCATCAGTCATTTGGGTCTGATCATGTGTCTGCTCGGGATTGGTTCTCCACTGGCAGTCGCAGCGGCAATTTTCCATATTATTAACCATGCCACCTTTAAAGCGGCCCTGTTTATGATTGCCGGTATTATCGATCATGAATCTGGCACCCGTGATTTACGTAAGCTTTCAGGTCTATGGCAACTGCTGCCCTTTACTGCAACGCTGACCATGATCACTGCGGCCTCTATGGCCGGTGTTCCATTGACCAATGGTTTCCTCTCCAAAGAGATGTTCTTTACTGAGCTGGTGGCCAATTTAAGCGGGCCAGTGCTGGTCGGTTCAGCCATTGTGGCGACATTGGCCGGAATTTTTGCAGTCACTTATTCGATTCGTCTGGTGCATGGGGTATTTTTCGACGGCCCACTGGGCAAGCAAGTCCCGAATAAAAATGCGCATGAGCCACCATTTGGCATGCGCGCACCCGCCACTTTACTGGCATTTTTATGTATTTTAGTGGGTCTATTGCCAGCACTTTTGGTCGAAAAAATCGTGAATAGTACCACGCAGGCAACGACTCAAAATTTTGCTTTTGAAGGTACGCATCTGGCCCTCTGGCATGGGTTTAATCTGCCATTATTAATGAGTGTGATTGCTTTGGCCGGTGGTGCAGTATTTTACTTTTCTCTGGCTAAAGGTGGTGCCTTACGTGAAACTGATCTGGATCCAAAACTGGGCCGCTTACAGGGTCGGATCCTGTTTGACCTGTTCCTGAAAAATCTGCTGTTAAATTCACGTCGTTTCCGCCGTGCCACTGAAACTGGCAAATTACAAAGCTATTTATTATGGATTGTGATCTTTACCATCGGTCTGGTTGGTTTCCCATTGCTATCCAATGGTATCGGTAGCGGTACGCGTGAGCTGACCCATGCCCCTGCCCTGGCCATTGTCTTGTGGATGTTGCTGTTCTCTGCCTGCTGGATGCTGCTATGGTTCCATCATGAACGGATTAAAGCGGTACTGATCAGTGGTGCAGTAGGTCTGGTGGTGACCATGGTCTTTATTGGCTTCTCGGCACCTGACCTGGCATTGACCCAAATTACGGTCGATGTAGTAACCACCGTCTTGTTATTAATGAGTTTATCTCTGCTACCGCAGCTAACCCCTTATGAATCCAGTCCAACCCGGCGCTGGCGTGATGCGATCATTGCGCTGGGCGGCGGTCTCGGTATTGCCACCATCGCCTGGCTGATCATGACCCGTGATCATAATTCTATTTCATGGTTCTTCCTGCAGCAGTCAATTCCACTCGGCGGCGGAACCAATGTGGTCAATGTGATTCTGGTCGACTTCCGTGGTTTCGATACCTTCGGCGAAATTACTGTACTCGGGATTGCCGCGATTGGTGTGCTTAGCCTGATGGATGGCATGCGTGCGCATGGCACCACCATGACCCAAGGTTTGACCTATCGATTTAATCCCTCCCCCTTGATGTTACGTATCACGGCATCATGGATTTTACCTGTAGCTCTGGTAGTCAGCCTGTATATCTTTATGCGTGGCCATAACCTGCCGGGCGGTGGATTCATTGCCGGATTAGTCACCTCACTGGCCTTAATTATTCAATATATTGCAGTGGGACAGGATAAAACTGAACAGTTGCTGGGTGCCAAATCTGGTCGTTTGTATGAAATCTGGATTGGCGTGGGTTTAACCATTGCCGGTTTGACCGGGGTTGCAGCCTGGTTCTGGTCACGCCCATTCCTGACCAGCGCACATATCTATGTCTCGCCACCCGTGATTGGAGAAATGCATCTGGCTTCGGCGGCGCTGTTTGATGTCGGTGTCTATGTCACTGTAGTCGGTGCGACCATGCTGATGATTTCTGTCCTGGGCGATTCACGTCACTCCAGTATGACTGGCCCAGTACCAAGAGGATAATAGAATGATGAGTTTAGAATTTTTATTAGCCTCCGCCATTGGTCTACTCGCCGCCACCGGAATCTATCTGATTCTGCGTGCGCGTACTTTTCCGGTGGTGCTGGGCTTGGCCATGATTGGTTATGCGGTCAACCTGTTTTTATTTGCCATGGGGCGGATCCAGATGAATTCGCCTGCCGTATTGACCGAGGCCTCCAGAGTCACCGATCCCCTTCCGCAGGCACTGGTGCTGACCGCCATCGTGATTGGCTTTGCCACCACTGCCTTTATTGTTCAGCTGGCACTGCGTAGCCGTTATGAATCAGGAACAGACCACGTTGATTCAAAAGAAGAAACACCTCAGATTGACCCACGTGAGGATGAGCCTTAATGACTGATCTTCTTCACTTCTGGTCTCAACATACGCCAATTTTCAGTATTCTCTTACCGGCCATTACCGCTTTTAGTCTGGTACTTTTAGGCAATCCGGGTTCTGGCTCCCTGACCACAGACTGGCGTCAGCCTTGGCGTCGTGGTATCAGCCATATCTCGGGTATCTTGGGTCTGATCATTGCGGTCAGTTATTTAATTGACAGCAGTCAGGGTCAAGTCAGTGTATATACACTGGGCGAATGGGCCGCACCTTTTGGGATCGTGCTGGTGCTGGACCAACTCTCTGCCATGATGCTGGTGTTGACCTATGCCCTGGCAGTACCGGTGGTCTGGTATGCCAGTAAAGAATGGGATACCCGTGGCCGTTATTTCCATACCATGGTGCATTTCCTGCTGATGGGCCTGACCGGCGCCTTCCTGACCGGTGACTTATTCAACCTGTTCGTATTCTTTGAAATCTTGTTGATGGCATCCTATGTGCTGCTATTACATGGACAGGGCAAGGCGCGTTTCCAGCTGGGAATTCATTACGTCACCATTAACCTGCTGGCTTCTGCACTGTTCCTGATTGGACTCGGCATGATTTATGGCAGTGTCGGCAGTCTGAACATGGCCGATGTGGCGCGCTTAATGCCTACCTTGGCAGCAGATCAGCATAAACTGGCCGTTGCCGGTGGACTCATGCTATTCGTGGTCTTCGGGATTAAGGCGGCAATGCTGCCGGTGGGCTTCTGGTTACCCAAAACCTATGCCGTAGCCACCACCCCTGTTGCCGCACTCTTTACCATCATGACCAAAGTCGGGATCTATGCGATTTTGCGAATCAATGGAACTGTTTTTGATGATGAATACAGCCATCAGATTCTGATGAACTGTCTACTGGTGATCGGTCTGATTACTTCGGTCTATGGTGTCATTTGTGCGATTGGTACAGAACGCCTGCGCCGTTTTGTCGGCTTTATGGTGCTGTCTTCAGTCGGTACGATTCTGGTGGCCATTGGCATGAATACGACGGCAGCCTGGGCCGGCGCCCTATACTATATGGTACACAGTACCCTGATTGCTGCGGCATTTTATATCCTGTCTGGCTGGATTACCTCACAGCGCGGTGAGTTCAAAGATCATTTTAAAATCGCACCGCTGATGAAACAGAACAAGCTGGTTTCGATTGTCTATTTCATCATTGCCTTGATGATGGCCGGTCTGCCACCGTTCAGCGGCTTCTTTGGCAAAGTCTTTATTTTGCAGGCTTCTGCCAATTCAGAGCATCAGATGATCATTATCCTGACCATTCTGCTGGTGAGTTTCCTCAGTATTCTGGCTTTTACTCGAGTCGGCTTTATGCTGTTCTGGCGCTCGACCAAACCTGAAGATGATTTGAATTCTGACGATTTCCACAAATATGAAGCTTTACCCAGTAAGGCACCTGCACGTAATGATCACACGATCTATTTGCTACTTGCCGGCTTAACAGCTTATGTTGTATTTGCTGGACCGATCTATCAATATAACTATCAGACGGCAGAACAGATTAAAAACAATCCGGTCTATGAAGCTGCCCTGTTAAAACGTGATGCAGAAGGTCAATTTATTAGTGTGCAACCCTTTGATCCAAGTTATTTGCCAGAAACCAAATATGGTGGCGAGGTGGTGGATCCAAATGCACATCTGATTCCTTATATGATTTCAGAAGCCACTTTGGAAGGTGAAAATATTTCTGAATTCAAACAACGTCAGATTGACCAGCAGCATATTGAACAAACCCAACATGATGATAATCAACTTAAACCGGCGGAGGGACCTTAATGGCTGAATCATTCCTGCAACGTTGGTTCCCGCACCCGTTGGTTTCTGTAATCGTGGGACTCAGCTGGACTTTACTGTCACATAGCACAGAAGCCGGAACCTTGCTGGTGGCCCTGCTTCTGGCGATTGTCATTCCCAAAATGGTCGCGCCGTTTATTGACTATACCCCGAATATCCAGTGGCGGCCTGCGCTGCGTCTGTTCTTTGTCGTGGTCTGGGACATTGTGGTGGCCAATCTTAAAGTTGCAAAACTGGTCTTGGGTCCGACCAAAAACCTACATCCCAAATGGTTCCGTGTGCCTCTGGAAACCGAGCATGAAGAAGTCAACACCTTACTGGCCATGATTATTACCACCACACCGGGCACAGTCACTGCCGGTATTGATCAGGATCGTGGTGATATTCTGGTGCATGCTTTAAGCACGGATGATGAAGCAGCTGAAATCGAGCTGATCAAACAACGTTATGAACAGCCCTTGCTTAAAATTTTCAGCGTACAGACAGGAGAAAAAATATGACGATTCTGCCTTATGCATTAATGATTTGCCTGGGTGCAGTCACTGTCTCGATGTTACTCTGCCTGATCCGACTCATTACCGGCCCTTCTATCGTTGATCGCCTCCTGGCACTCGATACCCTGTTCCTGAATGCCACCTGTCTGATTGTCATTTTGGGAATTTACTGGAGTAGCACTTTTCTGTTTGAAGAGGCCTTACTGGTGGCGATGCTCGGCTTTGTCTCTACAGCAGCTTTGGCGCGTTATTTCACCACTGGCCATGTCATCGACTAGGAGTTTTTAAATGCCGTTAATTTTAGAAATACTAGTTTCGATTTTTTTATTGATTGGTGCTTTCTTCATGCTGGTCGGTGGGATTGGGATGGTACGCCTGCCCGATCTGTTTATGCGGCTGCATGCACCAACCAAATCCAGTACCTTGGGCTTGGGCAGTTTTCTGATTGCCGCGATTATTTTCTCGGCCATGTACGGCCGTTTCGGTTTTGCTGAAGTGCTGATTACCCTGTTTGCCTTTATCACTGCGCCAGTATCGGCCAATCTGATGGCGCAGGCAGCATTGCATTTACGTTTACGCTCGCTAAGTGGTGAGGTTCCAGAAACACTGGAGCGTCCCCTGCCTTGGCAACGTTCACGTCGCCGTGCTTTTTATGAGAAAAAAATGAATCATAAAAATGATGATCTCACTTGATTTGGACTATTTTTAGATAGGTCGATTCACTTCTAATGTTTAAAGTTTCAATAAAGCCAGCTATAAAAAAGCCACCCGAAGGTGGCTTTTTTATTGTCCTAAGACTTATTCATCATCTTTTTTTGCTTCAGCTTCAGGTAAGTCCTTCACAGCTTCAGCAATCAGACCAAACATATAGTTACCATAGGCATTGGTCTTGTCGTAATGGAAACGTAGACGAGGTGTAATACGGGTTTTGATACGACGGCTCAGTTCGTGACGCAGGAAACCAGAGGCTTTGTTTAATACCTCTAAAGTTTCTTTATTCGCCGCTTCACTTTGTTCATCGCCCAGCTCACGTCCCATAACAGTGACATAAACTTCCGCATATCCCAAGTCCGGGCTCACCTTCACGGCAGAGATGGTCACCAGACCACCTAAGCGTGGATCTTTCAGCTCCTGACGGATCAGTTCTGACAACTCGCGTTGTACTGTATCCGCCATACGCTTCAGACGTTGACTACCCGCCATTAAAGACTCCGTTTGATCAGTTGAACATCGTACACTTCGATCTTATCCAGTGCTTTGATGTCTTTATAACCTTTCACCGCAAGACCACATTCCATACCGGCACGAACTTCTTCAACCACTTCTTTATAGCGACGAAGAGATTCAAGCTCGCCCTGGAATACCACCACGTCATCACGGAGTACGCGAATCGGTTTGTTACGATGCAATACGCCTTCAAGAACCATACAGCCCGCAGCCGCACCGAATTTACTTGAGTGGAATACTTCACGTACTTGTGCAACACCCAGAATCGTTTCACGATGTTCAGGTGCCAGCTTACCACTCATTGCTGCTTTCACATCATCAATCAATTGATAGATAATTGAGTAGTAACGAATGTCGATGCTGTCTGCATCGGCTTTTTGACGCGCGGTGTTGTCCGCACGAACGTTAAAGCCAAGTAGAACTGCTTCTGAAGATTCAGCCAGTGTTACGTCAGACTCGGTGATTGCACCAACGCCCGAACCAATAATACGTACTTTCACTTCATCCGTTGCAAGTTCAGCAAGTGCAACATGCAAGGCTTCCAGTGTACCGCGTACGTCAGTTTTCAGCACCACGTTCACGATAGGCACATCTTTCTTGCCCATAGACGCCATGATGTTTTCAAGACGCATTGCAGATTGACGCTCAAGACGTTTTTGACGTTCACGATCCATACGTGCATCGGCAACTTCACGTGCTTTTTTCTCATCGCTAACAACAAGAACTTCGTCACCTGCCATTGGCGCTTCTGGAAGACCCAAAATTTCCACTGGAATTGAAGGACCTGCAGATTTGATACGCTGACCATTTTCATCGGTCATTGCACGAACGCGACCATAAGATGAACCAGCAAGAACCAGGTCACCCACTTTCAAGGTACCGTTTTGAACCAGAATAGACGTGACCGCACCACGGCTGTTGTCTACACGTGCTTCAATCACCACACCTTGTGCAGCACCTTCTTCCGATGCTTTCAATTCAAGCAATTCAGCCTGGATCGAAATCAGGTCTAGAAGTTCATCGATACCTTGACCAGAATGCGCCGAAACCATGGCAACTGGTACATCACCGCCCCATTGTTCAGGTACGATCTGTTTGGTGGTCAATTCGTTCAATACGCGATCTGGATCAGCAGATTCTTTATCCATCTTGTTGATTGCAACAATGATTGGTGTACCTGCAGCACGTGCATGGTCGATTGCTTCTGCAGTTTGTGGCATAACACCATCATCTGCTGCAACAACCAGTACCACGATATCCGTTGCTTTGGCACCACGTGAACGCATTGCAGTAAACGCTGCGTGTCCCGGAGTATCAAGGAAGGTAATAATACCTTTGTCGGTTGTAACGTGGTAAGCACCGATATGCTGGGTAATACCGCCTGCTTCGCCTTGCGCCACTTTGGCACGGCGGATACGGTCAAGAAGCGATGTTTTACCATGGTCAACATGGCCCATGATGGTAACCACTGGTGCGCGCGTTGTTTGTGCACCACGTGCTTCTTCAGCTGCTTCAAGCAAGTTATCTTCAGCTTGCGTATCAGAAACCAATACCGGGTTATGACCCATTTCTTCTACGATTAATGCTGCAATTTCCTGATCAATGGCTTGGTTCTGAGTAACCAGCTCACCCATTTTCATGAGAGATTTAATAACTTCACGAACCTTGATCGCCATTTTCGCAGCCAAATCAGCCACAACAATGGTTTCACCAATTTCAACATCGTAAACCTGTTTCTTCACAGGTTTTTCGAAGCCGTGCTTGTTGCCCTGGCTGGTTTTCAAACCGCGTTTAGGCTGTTTGCTGAAGCTCTGCTCTTCCTGACCACGACGTCCACCTTTTTTCGGTGCACGTGCAGCTGGGGTATTGGTACCACGTTTGATCTCGCGGTCTTCTTTGGCAAATGAGTCTTCATATGCCTGACCCACCAGACCGGCAGCAAGCGGAGAATCGTCTACGACACGAATCGTTGCTGTTGTATCTTCAGCGGTGTACTTAGACGCCATCTGACGCATTTGTTCAAGCGTACGTTGCTGCGCTTCTTCAGCCGCTTTACGACGTGCTGCTTCTTCAGTCGCTTTTAATTGCGCTGCCTGAGCTTCACGTGCTTTTTTCTGTTCAGCCGTTTCAGTTTGTTTAACAACCTGTTTTACAATCGGCTTGTTGGTCGATTTGCGTTTTACCACGACTGCCGCTTTAGAAACTTCTTGCTTGTCGCTGGTTTGTTTTGCAGCAGCACGCATCGCTTCTAGAGCTTTACTCGCGTTATTTACGCCAGTTTTCGGAGCTTCAGCAGAAGAAGCAGCTTGTGCTGTATTCTGCTCAGGCGCAGCTTTGGCCTGTTGTTCAGCCTTGGCTTTCGCCAATGCTTCTGCTTTGATCTGTTCTGGATCAGGCTTAACAAATGTATGCTTCTTGCGAACTTCTACATTAATCGTTTTCGCCTTACCTGAAGTACTCGCAACTTTTGCGGTACTGGTTGTTTTACGTTTCAACGTGATTTGCCCTGCTTGGCTTTCTGAACCTTGTGATTTCTTCACATGGCTCATCAAGCTATCTTGTTGTTCGGTGGTAATAATATCGTCAGCTTTACGCTGTGGTAAACCTGCCTCACGAACCTGCTCTAGGAGCTTCTCAACTGGACGACCCACGCTGAGGGCTAACTCTTTAATCGACTTGTCCGTCATATACTACCTCCTAGTTAAACCATGATTCGCGCGCTTTCATAATGAGTTGACCGGCTTTCTCAGCACCCAAACCTTCAATATCTTCGATATCGTCGGTCGCCTGATCTGCCAAATCGTCAACTGTTACCACACCACGAGCTGCTAGAGCTTGCGCGATCTCTGCTGTCATGCCTTCCATTGCAACAAGTTCTTCACTTGGCGCTTGTATATTCTCTTGCTGTTGTAATGCATCAGCAAGTGCAATTTCTTTCGCACGGCTTTGCAATAATTCAACCAGTTCAGCATCAAGTTCGATTTCATCAAACGTTTCTGCAGGGACATAAGCAATTTCTTCAAGCGAGGTGAAGCCCATTTCTACCAGTGCCATCGCCAAATCTTCCGCGATATCCAGACGTGTTACAAACATGTCCAGATACTGTTGCGCTTCGTTTTGTTGACGGGCGTAGTATTCCTCTTCCAGCATCATGTCCAGCTTGTAGCCAGTCAATTCTGATGCCAGACGAACGTTCTGACCTTGTGAACCAATCGCACGAGCCAATTGATCACTCGTTGCAAAAATGATGTCTGCAGTACGGGCATCTTCATCGATGACAATACTCGATACATCTGCTGGTTCCAGTGCGCTGGCGATGTACTGGGCAGGGTCGTCAGACCATACCACGACATCGATACGCTCACCGTTCAATTCTTGTTGAACAGCCTGGATACGTGTACCACGCATACCAATACATGCACCAACCGGATCAATACGGTGATCATTTGTTTTTACTGCAATTTTAGCACGCACGCCTGGTTGACGAGCTGCTGCTTTAATTTCAATAATTTCTTCAGAAATCTCAGGGATCTCTTTCTTCATCAATGCGATCAGCATATCCGGCTTGGCACGTGACAACTGGAGTTGCGCACCACGACCTTCACGATTGACATTGAACAGAATCGCATTCATACGTTGCTTCGGACGAAGAATTTCTTTCGGAATCATTTCTTCACGTGCAAGGTATGCTTCAGCATTATCACCCAAGTCAATGATAAAGCCATCTTTGGTTTGTTTCTTCACTTCACCATAGATCAGCTCGCCGACTTTGGATTCGTAAGCATCGGCCACAAGTGCGCGTTCTGCTTCACGGATCTTCTGTACAATCACTTGCTTGGCAATTTGTGCTGCAATACGACCGAAATCAATCGATTCTACTTCGAGTTCACGAATATCACCAATTGACCATTGTGCAGGATCAAGATCAGAAATCGCATCCTGACACGCTGGCATTTCATGATCTTCGTCAGCAACTACTTCCCACTGACGAAAAGTACGGTAGTCACCTGTTTTGCGATCAATTTCCACACGTAAACGTGCTTCTTCAGAGCGAGTTCCTTCGTAGAATTTTTTCTTGGTCGCCGCAACTAAAGCTTGCTCAAGCGCTTCGAAAATTGCTTCACGAGGTACACCCTTTTCGTTACTAACCGTTTCAACGACGGTCAGAATTTCACGTGCCATACGTCACCTATTCGTTAAATTTTTATTTATTCAATTAATCTTGGAAGACCAAATTTGCTTTATCGATATTGTGACTGTCGATCTCCAATACCTGTTGCTTTTCTACCTCAACTTGAATCATTTCATTGTCTAGGTCGACTGCAACCAGTTTGGCCTGGAATTTACGACGGTTATCTACTGCACTAATCAGACGTAATGCTACGCTATGACCAATATAGCCTGACATCTGTTCGAGCTGGAAGAATGGACGATCCCAGCCTGGAGAAGACACTTCAAGTGAATATTCACCCGAGATCGGATCATGAACATCCAGCATGGCGCCGACTTGCTGCGTTACACGCACACAATCCTGAACACCAATACCACGCCCCTGTTCCTCTTCACCGTCTTCATTAACGGCCGGTTCAGCGCTTGCATCGACCGGTTTGTCGATGTAGATACGTAATAACGAACGTTTACCCTGTGGCAGGAACTCAATCCCCCAAAGGTTTACATTACAGGCTTCAACTGCCGGTGCAATCAAGTCCTGAAGTGCTTGAGTTTTATTTGATAGCTTCATTTACTCTCGTCATCTGGTGCGATTTTATGATCTATTTGACCACTACAAACCAATACAAACTATAGTAGTAGTGAAACATGGAGACGTGACCAAATAATGTCGACACTACACGATAGCCAATAAAAAAGGGCGTAAATCGCCCCAATTAAGCACAATAGCGATTTTTTTTCAAATCCCACTGTGCAAAAAGGCCCACCTTGTTGTGAGCCTCTTTTTAGAAACTTGGTAGCGGGAGCTGGATTTGAACCAACGACCTTCGGGTTATGAGCCCGACGAGCTACCAGACTGCTCCATCCCGCATCAACGTGCAAAAATTATATACAAAAGATGAGAGCTTTTCAATCAAAACTGCATCATTCTGCATATTTGTCATCTGTGACTGAAAAAATGGTAGTGGGTGCTGGATGTAAACCAACAACCTTCGCCAGTTTATAGAGAGTTGAGCCCGACAAGCAATCAACTAAATCCATAAATAACGTTTACCAAACCATTTAAATGGTAGCGGGAGCTGGATTTGAACCAACGACCTTCGCTAGATTATAGAGAGTTGAGCCCGACAAGCAATCAACTAAATCTATAAATAACGTTTACCAAACTATTTAAATGGTAGCGGGAGCTGGATTTGAACCAACGACCTTCGGGTTATGAGCCCGACGAGCTACCAGACTGCTCCATCCCGCATCAGCGTACAAATAACATTCAGCTTAAAAAAACTTAAACTGCTTTTAAAGTTTGCATCTTTAAAAGATTGGTAGCGGGAGCTGGATTTGAACCAACGACCTTCGGGTTATGAGCCCGACGAGCTACCAGACTGCTCCATCCCGCAACAACATGCAAATTATATTTCTCAGCTTAATAACTTATTAAACTGCCTCTTAAAAGTTTGCGTCTTTAAAAAGGATTGATTGGTAGCGGGAGCTGGATTTGAACCAACGACCTTCGGGTTATGAGCCCGACGAGCTACCAGACTGCTCCATCCCGCATCAACAGAAGTTTTTTCAGCTGCATACACCAACTTAAATTTCTGGATTATAAGTTGGTGCGGAAGGGGGGACTTGAACCCCCACGCCCGAAAGCACTACCACCTCAAGGTAGCGTGTCTACCAATTCCACCACCACCGCAGCTGTGACGCATTCTAGTCGCATCACTGGAAAAAAGAAAGGACTAATTAAAACTATTCGGTCGTTTCTGGTGCAGTTGGTGAAGTTTCATTCGATTGCACAGGCATGGTCGGCGCAGATTGAACCGTTCCCAAACTATAGGCATTTGTGCTGTCTTTCTTGGCCAAAACAGCCAGAGTCAAACTGGTCACAAAAAATAGCGCCGTTAAAATGGCAGTCAAACGGGTCATAAAATTGCCGGAACCCGATGCCCCGAATACTGTCGCCGCACCACCGCCACCGAAAGAGGCACCAGCATCTGCACCTTTACCATGCTGAACCAAAATCAAGACAATCATCAAAACAGCTAAGATAATATGTACTACCAGCACAAAAGTTTGCATGCTGAACTCCTAATTATTGTGTATTTGCAAATGCGTGAGCAATTTTATGGAACGACTCAGCATTGAGTGATGCACCACCGACCAGTGCTCCATTGATATCCGGGCAGGCTGCTAACTCTACTGCATTTTCCGGCTTGACACTACCACCATATAAAATCGCCATGGTTGCACCATAGCCGGTGATCTGGCTCAAACCTTGACGGATTTGTGCATGCATGGCTTGTGCATCTTCAGGAGAGGCGGTTTTACCGGTACCAATTGCCCAGATCGGCTCATAAGCAATCACGATATTTTTCCATTGCTCAGCGTCCACTACCGCTGCAATATCACAAATCTGTTGCAATACGACCGCTTCAGCCTGCCCTGCTTCACGTTGTTCCAGGCTTTCACCCACACAGTAAATCACCGTTAAACCGGCACTCAATGCATGCTTGATTTTGGCATTCAGAACTTCTGCATTTTCTGCGAAAACTTCACGACGCTCAGAATGACCAATCAGTACATAATGAATCTGGCTGTCTTGCAATAATTCAGCGCTCACTTCACCGGTATAAGCCCCCGTTCCTGAAATACGTGAAACATCTTGTGCTACAGTGTAAACAGGACGAGTCGCAGATGACAGTTCCGTCCGAATCTGGGTCAGGGCAAGGGCAATCGGGGCTACACCGATATGACATTTATCTGCGGCGATTGGTGCAGTTTCCAGTAAATTTTTAATACCGTGTACCAGTGTTAATGCATCTGCCTGCAGCGGATTCATTTTCCAGTTACCTATTACCCAAGGGGTAATCGTCGAAACTGACATAATTAACCTATTTTATTTACATATTTCGAATTGGGCACATTCTACACGGAATTGGAAAATTTAAAGAATAGTTTTCTTATCACTTATTCTAGGTTTAGACTATTCAAAATGGTTGTTTTTTGTTATCACTTAAAAAAATGGGAACTTCTTCTAACCAGTTCAAAGTTTTACTGGATATGAGGAAGGTAGCAGCACTCTTAGCTATGGTATTTTTACGTAACAAACGTATAATTTTAATATAGCAATTAAAAAAATTTGATTTATAGGCATTTATAGCATGACAGCATTACAGGGGTCGCCAAGATTTACCGGATTTATTCGTCGTTTGGTCGAGGAAGGCGTCATCTCGGCTGAAGATATGCGCAGTGCTTTGGCACATGCCAAGCAAGAAAAAATAGATATTGTGGCGGAGCTGATTAACCAGCAACAGCTCTCCCCAACCGTTATTGCTGAAACGATTTCAGTCGAATTTGGTGAGCCGCTGTTTGATATCAGTGCCTATGATCCTGCGCAAATTTTGCGGGATATCATTGATGAGAAGCTGATTACCAAGCATCGCATCCTGCCAATTTTTAAAAATTCCAGTATTTTATATATTGCCATCAGTAATCCGACCAATATTGAAGCGATTGATGCCGTTCGCTTTTCAACCAAGCTCAATATTGAAACCATTATTGTTGAACACAATAAACTGGAAAAACTGATCGAGCAGAATTTTACCGAAGAAAGCACTTTTGAGTTTGATGAAGACTTTGATCTGGATGTAGATTTCGATTCATCTGATCCGAGTAAAGAAGAAGATGAAAAAGACAAAGGTGAAGAAGAAGCACCGATTGTCAAATATATCAATAAATTATTAATCGATGCGATTCGTATGGGTGCTTCGGATCTGCATTTTGAACCTTATGAAAAAATCTACCGGGTTCGTTATCGGGTCGATGGGGTATTACGCCAAATTGCAACACCGCCGCTGCAGTTGGCAACCCGCCTGTCTTCACGTTTAAAAGTCATGTCGCAAATGGACATTTCTGAAAAACGTGTTCCGCAAGATGGCCGTATCAAGCTGAAACTATCAAAGAACAAAGCCATTGATTTCCGTGTCAACTCATTACCGACCCTGTTTGGCGAAAAACTGGTACTGCGTATTTTAGATCCATCTAGCGCGATGCTGGGGATCGATGCACTGGGGTATGAACCGGAACAAAAAGAACTGTTTATGCAGGCGCTGGATAAACCGCAAGGCATGCTGCTGATTACCGGGCCAACGGGTTCTGGTAAAACGGTTTCACTTTATACCGGTTTGAATATCCTGAATCGTGAAGATACCAATATTTCCACAGCGGAAGATCCAGTCGAGATCAACCTGCAAGGGATTAACCAGGTCAACGTCAACAATAAAGTCGGCCTGACCTTCTCTGCTGCCTTGAAGTCATTCTTACGTCAAGATCCAGATATCGTGATGGTCGGTGAGATCCGGGATCTGGAAACTGCCGAGATTGCCATTAAAGCGGCACAGACCGGTCATATGGTGATGTCAACGCTGCATACCAACAGTGCGCCTGAGACCCTGACCCGTTTGCGCAATATGGGCGTGCCGTCTTTTAATATTGCCACTTCAGTGAATCTGGTCATTGCACAACGACTGGCACGTCGCCTGTGTTCACAATGTAAAAAACCTGCCGACATTCCACAGCAGAGTTTATTGGAAATGGGCTTTACCGAAGCAGATCTCCAGCAACCAGAGTTCCAGATCTATGAGCCGGTGGGTTGCAATGAGTGTCGCGAAGGCTATAAGGGTCGTGTAGGTGTTTATGAAGTCATGAAAGTGACGCCTGAAATTTCTAGAATTATTATGGAAGATGGCAATGCACTTGAAATTGCCGATGCTTCTGCCCGTGCAGGTTTTAACAATTTACGCCGATCAGGTTTAATCAAGGTGATGCAGGGGGTGACTTCTTTACAGGAAGTCAATCGTGTCACCAGCGAATGATCGTGCGCTGATCTAAAATAAGGATAAAGGTATGGCAGCAGTAAAGAAAGGCCAGATGATGCCGATCTTCAGCTATGAAGGAATTGATCGTAAAGGGGTAAAGATCAAGGGGGAATTGCCGGCGCGCAACATGGCACTGGCCAAAGTGACGCTCAGAAAACAGGGCATCAGCATCAAGACCATTCGGGAAAAGAAAAAAAACATTCTCGAAGGCTTAATGAAAAAACGTGTCAGCACACTGGACATCACGATTTTTACCCGACAGCTCGCGACCATGATGAAAGCCGGCGTACCTTTAGTACAAGGCTTTGAAATTGTTGCAGAGGGTCTGGAGAATCCAGCCATGCGTGAAGTCGTTCTGGGGATTAAAGGTGAGGTGGAAGGTGGTAATACCTTTGCCGGTGCACTGCGTAAATACCCGCAATACTTCGATAAACTATTTTGTTCACTGGTCGAATCGGGTGAACAATCCGGTGCGCTAGAAACCATGCTGGATCGGGTCGCGATCTACAAGGAAAAAAGTGAACTGCTCAAGCAAAAAATTAAAAAAGCCATGAAGTACCCGGCTGCGGTGGTCGTGGTCGCGCTGATTGTCACGATTATTCTAATGGTAAAAGTGGTCCCGGTTTTCCAGGATTTATTCTCTTCATTTGGTGCTGACTTACCGGCTTTTACCAAAATGGTAGTCAATATGTCGGAATGGATGCAAAAATATTGGTTCCTGCTCATTATTGCCATTGGGGCCATCATTACGGCTTTTCTGGAAGCAAAAAAACGCAGTAAAAAATTCCGTGATTTTCTGGATAAAGCAGCACTTAAAGCACCGATTTTCGGTGATCTGGTGTATAAAGCCATTATTGCCCGTTATAGCCGTACCTTGGCCACCACTTTTGCAGCCGGTGTACCTTTGATTGATGCACTGGAATCCACTGCCGGCGCAACCAATAACGTGGTGTATGAAGATGCCGTCATGAAAATCCGCGAAGATGTTGCCACTGGTCAGCAATTACAGTTTGCCATGCGGGTGACCAACAAGTTTCCATCTATGGCCGTGCAAATGGTCGCCATTGGTGAGGAATCCGGTGCGTTAGATGCCATGCTAGATAAAGTTGCTACCCATTATGAAAATGAAGTCGACAATGCCGTAGACGGTCTCACTTCCATGATGGAGCCCTTGATCATGGCTGTTCTCGGTGTACTTGTCGGTGGTCTGGTGATTGCCATGTACCTTCCAATCTTCCAAATGGGTTCTGTGGTTTAATGCAAGATCTTATTCAATATTTCATTCAAAACCCAACAGCGCTGTATAGCGCAGTTGGGCTTTTTAGTCTCTGCATTGGTAGTTTCTTAAATGTGGTGATTTATCGCACTCCTAAGATGATGGAGCAGGAATGGCGTACCGATTGCCAAATGTTCCTGCATCCGGAACAGCCAATTATTGATGAGACCAAATTAAGTTTAAGCAAACCCGATTCGACTTGCCCCAAATGTCATCAGCCAATCCGCTGGTACCAGAATATTCCCGTCATCAGCTGGCTGGTCTTGCGCGGCAAGTGCGGCAACTGTCAAAATCCCATTAGTATCCGCTATCCATTTATTGAGCTTCTGACCGCGGCCTGTGCGCTGATGGTGGTGGCTGTTTTTGGTCCGACTGTCCAGATGTTATTTGGCCTGATTCTGACTTATGTCTTAATTGCACTGACCTTTATTGATTTTGACACCCAGTTATTGCCGGACCGTTATACCCTACCCCTGGCCGCGCTGGGTCTGGGCGTCAATAGTTATGCCCTCTATACCTCACCGAGTTCTGCCATCTGGGGCTATATCATTGGCTTTCTGTGTTTGTGGGTGGTGTATTATGTCTTTAAAATTGTCACTGGCAAGGAAGGTATGGGCTATGGCGATTTTAAATTGCTTGCCGCCTTGGGTGCCTGGATGGGGCCTTTGCTATTACCATTAATTGTGCTCCTTTCTTCTTTAGTGGGTGCGATTATCGGGATTATCCTGCTGAAAGTCCGTAAGGAAAATCAGCCTTTTGCCTTTGGTCCCTATATCGCGATTGCCGGCTGGATTGCTTTTCTGTGGGGCGAGCAGATTATGAAAGTGTATTTAGGTCAATAAAGTGAAATTTATACTCGGATTAACCGGCGGGATTGGTAGTGGCAAGTCTGCGGCCAGTCAATGGTTTGAAGCACAAGGCATTGTCGTTGTGGATGCCGATGTGGTGGCGCGTGAAGTGGTCGAGATTGGCCAGCCTGCACTCGCCCAGATTCAGCAGGCTTTTGGGGATTGGGTACTGCTTGAAGATGGTTCACTGAATCGTCGTGCCTTGCGCGAATATATTTTCCAGTCTCCTGAAGCACGTAAAACCCTGGAAAATATTACTCATCCAGCAATTCGCACTTCGATTATTCAGCAGTTAGATGCTGCGCAAAGTTCCTATGCCATTCTGGTTTCACCGCTCCTGTTTGAGACCAATCAACATGAGCTCACTCAGCATCGCTTACTGATTGATGCCACAATCGAATTGCAAATTGAACGTGCCTCACAACGTGATGGTCAAAATATTGAGCAAATCCGAAACATTATTGCCGCACAAATGTCACGTGAACAGAAACAGGCCATGGCTGATGATATTGTGCTGAATGATGGTCATCTGGATCATCTTTATGCCCATCTCCGCCCATTGCATGAAAAATATTTAAACATAGCAGCTGCCTGAGGTATAAAAAAAGCAGTCCGATTAAGACTGCTTTTTCTGTGCTGCAAGTTGTGCTTCTAAACTATCTTTACGGCCAATCCAGCGCCAAGGCTGTAAGGCCCCAATTGCCATCCCCACCAAGCCACAGATCATCGCCAGGCTCAGCGCTTCATTTAATAAAGGCACCGCCAGAATCGCAGCAATAAATGGTGCAAGATTGGTAATGCTACCGGCTTTAAATGCACCGAGACGCTTGATTGCTTCGACATAGCTTAAAGTGGCAATAATTACCACAAAAACCCCATGAAAGATGGTTTGAAACAATAAGTGCTGGGGTTCTGGCACACTCAAATTTTTGGGTAAAAACAGCAGATAAACAGGTACGTAAACCACTGCTGACCAGATCGCGACACCGCTCATTGCCTGCCATGCAGTTAACTGATATTTCCGCAATAACACGGTAAAAATTGCCCAGAGTATTGCACTGATAAAAAATAGCCCATCCCCTGCCCCGAATGCCACTCCGGTTTCCTGATACATCAACAGACTCATGATACAGAGCACCGCAATCATAATAATCAGGCTGGCCCAGGTATGCTTATCAAAAGCCTGCCCCATCAGGAAAAAAGCCATGATGGCAGTACAAATCGGAATACAGCCATTCAAGAAAATCGCGGCATGGGCGGTAGGCGCATAATGAAAGGCGCTATAGGCAAACAGACAGTAAATTACTCCGCCAATCATGGCCAGAATAAAGGGTTCTTTTTTCAGTAAAAAAGCCGCCTCTTTGCGATAGAGCAAGATCGGCATCAGAATCAGAAAAGCCAAAGAAAACCGCAGAGCCACGATATCCCAAGCACTGATGTTCCAAAGCGCATTCAGACGGGCGGTTAAAGTAAAACCGCCCCAGATACACATAGTCGTCAGTAGAAAGACATAGCCCTGTGTACGATCTGACAATGCCATCATCAATTACAGGTTACGCTGGCGGCAAGCTTCATACAGTGCCATACCTGTTGCAACACTGACATTCAGGCTTTGCAGATTACCCGCCATCGGGATATACACCGTCTGATCGCATTGGCTTTGTGTAATTGGACGTAGACCGGTATCTTCCGCACCCATCACCACACAGACACCAGTACCGGTGAAATCAAACTCCTGAATCGGCAGCGCTTTTTCATCCAGCATGGTACCGACGACTCGCACATTAAAGTCTTCTTTGATTTGCCCCAAGGTACGCGCCAGATTAGTCACCTGAATAAATTTGACTTTGTCAGCACCACCGGCAGCCACTTTACGTGCAGTCGGAGTCAAGCTTGCAGAACGATCACGTGGTGCAATCACCGCCTCAACACCCATCGCAGCGGCGGTACGCACACATGCTCCGAGGTTGTGTGGATCGGTAATATGATCAAGGGCCAATAACAAGGCTTGCGGATTTGCGCTCAATAATGTCTCAAGATCTTTTTCATTCAAGACCGGATGGGCACGAACGGCTGCTACAACACCCTGATGAAAGGGTTGACCGGCCAATTTTTCCAGTTTGTCACGGCTGGCTTGCTGCACACTGATGCCAAACGGTTCAGCCAGTTCCAGTACACGTTTTAAACGCTGATCATCGCGTCCTTTGAGAGTGAATAATGTCAAGACACGTTCAGGCTCAAGCTCTAACAATGACTCCACTGAATGTACGCCATAAAAATATTCAGGTTTTGCCATGAACGACCTCTAAATTAAATTTATATATAAAAGAAAAATCCCGTAAAGCTGACTTCACAGGATTTCTATAGAATGATTAGTTTAACCGATTCGCACTGAAATTTCTTGCCCGGTTTGCACTGATCTTGCGCTGTACTTAACCTTCAAAATGGCAGACATAGTCCAGCACATCATCGGTTTCGATTTTAAAACGGCTATTACCCGGCACATAGAAGGACTGGCCTGCACGGAACAGCTCACTTTCTTCGCTATCTCCGATCTGAACACGACATTCACCTGAAACAATTTCCATGCGCTCAGGCACATGCGTTTCAAAGGTTAAGGCATTTTCTGATGGTAAAATGACCCCCAAAGTCTTTTTGGTGCCATCTTCAAATTGAACAATATGGCTGATACATAAACCGCCGAAATATACATTTGATTTTTTAAGTACAGATACATGATCAAACTGAGCTGACATGCGATTTCTCCAGATAAAGCATTTTGTAATATTTTGATTGCTGTAGTTTAAATGTGCACTCTCAACTAATCAATCGAAGTTTGTCGGCAGCGGTGAAATATTCTATCTCGCCTGAATGCCTGTTGCGAAAGGGGTATTCTGGCCGCTTGTTTACTGGCTTGATGGTATATTCAGCCCGCCAGATTTGGTTTCTAGCTTAAACTTTGACAATGTCAAAACTATGAAAACAAGCAGTGAATTTGCCGGCTTTTGAGTCAGCTTCTTTCGAAAATACAGTGAAATAAGCATATATGAATCGCTAAAATTTAAGATAGAATGAAATTGATTCATCCTGATTTATAATCACAGCCGTGTTGTGACCCCAATCCAACATCAGGCTATTTCACTCAAACTTTTCGCAGCCCGGATGCGTTTATGCTGACACATTTAACTCTGATCAATTTTGCTTTAGCTGAGCACCTTGCTATTGATATTGATAAAGGTTTTAACGTTTTAACCGGTGAAACCGGTGCAGGTAAATCCCTCTTGTTAGATGCCTTGTCTGCCTGTCTGGGTGAGCGAACCGATACCAATTATGTGCGTTATGGTTCCGAAAAAGCCGATGTGACTGCAAGCTTTAGCTATCAGGAACATAGTCCTGAAGCCGCGTGGTTAAAAGAACATGAGCTGGATGATGAATCAGGTGAAATCCATTTACGCCGGGTAATTTTTGCCACCGGTCGCAGCAAAGCCTGGATCAATGGACGACCGAGCAGCCTGTCCGAACTAAAAGAAATTGGACGTTTACTGGTTCAACTCTATAGCCAGCACAGTCAGCAACAACTACTCGAACCCCCTTATCCGAAGCATTGGCTGGATCGTTATTATCATTTTTATGCGCCGGCGCAAGCGGTACGGGATGCTTACAGTACCTGGCAGAAAAATATCCGCCAGCATCAGGCAGCACTGGATGCACAAGCCACCCGTAAACAGCGTATCGAAACCCTTGAGCTGCAACTGGAAGAACTGGAAGACATCGTTCAGACTGATTATCAGGAGATTGAGCAGGAATTTGACCGGCTTTCCCATCATGAAGCGATCATGCAGGATTGTGTCTATAGCCTGAATGTACTCGATGAGGCTGAACAGAACATGACCCAGGAACTCGCATCAATTATGCGTCGGGTCGAATCGCATGCCGGTCGTAGTGAGCAGCTTTCCGGAATTTATAATTCCTTATTAAATGCACAAAGCGAACTTGAAGATGCTGCGGCGAATTTACGTCAGTTTATGGATCGTCAGAGTTTTGACCCGGAACGCATGGAAGAACTGAATTCAACTTTAGAGGTTTTCCACCGTCTGGCTCGTAAATATCGTACTCAACCGGAATTGCTCAAGGCAGAATATGAAACCTGGCAAACCGAATTAGAACAGCTGCATCAACTGGAAGACCCGGAAACACTGGCTGAACAGGTTGCAGTCTCTTATCAGGATTTTCTGGAGAAAGCCCAACATCTGGAACAGATTCGCCGTGAAGCCGCAGCACCTCTGGCCAAGCAGCTCACAGAACAGGTTAAACAACTGGCACTACCAGAAGCCCATTTCGAGTTTAAGTTTGAAGCTTTGGAACAGCCATCGAGTGAAGGCCTCAGCTTTATTCAACTCCTATTTACTGCCAATAAAGGCATTCCGGCACAACCCTTAGCTCGCGTGGCATCAGGTGGTGAGCTGTCGCGTATTGCACTGGTGATGCAGGTCATGAATGCAGAAAAAACCGAAGCCGAAGTACTGGTCTTTGACGAAATTGATGTCGGGATCAGTGGCGGTACAGCAGAGATTGTCGGGCGTTTATTGGCAGGTTTGGCCCAACATGTGCAGATTCTGTGTATTACCCATCAGGCACAAGTGGCCGCACAATCCGATCAGCATTTACTCGTGAAAAAGCAGCAAACCGACCCGGCCAGCAGCACCATTCTGAGTTTGCAAGAAGATGCACGTATTGATGAACTCGCGCGCATGACCGGTGGTGTTGAAATCAGTGAAACGACTTTACAACATGCCCGTCAGTTACGTCAGTTGAAATTTCAGCAGGTTTAAATATCACAATCCAGACAAATAAAAGTTGGTAAATCCATAAAGCTCGAGTAACGTAGCGGTTAGGATCATACGATTTCTTTGCGAAGAAATTGATTTTAAGGAGAACTGCTCAGGTGACCAAACAGTTTCTGACACATCGTTGTCTGATTGCGCCGCCACATGCGGATGATGATTTTTTTGCCCAGACGGTGATCTATCTGGCTCGCCATGATGAAGATGGTGCACAAGGCATCATCATCAATCGCCCTGCCGGTATTCAAATTAAAGAATTGCTGAATGATCTTGATATTGAAGCAGACAATGTCAATCCGCATGAAGTCTTGCAAGGTGGCCCTTTACGCCCTGAGGCCGGCTTTGTGCTGCATACCGGTCAGCCGACCTGGCATTCCTCTATTGCGGTGGGTGAAAACGTCTGTATCACCACCTCCAAAGATATTCTGGATGCAATTGCGCATAATGAAGGTGTAGGTCGCTATCAAATCGCACTTGGCTATGCCAGTTGGGGCAAACACCAGCTAGAACAGGAAATTGCCCACGGTGACTGGCTGATTTGTGATTCTGATATGGATCTGATTTTTAACTTACCTTATAACGACCGTTGGGATGCTGCCTATAAAAAGATGGGCGTCGACCGCAACTGGTTATCTTCCGAGATTGGACATGCCTGATGTAAACACGCCACAAACCATTATGGCGTTTGATTTTGGTACACAAAAAATGGGAATGTCTGTTGGACAATCCCTGATTGCAAGTGCCAGTCCCCTACCTTTATTTCCCATGAAAGACGGTATTCCGAACTGGGATGAACTGCTCAAAATAGTAAAAAGCCATCAACCGAATCTATTTCTGGTCGGTTTACCACTGAATATGGATGATAGTGAATCGGAGCTTTCGACACGGGCACGTAAATTTGCGCGCCGTTTACGGCACCAGACCAATATTGCAACCTTGATGGTCGATGAGCGTCTGACCACCCGTGAAGCACGCGATGAACTGGATCATTATCAGGCGCAAGGTCGCGGCAAAAGGTTGTCTGCGGACAGTATCGCCGCAGCCTTATTGATTGAAAGTTGGTATCGCCATCCTGCCGGAATCACCCCTTAAACTGCTGATAAAATTTTAAAATCAGCATCCTTTGGGATGCTTTTTTATGCCTAAAAACATGATTTAAGGGTAAAAATAACGAAAGGTCAGATTAATTCTGGGTGTCAAAACTTTGCTGCTTTTACCAATGCTGTGTTTCCAGTACTGCTGGGTCTGGCCGCGCATTACAATCAGTTGGCCACTGTGTAACAGCAACTCGACTTTATCCCCGTGGGTTTTATGTTTAAAACTCATTTTACGGGTCGCGCCCAGACTCAGAGAAGCAATGACATTTTCCCGAGAACTTCCTGTATATAAGGCAGGCTCATCATCGCTATGCCAGCCCAAGCCTTGTGAACCATCTTCATATAAATTGGCCAGACAGGAATTAAAGGGATGACCCACCAGCTGTTCAATATGCTGTTTTAAACGCAATAATCCCGGGGTCCACAACTGAGCTTGCTTGAGCGTCCCCGAATAGCGATATTGATAGTGCGCATCGCCATACCAGACCACCTTGCGTGCTGTGACATAGTGCTTGCCGAACAACCGTACTTCATCATGTTGCCAGGCCAACTGGCTCAGAAAATACTGCAAATACTGCTGGCTTTGCGCCTGCTCCAGAATCAGACCATAGTCCTCCACCACCCCATCAAAGGGTAAGATATTCGTTTCAGGTTGGGGCGCAAATAAATCTAGAGTCATGTCAATTAGACCGATTATCTTACTGAAAATACTGACATTGACTTTGAAAAAGTACAACCGGATTTCACAAATGACTACAAGATTTGCTCTTGTGACTTGTCCTGTTCCTGCCTAAACTGAATTTAACTTTCACAATAAAAATAATCCTTTATGAACTTATGGCAGCTGTTTCAGAAACTTCGTCCTTTTGTTCAGCCCTATCGGGTGCTGGTCATTGCCACGCTGATTTTGACCCTGATCGGTTCCTTTACCGCACAGGTCAATGCGCTGACCCTGCAATATGCAGTCGATAGTATCAATGCGCTGCTGGAACAAGGTCAGGGACTGGAGCAAGGCTGGCATATTCTGATTACGATTTCAGCGATCTTGCTCGGTAAAGAGATTATCAATGCCTTTGTCCAGTTCGGCCAGAAGTTCTATGGAGAAAAGCTACGGATTTTTGTTTCTCAGGATCTGGCCCAAGGAATTATTGAAAAATTCTTAAAATATCGTCTGGAATTTTTTAATCAGGAAAATAATCAGGCCGGAAAATTACAGACCCGTATTGATCGTGGTATCGGCTCACTGACCCGTCTGGTACAGATCTTCTTTATTGATATTTTACCGTTATTTACCAGCGCAATTGTGGCTTTGGGCCTGATGTACTATGCCAATATGTATGTTGGTCTGGTGGCCACCGCCATTGTCCCAATCTATTTCTGGCTGACCTATAAGCAGGCACAAAAGCTCGGTGGTTGGCGCCGCAGTTTAAGAGATGGCCGCGAGAAAAAGAGTCAGGGTATTCTCAGTATTATTAATTCAATTACCGTGATCAAATCCTTTAACCGGGAAGCGATTGAGTCGGAAAAGCAGTTAGGATTGCAACGCGAACTAACCGACAACCAGATGAAAACCCGCCAGACCAGTTTCCTGTTTGATGGTCTGAAAACGTTCCTGGAACAGATCGGCATTGTGTTGATTATTATTCTGACCTCTTATTTTGTGCTGGATGGCCAGATGAGTATCGGCATGATCATGTTTCATGTGCTGCTGTTTAATAATGTCTCCGCCCCGATTCGCTCACTGCACCGGATTTATGATGAAGTAAATGATGCCATGATCTATTCAGAAAGCTTCTTTAAGATTCTGGAAGCGGATCAGGAAATTGAACAAAGTGGTCAACAAAAACCGCAAGTGACTGGTAAATTTGAACTGACTGGGGTGAATTTTTATTATCCGAATGGCCATCATGCCCTGAAAGATATTGAGATGGAAATTCGTCCGAATAAGATCACGGCTTTGGTCGGCTTATCCGGTGCGGGGAAATCTACCCTGATCAGCCTGCTGGATAAATTTTATGAGCCGCAACAAGGCCAGATTAAACTGGATGGCATTGACCTGAAAGACTATGACACCCAATTTTTGCGTGATCATATTGGTCTGGTGTTGCAGAAAAATCATATTTTTCAAGGCACCATTTTTGAGAATATCCGTTATGGCAAAACTACGGCTTCGATGGACGATATCATTGAGGCAGCAGAAAAAGCCTCGATTCATGCGCAGATTTTACAGTTACCGGATGGCTATGATAGTGATGCCCTCATGCTCTCTGGCGGACAGCAGCAACGCATTGCCTTGGCGCGGATGTTCCTGAAAAACCCACCGATTATTTTTCTGGATGAACCGACGGCGAGTCTGGATGCCATCGCCACCGAACAGATCAAGCAAAGTCTGGATCAAATCAAGCAAGGCCGTACCGTGATTATCATTTCACATAGCCTGTCGCAAATTATTGACGCGGATTATACCTATGTGATGAAAGAGGGAAGGATTGCCGAACATGGTGAGCACGCTCAGCTTTATCATCAGCAAGGCGTGTATAAGGAAATTTTTGATGCCATGGCCAAGAGCCTGAATATTGAAAAAATCGCCAAGACTTTTGAGGATGATGCCGAGGAAGAAACCCATAGTTAGGGCTTCTTCCAAGCCAATAAAAAAACCTCCGAGCGGGAGGTCTTTTATTGAAAGATGATCACTCTTAACGCTGAACTTTTTGCTCAATTTCTTCGACGCTGGTATGACGTACGTCAAAACCTTTGACCATATAGATCACCTGTTCAGAAATATTCCGGGCATGGTCGCCAATTCTTTCGAGTGAACGAAGCACCCATAGTACATTGATAACACGACTAATATGTCGCGGATCTTCAATCATATAGGTCATGAGGGTACGTGTTGCTGACTGGTATTCACGGTCGATATCCGCATCTGCCAACATCACTTTCAAGGCCTGATCTACATCCAGACGTGCAAAAGCATCCAGTGCATCATGAATCATCACCCGAACCTGGTTGCCAATATGCCGGGTTTCCATATAACCGCGCGGCGAGCTACCCTCTTCGCTCAGGCTTTGTGCAATCCGGCCTATTTTAGACGCTTCATCACCAATACGCTCAAGATCGGTATTGGCCTTGGACATGGCAAGTACCATCCGTAAATCAATCGCAGCAGGATGACGGCGTGCCAGAATCAGGGTCAGTGCTTCATCAATGTCTCTTTCCATCTGATTGACAACATTGTCCTGAAACTGCACATCAATTGCCATGGCGACATCGGTATCCAGTAAGGCATGAATGGCGTTGGCCACCTGCTGTTCCACCAGTCCGCCCATGGTCATGAATTTGGTATTGACGTCCTGCAACTCTTCATTAAATTGCGAAGAAATGTGATGACTTAACACAGGATTATTTGGACACAAGGAAGTCTACTCCTGAAACGGCATATAGCGATGATCAATAATAAAGCACATTAAAGCATATTTATGATGAAAGTTTGATGACAATAGTAGCGTCATCTGGGCTGAGGTAAATCATATTCGATCAGCCAGGCATTCAGCTCTGCCAGCTCCTTTTCGGTCAGCTGCCCGACTGAAGCCTGTAACTGGAGTACATGCAGCAGATAATCATATTTGGCATTCAGATAATCCGTTTTGGCAGAAAAAGCATTGCGCTGGGCCAGCAACACATCGACCATGGTCTTTAAGCCCTCCTGATATTGGGCTCTGGAGGCTTGTGAAACCATTTCCGAAGATTCCATCGCCGCTTTACGCGCATTCAGTTTGGCCTGATCGGTTTCTACCTGCATGAAGGACTGCTTCACATCGGTATTGGCTTTGCGGATCGCAGCGTCTAATTGGGCTGCACTTTTTTGTACATTGACCCCAGCCTGACGAATACTTTTCTGGGTACGGCCACCACTAAATAGGTTCCAGTTGACTTCCACCCCAATCTGGTCGAAATCACCATTGCTGGACATAATCGTTTCTGGTGTCTGTTTCAGATAGCCATAGGTGCCGACCGCTTCAACCTGCGGATAGAGGGCGGCCTGCTCAACCCGTTTGGCATCTTCAGAATAGCGTTTTTGCAGACGGGCTTGCAGAATGTTCAGATTCTGGCTTTGTGCCAAATCTGTCCAGGACTGCATGTCACTTGGAATCGGTTTCTGAAACTGGAAGTCATTGCGTAATACCGCCAGATTTTCCTGATAAGGCCCGATCAGCTGAGCCAGTTGCTCCTGAGCTAGAATCAGCTGAACTTGGGTCGAAATCCGGTTGGCTTGGGCACTTTGATACTGGGCATTGGCTTCACTGACCTCACTACGTGCCACCAGACCTTCTTTTAGTTTGGCATTCATCATGCGCAGCTGCTCAGATAGAGCCTGTTCTTCCTGCAAATATGCCGTGGTCAAAGACTGCTGACGCAAGACATTAAAATAGGCTTCTGCCACCTGTAAAATATGCTGCTGTTTTTGCAGACGCAGATTGACTTCGCTGAGTTCGACCGAAGTTTTGACCTGTTTATAGCCCTGCCAGGCATCCCAGCGGAATAAAGGCTGGCGTGCAGTTAAAGCCACCTGACGGCTGGTGGTACTGGAACTTTGCAACTCACCAAACTCAGGCGGCAAACCTGCAGATTGCGAGTTATTGACAGACTGGTTTTTACGGGTGATATTTCCTGAAAGACTCACGGTCGGCAGTAAATTGCCGCTGGCAATCCCCAGATTGAGCTGATCAGCCTGATATTGCAACAGATTCGCTTGCCAGTTCGGATCGTTTTGCTGGGCGCGCGCATAGGCTTGTTGCAGATCCAGGGCAAAAATCGCCGGACTACTGCACAATAAACCGGCCATGACACTGAGTTTTAGTTTCATTTTATAGTGTTAACCCCTAACAGCCATTCAGATCAAAAATTCTGGCGCTTTAAGCTAAGCCATACTAAAGAGATTTTTTGCATTTTTGCGTATGATTTTTATTAACTTTTTAATATAACTCTCGGGTTTTATCCACGATTAATTCAATTTTCAAGATCTATACCCGCAATGTAACAAAGCAATTCACAATACTAAACATAGTATTTTTATTTGATCTATACAATATATCTCCCAGCAAGGCCGTTATTTTCTGAATTCACCTATACAGAGTCCTGAAACATAGTGTTAATGCCATTCCCGTCGATATTCAAAGCCTGTCTAATTTCCGGCAGCCTGCTGTTTCTGGCAGGCTGTCAGCAGCCGTCAGAACCACAGATCCAGGTTGAACAGACTGAGACCAATCAGAAGCAAAGTCCAGTCAATGACTTTAGCCTGATGTGCAAGAATATTGAAAAAAATATGTCCCAGATTAATGACCAGCGCACCACTTTTGCGCTGGAACAGGTTAATCAGGATCTTAAAGTGTGTCTGCCCCTGATGGAATTGGCGGAGCAGAAGCATCTGATGCTGCGTTCTACTGAAATGTATCAGCGCTTTTTAGCCGTCGACCGTACTGAGTTCCAGCAACGCGCCTTTGAACAGTATGCGCTGGAAATGGCCCAGCATCCGACCATTCAGCAAGCCCATTTTCAGCAGCTCACCTCACGTGACCAGTACCTGTTAAAACACAAAGGTCAGGCTTATGTCGAACTACTGGATCTTGGCGATGGCAACTTACATTATCGTCGTAGTCCGGAATATCTGGCCCGCATTTTTGCGCCTTATTTACCCGACGCTGAAAAAGTTTTTATTGAACATCTGGCTGAACAGAATATGCAGCCGGTACTGGTGGAAAAACGTCTGCAAATTGAGGCGGCTGACATTGCAGCTCGCAGTCTGCTTTGGGAAGATTATCTCAAGACTTATCCTGAGAGCAGTTATAAGCGGGATGCCGAATACCTGCTGAAACAATATACCTATTTTTTGTTTAGAGGCACCGAAGCATCTCCCGTTTCTGAGGACTATCGTGACCGTTATGCAGTCGATACCAGTCATCTGGAAACCATTATTGGTCTATCCAGCGGTCAGAAATCAACGCTTTCGACCCAGGCTCGCCAATTTCTGGAGTTTCTGGACATGAATCCGCAACAGCGCCAGCAAGCCTTGCCTGCCGACTATCGCAACCGCTCGGACGCTGAACAGATTCTGTATTATGCCAAGATCAGCCCACCCTCACAAAAATATGATAAAGACTGTTTTATGGATGCGTTCTGTATCTAGCTAGAAATATTTGGCTTGAGTCCAGCTTCCCCTGCCTGAAGAGACCATCGCTAAAGTTGAGAGATTTAGACCTGTTTATTCGGCATAAACTGAGCTAAGCTTTAGCCTCGCTTGACGGAGCGCGAGTAATCCCTCGCTGAGATCATGTGATTCCTTTTATCTTTATCAGGAATTGAGCATGGGTACCGTTGAACCTGATCAGGTTAATACCTGCGTAGGAATCAAGCCAGCTAAAAACCCAGCCCCTGCTTTATCTGCTCAGGATAAATCTGCCCGCGTTTTTGGTCGTGCTTGATTCGTTGATGTCATTCATAAGGATCATAGCCATGAACCAGTTAACGAATCTTTCTTCTGAAACTTCTCTCTCCACGCATGAACAGGAAGCACGTGATTTAACGCGCATTCTACCCGCTTCACGTAAAGTCTATCTGCCAGGCTCGCGTCCTGATATTCAGGTGCCGATGCGGGAAATTTCCCTCAGTGAAACCCCGACCGGCTTGGGCGGTGAATATAATCCGCCCTTGATGGTTTATGACACGTCTGGTGTCTATACCGACCCCAATGTGACGATTGACCTGAATAAAGGCCTGCCCAATATCCGTGACAGCTGGATTGAACAGCGTAACGATACAGAAATGCTGGACGATTTAAGCTCTGAATTTGGCCGACAACGTTTACGTGATATCCGTACTGCGGCCATCCGTTTCGCGCATATTCAAAAACCGCGCAAAGCCAAACGCGGCCAGAACATCACCCAGATGCACTATGCCAAACAAGGCATGATTACGCCAGAAATGGAATATATCGCCATTCGTGAAAACCTGCGTCAACTGGAGGGTGTCGATATGCGCCAGCATCCGGGACAAAATTTCGGTGCTAAAAACCTGACTGAAATCACCCCGGAGTTTGTACGGCAGGAAGTCGCTGCCGGCCGCGCGATTATTCCGGCCAATATCAATCATCCGGAACTGGAACCGATGATCATCGGACGCAATTTTCTGGTCAAAATCAATGCCAATATTGGTAACTCGGCTTTGGGTTCTTCGATTGAAGAAGAAGTCTCGAAAATGACCTGGGCGACACGCTGGGGCGCAGATACCATTATGGATCTCTCAACCGGGCAGAACATCCATGAAACCCGGGAATGGATTATCCGCAATTCTCCCGTGCCAATTGGCACCGTACCGATCTATCAGGCCTTGGAAAAAGTCAACGGCGTAGCCGAAGACCTGACTTGGGAAATCTTTAAAGATACCCTGATTGAACAGGCGGAACAGGGCGTGGATTATTTCACCATTCATGCCGGTGTGCTTTTAAGATATGTACCGCTCACGGCCAACCGTCTGACCGGCATTGTTTCGCGTGGCGGTTCGATCATGGCACAGTGGTGTCTGGCGCATCATCAGGAAAACTTCCTTTACACCCATTTCGATGACATCTGCGACATTATGAAAGCCTACGATGTGTCTTTCAGCCTCGGCGATGGCCTGCGTCCGGGCTGTGTGCAGGATGCCAATGACGAAGCACAGTTCGCTGAACTGAGAACCTTGGGTGAACTGACCCATCGTGCCTGGGAACATGATGTACAGGTAATGATTGAAGGTCCGGGGCATGTCCCGATGCATATGATCAAGGAAAATATGGACCTGCAACTGGAAGTCTGTAAAGAAGCGCCCTTCTATACCCTTGGGCCTTTAACTACGGATATCGCCCCGGGTTATGACCATATTACTTCAGCGATTGGTGCCGCAATGATTGGCTGGTATGGCACTGCCATGCTGTGCTATGTCACCCCGAAAGAGCATCTGGGTTTGCCGAATAAGAAAGATGTCAAAGACGGCATTATTACCTACAAGATTGCAGCACATGCAGCCGATCTGGCCAAAGGGCATCCAGGCGCACAGGCCCGGGACAATGCGCTGTCCAAGGCACGTTTTGAATTCCGCTGGGAAGACCAGTTTAATTTGAGTCTGGATCCGGATACAGCCCGCAGCATGCATGATGAAACCATGCCCAAAGCAGCCCATAAATCTGCACATTTCTGTTCCATGTGTGGACCGAAGTTCTGTTCAATGAAGATTAGCCAGAATGTTCGAGACTATGCCAATCAGCAGGCCAAGCCTGATCAGCCGGCAAGCTCTCAGGCCGAAATTGAAGCAGGTATGGATCAGATGAAAGCCAGCTTCCATAAGTCTGGCCAAAATCTGTACCACAAACTATAAAACTTTAAAAAAAACAGTTGTCTTCAAAAAAAACTCAGATAGGATGAAAATAAATCAATTCATTCTATCTGAGCATATGAATATTATTAAACAGGCCTCTTATAATAAAAAAGACTTTCGCATAGAGGCACGTGAGTTTTTGTACCGGGGATTTATTCAGGTGGAAAAAGTCAGCCTGCGACACCGTTTATTCCAGCAGGACAGCTCGACGCCTATTTTGCAACGTGAGCTGATTCACCGGCCAGAAGCAGCGGGTGTGCTGCTCTATAACCATCAACAGCAGAAATTCGGCCTGATTGAACAGTTCCGGATTGGCGGACTGGACGATGTCGATTCACCGTGGCAACTCGAAGTGATTGCTGGTGTTCTGGATGGAGATGAAGCGCCTGAACAGTGTATCCGCCGGGAAGCACTCGAAGAATCAGGCTGTAGCTTGAATCAGTTACAGCATATTTTCAGCTTCTATCCTTCAGCGGGTGCTTGTTCCGAGTTGTTTCATTTATATGTCGCCGAAACTGAACTGCCTGAACATGGCGGGATTTTTGGCATGCCGGATGAAGGTGAAAATATCCAGCTGCATATTCTGGAATATGCAGATATTTCCGCACTACTCAGCAATGGGCGCCTAAGGAATGCACCGGTCATTATGGCCTTGCAATGGTTGCAACAACATATTCATACTGCAGGGATATGTCTAAGGGGAAAGACATGAGTTTTTCGCAGTCAAATACAACCGAACAGCCCGACTGGACCATTATCCAGATTTCTGATACCCATTTGATGGATCGGGAAGAGCTGGAATTTGCCCGGATGAATCCGGAGCAGAGTTTTCATGAAGTGATGCAGCAGATTCAGCAGCGCTTTCCCAAAATGGATGCGCTGATTCATACCGGTGATCTGGCACAGGTGCCGGTGGAACGAACTTATCAGCGTTATTTAGACTTTATCCAGTCCTTAAACGTGCCGCATTATCAAATTCCAGGTAATCATGATGACACCCGGATCTTTCCGTTTCATCAGAATGCCAATCAGGTACATGCGATTCATTTTGGTAGCTGGACCATGATTTTGTTGAATAGTGCGGTTCAAGGCAAGGTTGATGGCTGGGTGGAACAAGCTCAGCTTGATCAATTGGAGCAATTATTGCTTGAGTTTAAGCATCAGCATGTCATCATCGCTTGTCATCATCACCCTTTTGCGATGAAATCGCACTGGATTGACCAGCACCGGCTTAAAAATGCCGAAGATCTGAAAGATGTCCTGGCACGGCACCAGAATATAAAGCTGGTCTTGTTTGGTCATGTGCATCAAGATTCCTGTAATGAATGGCATGGTATCTATTTTTTATCCACGCCATCGACCAGTGTGCAGTTCAAACCTAAAAGCCAGGATTTTGCGCTAGATCAGGCGGCGCCCGGCTATCGTGTATTACATTTGCAACAAAATGGTGAGTTTGATACCTATATTGAACGGGTGGCATTGAGTCAGCAAAATATTAATACTGAAATTTCAGGTTATTAACTTTTCAATTTGTTTTTTTTGCATTACTTTATTGCAACCAAAGGAAATGTGATATGCATAGTCCAGACATCAAAGACTATCAATAAGCATAAAAAGTCTATATGATGACGGCCCCCACAGGAGGATAATCCTTCTACAGGGTGGATAAAAATTGCATATCACCATATTTTTTGCGTAGCAATCATACGCATATGATGAGGAATGCCCTAAATGGCGAATGACAACCAAAATCAAGTCTTAGACAATCAAATTGAAGTTGTAGAAGAGAAAGCTGCAAAGCGCGTACGCAAATCTAAGCCTAAAACGACTGACGGTGGTTCTACTGCTAGCTTATTTGGTATTGAACCTTATCAACCTAAAAAAAATGAAGAATACATGTCTGAAGGTCAGCTTCAGCATTTCCGCCAAATTTTGCTGGCCTGGAAAGCCGAGTTGATGTCAGAAGTGGATCGTACGCTGAATACGATGCAAGATGAGAATACTGCCCTGCCTGATGTCAACGATCGTGCCACTCAGGAAGAAGAATTTGCAATTGAGCTGCGTACCCGTGACCGTGAACGTAAACTGATCCGTAAAATCGAACAGTCAATCGAAGCGATCCAGAATGATGACTATGGTTTCTGTGAAACTTGTGGCATCGAAATTGGTTTGCGTCGTTTAGAAGCCCGTCCAACGGCTACTTTATGTATTGACTGCAAAACCCTGGCGGAAATCAAAGAGAAGCAAAATAACGGTTAATGATGCTGTTGAATAATCCTCCCCTAACCCCTCCTTTAAAAAAGGAGGGGGACAATAGGATGGCTTATGTGGGTCGGTTCGCGCCATCGCCAACCGGCCCTTTGCATTTTGGCTCCCTCATTACCGCAGTTGCCAGTTATTGCGATGCCAAAGCCAACCACGGCACATGGCTGGTTCGGGTGGAAGATACCGATATTCCGCGTATTTATCCGGGCAGTGAAGAGCATATTTTGCGTGCCATGGACGCCTTTCAGCTTGAGCCAGACGGCGAAATCATTTTCCAGAAAGACCGTTTAGATATTTATGCAGATGTGATCGAACAATTACGTCAGCAGGGTCTGGTTTATGCCTGTCAATGTACCCGTAAAATGCTCGGTTCCAATCATATCTATCAGGATACCTGCCGTGACCTAGCTCTGGCATTCGACAATCAAGCGATCCGTTTAAAAGTCGAAGATATCGAAATCTGTTTTGAAGATCAATTACAAGGTCGACACTGCTCAAAGCTGAAGAAAGATCTGGGAGACTTTGTCTTAAAACGTCGTGACGGGATTATTAATTATCAGCTGGCGGTAGTGGTCGATGACTATCTGCAAGGCATGACCCATGTGGTACGTGGTGCTGACCTGCTGGACAATACCGAACGGCAAATCTATCTGGGGCAGTTGCTCGGTTATCCGCGTCTGAATTATATGCATCTACCCCTGGCGATGAATGATCAGGGACAAAAACTCTCAAAACAGAATCTGGCCCAAGCACTGGATTTAAGTCAGGCCCCACAACTCTTAAAACAGGCACTTAATGCTTTGCATCAGGCTGAAGTTGATCTGGATACGCCACAACGCATGCTGCAACAGGCGGTTGCGCAATGGAACATTGAACGGATTCCACATACAACAGCGCTACAAGGTTGTTATCAATAAAAACCTGTTTTGGCTTAAGCTAGAATTCTAGAATTAAAATCAGAGAGGAAAAGCAGATGTTTTTTATTTTTGGATTCGGCCCTAAAACCAAAACTATTGAAAAGAGCCAGTTCCTGTGTCCAGTCTGCCGAACCCGTACAGGCTATGAGCTGAAACAGCAACGTCATTATTTTTCTTTGTTTTTTATTCCATTGATTCCACTTTCCAAGCCTAAAACTGCTTTTGTGACCTGTTCCAATTGCGGAACTGCAATGCCGAGCACAGTGCTTGACCATGCTCAGCCGGAGCCCGGGTCCAACTCCAATCTAGAAGCTTGATTCTTCCCGGCTTGGATTGACCTGCCGAGTGGTCGAATCAATTTTCAGCACTAAACTGATCATCACCGCACAGATAATCAATGATGAACCCCCATAACTAATAAATGGCAGGGTCAAACCTTTGGTCGGTAACACGCCCATATTCATACCGGCATTCACCAGAATCTGTAACAGGAAAATGATACAGATCCCATAGGCCAGATAGCCGGCGCGTAGATATTGATGTTGCAAGGCACGATGTCCGATCCGGATACAGCAGACCAGCATGGTAAAAGACAGGATCAGGATGGTCGCAATACCTAAAAAGCCAAATTCCTCACCTAAAATCGCCAGCATAAAATCAGTATGCGCTTCAGGCAGATAAGACATTTTCTGAATGCTGTGCCCCAATCCAACCCCGGCCCACTCACCACGGCCGAAGGCCATTAGTGCATTCGAGAGCTGATAACCGCTACCCAGTGGATCTTCCCATGGATTTGAAAAAGACATCAAACGCTGCAAGCGATAAGGCTCTAATAAAATCGCTGCGGCAAATGCACCGACCAAGGTCATAAAGGCCACACCAAACTGAATCCACGGCGCACCCGCGAGGAAAAACACGCCAAGCATGGTCAAGGTAATTACTACGGTTGCCCCCAAGTCCGGCTCAAGAATAATCAAACCGACGGTCACACCCATAATCGCACTTAAACGAACCAAACCTTTAATATTGTTCCGGACTTCTTCCGCACGGCGTACCACATAGTCCGCGGTAAAAATCGCCATCATCACTTTCGCCACTTCCGAGGCCTGCAAGGTAAATCCGGCCACCCGAATCCAGCGCTTGGAACCATTGACCTCAGTCCCGACCACCAGCACGGCCACCAACAGTACAATGGTAATAATCCACAAAAAGAAGGTGTTATTAAACCAGACCTTTAAGGGAATTTTATAGGTTAGATAGGCGGCTACTGCTGCCACAAAAATCGAAATGCCATGGCGGCTAATATAATGAAAGGCATTTTCATGCATACGTTCAGCATAAGGCATCGAGGCCGATGCCACCATGATCGAACCAATACACAGTAAAGCCAATACACAGAAAATTAGTACATTCCGTGGATTTAGCTCAGCGGGGAGCTTGGGTACCCACTGGCTATAAAATTGGTTTAGTTTATTGATCGTAGTCTGAGCAAACCCAGCCATATCACGAATCCTTGTTATTCTTAATTGAGTTCATTCACATACGCAACAAACTTGCGACCACGCTCAGGATAACCCGAGAACATATCAAAACTTGCGCATGCAGGAGACAATAGCACGACATCATCTGCCTGGGTGTGCTTTTGGCAGATTTCTACGGCCTGCTGCAAACTCTCTGCATGAACCAGCTCAGTCGTGCCCCTAATCGCTGCTTCGATGATCGGACAGTCTTCACCAATCAGCACTGCAATCTTGGCATATTTACTCAATGATTCACGCAAAGCCTTAAAGTCCTGTCCTTTGCCCTGTCCACCGAGAATAATCGCAACTTTGCCACCTTGGGCTTCAATCGCCATACCGAGACCATCGAGAGCCGCCAAGGTTGCACCGATGTTGGTGCCTTTGGAGTCGTTATAATAACGTACGCCCTGCACTGCTTTGACAAATTCGCAGCGATGTTCCAGACCTTTAAAGGTCTTTAAGGTATTCAGCATAGTATCCATGGGCAGACCAATCGCTTCACCGAGTGCCAGACAAGCCAGGGCATTGGCAATATTATGCGTGCCCTGCATATACATCTCGGTACTTTTTAACAGACGTTCACGACCACGCGCCAACCAGATGCCACCATCGCTGTCTTTGAGAATCCCGTACTGGTTCATATCGGGTGCATTCAGGCCAAAACTTTGCATCGGCGTCACATCTGGCACCAAAGGACGGGTCAAAGAATCATCCCGGTTATACACCACTTTTTTCACACCCTGAAAAATCCGGTGCTTGGCGGTGTGATAGCCCATCATATCGCCATGCCGATCCAGATGATCTTCACTCATGTTCAGTACCACCGCCACTTCAGCCGCCAGATTTGAAGTAGTTTCCAGCTGAAAACTGGATAATTCTAAAATATAGAATTCAGGATCATCTTTGGTTAAATCCAGTGCAGGACGGCCCAGATTGCCACCGACGGCGACTTTTTTGCCAGCATCGGCTGCCATTAAGCCAATCAAAGTGGTCACTGTACTTTTGGCATTGGAACCGGTAATCGCGACAATGGGCTTATCCGTAGCACGGCGTAAAATCTGGATTTCACTCACCACAGGAATACCCTGCGCCATCGCCGCCTGAATTTCTGGCAATTTTGGATCCAGTCCCGGACTGATCACGATTTCTTCTGCAGACAGCAACAGCTCGGCATCAAACTGGCCGAAACTGGTCTGGACTTCGGCCGGAATCTGGTCATGTCCCGGAGGGATGGCTCTAGAATCCGTTACTGCAACGCGGTAGCCCTGGTCATGTAAGAAATTGACTGCTGCAACACCTGATATTCCGAGTCCTGCAACGACTTTTAACCCACCACGTTGTATTAACATTTTCGCCCCATATTTTGGTCTATTTTGAAACTGACGAAATGGTAGCACTTTGCTGTTTTGAATGCCTTTTCTGATTGAGCTTTCTGCATATTTTTTTGTGTCCATGCGTAAAAAAACCGTCATGCTCATGACGGTTTTTAAAATTACAGCCAAAAAGGAACTTATTTCCATTTGACCGCTTGCTGGGCCGGCTTTTCCTGTGCACTTTGCTCCGACACCGGACAGGCACAGTTGCCACCACAGCCTGCAGCCATACCCGGTTGCAGCCATTTGGCCAGACGCGTCCAGCCTTTTGCTGCGCAGGCATCAGACAGCTTCTGGAAGACTGAGTGAGAGGTGTTCGGAAACACCTTTTTAAATACCACCAGCGCACTCCACAGCACCAGTGCCGCCACAATCAGAATTTCAATCATCTCAATCTCCCATGCATATACTCAGGCAAGCTCAACGGGCCGAGGCCAACCTGAGATTAGCCCAAATAATATGAAGCAATTTGATAAGTCAGGAATGACATGAAATATGCCAAGCCAAACAGGTAAACCGTCATGATACTGACCGTTTTCCAGGAACCAGTTTCACGTTTGACTGTCGCCAAAGTTGCCAGACAATGCGGTGCATAAATAAACCACACCAGTAAAGACAGACCTGTCGCCACTGACCAGCCCAGATCACCACCACTACTGATGAGTGAAGAGAGACCTTCGGACATTGCATCGTCATCTACGGCAGACAGTGCATAGACAGTGCCCAATGCAGCAACCACCACTTCACGTGCTGCCATGGCTGGAATCAAGGCAATACAGATCTGCCAGTTAAAACCGAGCGGTGCAAAGATTGGCTGCATCAGATGACCGAGCATACCTGCCAGTGAATAATCAATCGCCGGCAAAGTCGCACCTTCTGGGGGTTGCGGGAAGGTACACAGGAACCAGAGTACAATCGATAAGGCAAAGATGATACCGCCGACCCGCTTCAAGAAGATTTTGCCGCGATCCAGCAAGCCGATCCAGACGTTTTTCAGATCCGGGAAACGGTAGCTTGGCAGCTCCATCAACAGCATGTGCTGGGATTTATCTTTATGGAAAAATTTCAGTACAAAAGACACCGCCAGAGCACTGACAATACCCGCCATATACAGGCCAAATAACACCAGACCTTGCAGGTTCATAAAACCCCAGACAGTTTGCTGTGGAATGAAAGCTGCAATCAGCAAGGCATATACCGGCAAACGTGCTGAACAGGTCATCAGCGGTGCCACAAAAATCGTGGTTAAACGATCTCGCGGATCACTGATGGTACGCGATGCCATGATGCCCGGAATGGCACAGGCAAAGCTGGACAATAACGGAATAAAGGCACGGCCTGACAGGCCCGCTTTAAACATCAGCTTATCGAGCAAGAAGGCTGCTCGTGGTAAATAACCTGATTCTTCCAAGACTAGAATAAAGAAGAACAGAATCAGAATCTGTGGCAGGAATACCACCACCCCGCCGGCACCAGCAATAATCCCGTCCACCACCAGACTATTCAGTAAAGGATGAGCAATATATTCACCGAGGAATTCACCGAGCCAACCAAAGAAGGTTTCGATGCCATCCATAAACGGCGCAGCCCAGGCAAATACCGCTTGGAAAATCACGAACATCATTACAGCCAGGCTGAGTAGACCCAGTACCGGATGTAAAAAAATCCTGTCGAGAAAATCAGTACGTTTGTCTTCCTGATCGACGAAATTGACCACGTCGTTCAGAATGACTTCTACCTGCTGATGCGGGTCACCCTTTAAGCCACTCAGTTCAGTCTGCGGTACCGAGAATTTTCCCTGATCCAGGGCATTCTTCAGGTTTTCAATCCCTGAACTGCGTACCGCTACAGTTTCCACCACGGGCACGCCGAGACGTTCAGACAGCTTCTGGGTATTGATTTGCATCCCACGACGGCGTGCTTCATCCATCATGTTGAGTACAACCAGAATCGGACGACCCAAAGCAATCATTTCTAGGACCAGACCCAGATGCAGTTTCAGGTTAGTGGCATCTACTACACATAAGAATGCATCCTGCTGCTGTTCTTCTGCGATTTTACCTTGCACCACATTACGGGTGATTTCTTCATCCGGACTGGTCGCATCCAGACTATAAGTTCCTGGCAAATCCAGTACCCGCACCGCTTTGCCTGAAGCAAGCTGAAACGTACCGACTTTACGTTCAACCGTGACCCCCGCATAGTTACCAACTTTTTGGCGTGTTCCGGTTAAATGGTTGAATAATGAAGTTTTACCGCAATTAGGGTTACCGACAAGGGCAATACGTAATGTATCACTCATGCCGACACCGCCTGTTCGATTTCAATTTTGGCTGCTTCTGATTTACGCAAAGCAAAACGGGTAAATCCAACTTGAATCAAAATGGGATCTCCACCAAAAATACCTTTCGTAATCACCTGTACCTTCGTACCCGGCACAAAGCCTAGAGTTTCCAAACGACTCGCGACGACATCGTGTAGAGCACTTTCACCATCAGTTGTTCGACTCACTTTTCGAATGATGGCAATTTGTTTTGCTTTTAAATCAGACAAACGCACCGTGAAATTCCTGAACTATTTTGTACAGTATACAAACAAATGAGAATAATTAACAAATAAGATTGATTACATGCTGAATTAGTTTTTATATCACATCGACAGTCTGGTGAAATTAAACTACAGTGGAGAATACCTATTAAATTCATCGCTTTTTCAGATCAGATCCTTGCACCCTATGCTGAATAAAAAACCCCGTATTCCCGCCCCGGTTCAAATTCCTGAAGCCTTGAGCTATTTACAGGGTTTTCGTGATTATCTGATTGCGCAAACGGTCAGTCCACACACCCGAAATGCCTATTTATCTGATTTGCTGCAATGTGCAGAATGTCTGAGCAAGCCTTTGCCAGAATGGACCCATGACGATATTTCCGATGTATTGATTGCACTGACCAAACAGCAAAAAAGCCCACGCTCAATTGCCCGCTGTCTGTCAGCCTTGCGTTCATTTTATAAATTTCTGCGTGAACAGAAGCTGCGTAGTGATAATCCGGTGGCAGCGCATAAAACCCCGAAGCTTGGCCGTGCCTTGCCCAAAGATTTGTCTGAAGCCGATGTTGAGGCCTTGATTGATGCCCCCGATATCAATACTGCTTTAGGCCTGCGTGACCGTGCCATGTTTGAAGTGCTGTATGCTTGCGGTTTACGTGTCACTGAACTGATTAACTTACGTCTGGAACTGATTAACTTAAAACAGGGCTATTTACGCATCGTCGGTAAAGGCAATAAAGAACGGCTGGTACCGATGGGACACATGGCCTGTGAATGGGTGGAAAAATATCTGAATGAAGCCCGTCCACAACTGTATAAAACCTCAACCGATTATCTGTTTTTGACTCAGCATGGCGGCATCATGAGCCGGCAAAATTTCTGGTATGCGATTAAACGCTATGCTTTACAGGCCGGGATTGCATCCGAGCTGTCACCGCACACCTTGCGGCATGCCTTTGCGACGCATCTGCTCAATCATGGCGCAGATTTACGTGTGGTACAGATGCTGCTTGGACATAGTGACCTGTCGACCACCCAGATTTATACCCATGTCGCGCAAGTGCGGATGCAGCAGCTGCATGCAGCGCATCATCCACGGGCTTAAAACATCTACATATGGAATAAACTGAGAAGTTTGACGTGTTTGTATTTTTTTTTGTTATGCTAATGCTCTGTTTTTAGTCCAAGAAGAAAAGGGTTATTTATGACATTTGCCCGCTCAAAAGTTTTTATGGCTTGTACACTTGCTGCTGGTTTGGGGCTTAGCGCATGTTCCAATTCCGATAACAACACTAAAAAGCAAGATACACTGACTGCAAGTGCACCAGCAACGGGAGAAGCCTCTACCCTGACCGAACGCAATGCACAACAGCGTCTGGTCTCTACCTTGGAAAAGCATTTCAAAACTGCGGGGATCAGTGCCAAAATTATCGATATTAAAACCACCGAAGTACCGAACCTGTTCTGGGTCAGTCTGGAAGGTATGTCTGCGGTCTATGTCACCAGCGATGGTAAATACCTGATTCAGGGCGACGTGATCCGACTCGGTGATAAACAGCTGCATAATGTCAGTGAAAACCTGCAAGCCGGAATCAACAACAAACTCTTTGCCGAACTGAAAGCAGAAGATCTGCTGATCTATCCGGCCAAAGGCAAGGCCAAGCATGTGGTCTATGTCTTTACCGATGTCAGCTGTCCGTATTGCCATAAATTCCATGAACAAATGGATGAAATGAATAGTAAAGGTATTGAGGTTCGTTATATCGCCTGGCCGCGTGGTGAACAGCATATGCCGGCCATGGAAGCAATCTGGTGTAGTGCTGACCGTCATAGTGCTTTTGATCAGGCCATTGCCGGCGCACAGATTAGTGCAGAGAAATGTGAAAATCCTGTTCAAGATCAATATCACATGGGCCTGAATATGGGCGTCAATGGCACCCCTGCCATTTATAGTTCGGAAGGGGTTTACCTCGGCGGATATCTGTCTAGCGCTGAATTATTGAAGCGACTTAAATAACTCATTTTAATACGTTATTTAACTTTATTTTATAGATAAAGATATTCTGAAATGACCCTAGAGTCATGGCGTTTTTTTAGCTATGATCTAGGTTCTCGTAAAAAACTGTTTATTTGGAGTGTGACGTGAAACCAGTTCGTCTGGCTATCCTCGGTCTTGGTACTGTAGGTGGTGGTGCCTTGAAACTATTAAAAGAAAATGCTGCTGAGATTAAACGTCGCACCGGTCGTGAAATTGAAATTACCTATGTAGGCACCCGTCGTCCACGTCCTGATCTGGACCTACCTGCATCAGTGAAACAAAGTGCAGACTTGATGGACATCGTGCGTCAACCTGACGTAGACGTGGTGGTCGAAGTCATGGGCGGGATTCATCCTGCTTTTGAAATTATTATGGAAGCCATGAAACATGGCAAGCATATTGTCACTGCCAACAAGGCGCTATTGGCTGAACATGGGAATGAGCTGTTTAAAGCGGCTGAAGACAATGCCGTGCAGATTGCCTATGAAGCGGCAGTGGCTGGCGGTATTCCCATTATTAAAGTGATTCGTGAAGGTCTGGCGGCCAACAAGATTGAATGGCTGGCGGGCATCATCAATGGTACGGGTAACTTCATTCTCAGCGAAATGCGTGAAAAAGGCCGTACTTTTGAAGACGTACTCAAAGAAGCACAAGAACTCGGATATGCCGAAGCCGATCCAACCTTTGACGTGGAAGGTATTGATGCTGCACATAAGCTGACCATTCTGGCTTCATGTGCCTTTGGTATTCCGCTACAGTTTGACAAAGTCTTTACTGAAGGTATTGGCAAAGTCACTGCACAAGATGTGAAATATGCAGAAGACCTCGGTTTCCGTATCAAGCACCTGGGAATTGCACGCCGCACCGATGCCGGGATTGAACTCCGTGTTCATCCAACCCTGATTCCTGAAGAAGAACTGATTGCCAACGTCAATGGCGTGAAAAATGCCGTACTGGTACAAGCCAATGCGGTTGGCCCAACGCTGTACTACGGCGCAGGTGCGGGTGCAGGCCCAACGGCTTCTGCTGTGGTCGCAGACGTGGTGGATATTGTCCGTGATATCATTTATACCGAAGACGGTGCCGGAACCATTCCGCAACTGGCCTTTGAAGCACTGACCGATTTACCGATCTTGAGTCGTGAACAAATGACCACCGGCTATTACATCCGTATTAATGCCGAAGATCAAATGGGCGTGCTTGCCGATGTCACCACGATCCTCAGTCGTGCCGGTATCAGTATTGATGCGATCATGCAGCAACCGCGTTTATCCAAAGACCTTATTCCTATCGTGATTCTGACCGATCCTATCGTCGAATCAAAAATGGATGCAGCGCTTTCACAAATTCAAGCATTACCCGTCATTCATGGCGAAATTGTACGAATTCGTTTAGAATCGCTTGATAATTAATCGGGTTGAGGGGAGTATTCCCCTTGCCAAGCTCTACACACAATTGGAACATCATCATGTCGAATGCCAATCGTTATACTGGTTTAGTTGACCGCTATCGCGACCGTTTACCAGTGTCTGCAACTACTCGTGCGATCTCTTTGGGTGAAGGTAATACTCCACTGATCAAGCTTGAGAATATTCCACGCATTATTGGTAAAGATGTTGAAATTTATGTGAAGTACGAGGGCTTAAACCCGACTGGTTCATTTAAAGACCGCGGTATGACTATGGCGGTGACGAAAGCCGTTGAAGAAGGCTCTAAAGCCATCATCTGCGCATCTACTGGTAACACCTCTGCGGCTGCGGCTGCATATGCTGCGCGTGCTGGCATCAAAGCATTCGTGCTCATCCCTGAAGGCAAAATTGCCATGGGTAAAATGGCACAAGCGATGATGTATGGTGCGATTACCATGCAAATTCGCGGTAACTTCGATGACGGCATGCGCCTGGTTAAAGAAGTTGCCGATCAGGCACCGGTAACGATTGTAAACTCAATCAACCCATACCGCCTGCAAGGTCAAAAAACCATTGCTTATGAAATCGTTGAAGCTTTAGGTCGTGCACCGGATTATCACTGCCTGCCAGTCGGTAACGCGGGTAACATCACTGCGCACTGGATGGGTTATACCGAAGCGGTTGCCAACCAGTCGAAAGAAGAATTTGAGCAAGTCGTTTACGATGCTGAAACCGATGCTTTCACTGGTCCTAAACCGGCAGGCTTGCCAATCATGGCAGGTTATCAAGCGTCTGGTGCTGCACCTTTCCTTCGTGGCGGTCCAGTAGAAAATCCGGAAACTGTTGCAACTGCGATTCGTATCGGCAATCCGCAAAGCTTCAATCATGCTAAAGCGGTTGTTCGTGATTCAAACGGCTGGTTTGATGAACTGACTGATGCGGAGATTCTTGAAGCTCAACGTCTGCTTTCTATGTATGAAGGTGTATTCGTAGAGCCTGCGTCTGCTGCGTCTGTCGGCGGCGCGATCCGTGACATTAAAGCGGGTAAAATTGCTGAAGGTTCAGTAATCGTATGTACCGTAACGGGTAACGGTCTGAAAGATCCAGACACTGCTATCAAGCAATGTGCTGATGCCGTGATGTTGTCGATTGATGCAACTATGAGTCAAGTTAAAGACTCTATTCTGTCGAATATGTAATTTCGGCCAGAATTAAAAAAACCCTGCACTTGCAGGGTTTTTTATGAACCAATCAATTAGATTCGTTTAGGTTGCTGGCTGACCCAACTCATTAAACGGGTCGCATCATTGGTACGCGCCTGTGAGCTGTTTGCGCCTAAAACTACCACCGCCACCGGACGGTTATTCAGAGTCGTGTGCATCACCACACAGCGCCCTGCTTCATTAATAAAACCGGTTTTAGAAATATTGATATTCCAGCCGCCATTACGTACCAAGGCATTGGTATTATTAGATTTCAATACACGATAACCCAAGTTAAAGTCATAGCTTGGCGTGGTCGAGAACTGACGAATCAGGCCGTATTGAGAGGCCGTATTTACCAAGATTCCCAAGTCACGAGCTGATGCCACATTTCCAGGGTGTAAGCCGGTTGATTCCATAAAGCGGGATGAATTCATGCCTAAGGCCTTGGCCTTACTGTTCATCGCTGCAATAAATGCACTGCGACCACCTGGATACGTTCGCGCCAAGGCTGCAGCTGCCGGGTTTTCAGACTTCATTAGAGCAAACAATAAAGCTTCGGCACGGTTCATGCTATCGCCAGCACGTAAGGTCGAGCTTGAGCTTTTACAACCTGCGCAAGAGAAATCAGCCTGTTGCAGCGTGATTTTTTCTGACATGTTTAAACGTGCATCGGAAATCACCACAGCTGTCATTAATTTGGTAATAGATGCAATCGGCAAAGCGGTATTGGTGTTTTTGCTAAACAGCACCTCACCAGTTTGTGCATCCATAACCAATGCAGCACGGGCATTTACAGAGGGTTGATTGCTATAACTGTTTGTATCAAAAATCTGTGTTGTTTTGGCTGGTTGCTGAACACTAACCGACTGCTGGGTGCTCGGTACACTCTGACGCAAGGTCGTGGTCACGGTGGCTGAACCGGGTGGCGAAGGCTCATCAGCAGCCACACGGAAATCATCACTCATCAGCTGATTGACTTCCTCAGAAGACCAACTAATGCTGGATCCGCCCTCTGTCGTGCCAGAATTCATAATGATTTCAGCAAAACTTGTCGCACTCATGCTGACTAACACGGACAGGCCCAATACATGCCTTAAAGACTTGTTTATTTTCTTCACTATTTCTTCACTCAACTAACAGAGGTAAGATTGATTTGCGTATTACCTCTAATATGCCTTACATTTAAACACATTGCAGAACATTTTTTGATCTTGACACTGTGTGATAAGTTTCAGATTTTATCTTGCGAATAGGATTGCTAATTTTGTACTTTCATTGCAAGCTTATTTTGCTTTATGTAACAAAAAAATGATTTTTTTAACAGAGGGAGAGCGTAGGTGATCACAGTTTTAGTTGTGGACGACCATGAATTAGTACGTACTGGAATTTGCAGAATGCTGGAAGACCATGCGGAGGTTCAGGTGATTGGACAGGCTGAATCTGGTGAAGAAGCGATTTCTCTGGTTCGTCAGCATCATCCGAATGTGGTTTTACTGGATGTGAATATGCCGGGCATTGGTGGCGTAGAAACCACGCGTCGTCTGCTTCAGAGCGCCCCTGAAACCAAAGTACTGGCTGTCAGCGGTCTGGCAGAAGAACCCTATCCTTCGCTGTTATTAAAAGCCGGAGCCAAAGGTTATATTACCAAAGGGGCGCCGATTTCAGAAATGGTTCGCGCCATCAATAAAGTCATGCAAGGCGGTAAATATTTTAGTGCCGACATTGCAGAACAGTTAGCGAGTTCTTACCTTTCTGATACACAGCAATCGCCTTTTGATGCACTGTCAGAACGTGAAATGCAAGTGGCGATGATGGTGGTGAACTGTATCAGCGCTCAGGAAATTGCTGACAAGCTCTTTGTCAGCGTCAAAACCGTAAATACCTATCGTTATCGTATTTTTGAAAAACTGAATATTGATAGTGATGTCAAACTGACGCATCTGGCCATGCGCTATGGGCTGATTAAACCTTAGCCTTTGGCGAGTCACGCTGCATATGGCACAAAAAACCAATTATTCTGAACTCAATCAGTATCATTTAGGGATCTGGTATAGCGCGTATCGCCTGCTGATCAGCACTGGCCTGCTGCTGATTTTTCTGCTGACCTACCCCGAGCTAACCAGCGATTATCAATATCCACAGCTGTATTATTATGCGCTGGGAATCGGTGTTGCCATTAATACAGCGCAGCTGTTCGCGCTGAAATGGATCAGACGCCTGATCCAGCCGCAGCTGATTATGATTTTCTTTAGCGATGTCTGCGTCTTAAGTTTACTGACTTTGGCAAGTGATGGGCCTAATCTGCAAATTGGCCTGCTATTTGTGATCACCATCTTTTCCGCATCGTTATTGCTGGATGCCAAAAAGGCTTTGGTGGTCACCCTGATTGCTGTGATTAGTGTTATATATCAACACTTCATCGGTAGTATTTTTGCATTTTCTTCCTTAAGCAATATCAGTAATAGTGCCCTGCTGGCCTTTTTGTTCTTTGTGGTCTATGGAACCGGGCAAATTGCGGTGCGCCGTTTTCAGATTCTGGAAAACCTGAACTTTTCGCAATCTCTGGAACTTTATCGCTTACAGAATATTAACCGTTATATTCTGGAACAGATCGAAACTGGCTATCTGGTGCTGGATGAAAATTATCATGTGGTCCTGAGTAACCCTGCGGCCTGTACACTGCTCGGGATCGAAGCAAAATTTGCGCATGAGAAATTTACCCTCTACCAGTCACAACCAGATTTATTTGAACTGATCCAGTTTGAAACGCTGGAAAATGGCGAGCGTTTTCAATTTGAATCACAGCAAAGTCGCTATAACATTCATGTACAGGTACAAAAGCTGATTGTGCCACATCAAACCCTGATGTTATTGGTGTTACAGGATGCCAAAAAACTCAATCAGCAGGTGCAGCAACTTAAACTTGCCGCACTGGGCCAGCTTTCGGCCAGTATTGCGCATGAAATTCGTAATCCATTGGCAGCTATTGTGCAGGCCAATGATTTATACCTTGACTCTGGCAGTGAACAACAACAAGTACTCAACCAGATGATTGGCCGACAGGCGACCCGGATTGACCGGATTATTCAGGACACGCTGAATATGGTCAAAAATAAAGAAACCCATCCGGTGCCGATTCATCTTAATGAATTTATCCCGTTATTTATCCAGGAAGATTTGGCCGATATTTGCGATCAGATTCAATTTAATATTGATGTGCCACTGCTGATTCAGTTCGATGAAGCGCAGTTCCGGCAAGTCCTGATTAACCTGCTTCGCAATGCCATCCGTCACAATTCAGCAGATGCCAATTACATTCAGCTGAATATACATCCCTATGAACATCGGGTCTGGATTGATATCCGGGATTTCGGCTCAGGTGTAGCCATACACGACCAAGCCCTATTATTTCAACCTTTTTTCAGTACCTCGATTAGTGGAACCGGATTAGGACTGTACTTATCACATAGTTTTTGTGAAGCAAATCAGGCACAATTAAACTATATACAACAAGAACAGGGCGCATGCTTTCGCATTAGCTGCCAACGTATTACGGTATAAAGGGGTTTAAGGGAAATGAGTGTGGAACAACAGCCACTGGTGCTCTTGGTGGATGATGAAGAAGATTTATGCACCCTCATGCAAATGTCGTTGCTGCGGATGGGGATTCGTACGCACATCGCACATCGTCTGCAAGATGCTAAAAAATATCTTGCAGATCATCAATATGATGCCTGTTTAACTGACCTGAACCTGCCCGATGGCAATGGTTTGGAGTTACTGGACTGGATTGGTCATCTCTATCCTGCACTTCCGGTCGCGGTTCTGACCGCCTATGGCAACATGGAAATCGCGATTGCTGCACTCAAGGCCGGTGCCTTTGACTTTGTCAGCAAACCGATCAATCAGAAACATCTGGAACAGCTGCTACAAAAAGCACTGAATAAACCGGTGGATTATTCCCATAATAATCCAAATGATGCTTTAGAACATAAAATGCTGATTGGGCAATCGATACCGATTCAGCACTTACGTATTACCTTACAAAAAATTGCCCGCTCACAGGCACCGGTTTTTATTACTGGCGAATCGGGAACTGGCAAGGAAGTGGTGGCCAATCTGGTCCATCGCCTGAGCAACCGTAATGAAGGCCCTTTTATTGCAATTAACTGTGGTGCGATTCCCACTGAACTGATGGAAAGCGAACTGTTTGGGCATAAGAAAGGCAGCTTTACTGGCGCCGCTCAGGACAAACAGGGGCTGATTCAATCGGCACATGGTGGCAGCCTGTTTCTGGATGAAATTGCAGAACTGCCACTTTCCATGCAGGTCAAACTGTTACGTGCCGTACAGGAAAAACGTATTCGTCCACTCGGTTCAGATACTGAAATTGATGTGGATTTCCGCGTCATCAGTGCCACTCATCAGGATCTGGAAGCCTTGGTACAACAAGGCAAATTCCGTCAGGATTTATATTTCCGTATTCATGTGATGGATCTGACTTTACCGCCGCTGCGTGAACGGAGTCAGGATATTCTCTTACTCGCCGAACATTTTATTCAGAAGATTTGCCAGGAATGGGGCATTGCCAATAAAAAACTGACAGAACGCAGTAAAGAATTTTTATTGGAACAATATTATCCGGGTAATGTACGTGAATTGCGTAATATTATGGAACGTGCAATCACCTTGAGTGATGAAGAGCGGATTGATCTTCAGCACCTGCAAAGTGCACCGTTACGTCAGGCTCTTAACAGCGCTCAGGAGATGAATACGCTCACGAGCGAGATCATTGCGACTGACACCCTGATTGCCCCGAGAAAGCTCCCAGAAGAAGGCCTAGAGCTATATTTAGAAAAGATTGAAAAAGAAGTCCTACTCAATGCGCTGAATCTAACGCACTGGAACCGCACACTGGCCGCGAAAAAGCTCGGTATGTCATTCCGCTCCCTACGCTATCGTTTGAAAAAGTTCGGACTGGATACTGAGGAAGACGAATAATTATTTTTGCAGGAGCAGCAGGTCTGTGACGTGTTCCAGATAGCTCTCCTCACGCATTTCCTGCTTAAACGGATAACTGAAATGTGGCTGCACGCCCCGCCCTTCAATCATCTGACCACTCGGACTGAAGTATTGTGCCACTGTCATTTGTAAAGCAGAACCATTACTCAGTGGAAATAGCTTTTGTACCACACCTTTGCCATAGCTTTGCTCACCGACCACCCAAGCCCGGCTATGTTCTTTCAATGCTGCCGTAAAGACTTCAGCTGCCGAAGCTGAACGGTTATTAATCAGAACGCCCACTTTCAGATTCTGAAATTCAAAACTTGGCAGCGCCTGAAATTGCTGATTGCCTTCCGAACGGCTTTGGGTCGAGACAATCACACCCTGATTCAAAAATAAATCGGCCGATTCTACTGCGGCAGAAAGTAAGCCACCCGGGTTATTGCGTAGATCAAACATCACCGCTTTTAAGCGTCTGTCAGAATAGCTTTCAATCAGGCGCTTGATTTCATTGGCTGTATCTTGCTGGAAAACTTTGACCTGCAATACCAGTACCTGATTATTGTGCAGACTGGATTTAATTTCAGTATCGAGCTTGGTATTCCTTACCAGACGAACCACCGGACTTTGCGGGGAAAGCTGTATGCTCAGCGTAGAGCCGACCGCCCCGCTCAATAACTGTCGCACCTGCTCCTGATTCAGGCTACTCAGTACCTGATCATCAATTTTATAGACCGTGACACCATTACGCAGTCCCTGCTTGGCAGAGTCGGCATCGGCGCTCAATCCCTGCACCATCCATTGCTTCATCTGCGAGTTAAATTGCAGATCGAAATCAATGCTGGCCAGATCACCTTCAGTATATTCACGTAGCTGCTTATAATCTTCAGGAGACAAATAACGCGAATAGCGGTCTAAGCCACTGACCAGCCCTTGGATTGCCTGTTGGAACAAGGCGTCGTCATTTTTGTCTTGAATATAATTGTCTTTGACGATGCCGTAAATTTGTACAAATTCTTGAATGGATGCCACAGGAATTTCAGTATAAACCTGACCATCCATTTCCATATCATCGAATACCGGCTCTTTTGAGCCCGCACCCCAGGCCGAATGACTCAAACACATCAGTAAGCATGGTATAACGACAGACTTCCAATGTGTTGTTGCCATTTTTTACCTTTCTTTAAAATCTTATCGAAAATTATTGATTCAGTTCAATCAGGTTGCGACCTTGCATTTCCGCAGGGACTGGAACTTGCATCAGACTTAATAAGGTCGGTGCGACATCTGCCAATACGCCACCTTCTGCGATCGTGGCCTGAGTTGGACCTACATAAATAAATGGAACCAATTCAGTGGTATGTTGAGTATGCACCTGACCACTGTGATAGTCCTGCATCTGCTCTACATTACCATGATCGGCAGTGATAAGCATATGACCTTTTTGCGCCATCACCGCCTCATAAACCCGGCCTAAGCAGGTATCGACCGCTTCGACCGCTTTCACTGCGGCATCAAAAACACCGGTATGACCGACCATATCACCATTGGCATAGTTCACCACCAGCAGGTCAAATTCGCCTGAATTGATCGCAGCGACCAGCTCATCAGTCACTTCATAAGCACTCATTTCCGGTTTGAGGTCATAAGTTGCTACATTTGGTGATGGAATCAGGATACGTTTTTCACCCGGATATTCATCTTCACGACCGCCACTAAAGAAGAACGTCACGTGTGCATATTTTTCAGTTTCAGCAATACGCAATTGGGTTTTACCCAGATTTGACAGGTATTCACCAATCGAGTTGACCAACGCTTCTGGCATATAGGCCACAGGCGCATCAATCGTTGCTTGGTAACGCGTCAACATCACAAACTTGGCTAAGTTCGGCACCACTTTACGTGCAAATCCAGCAAAGTCCTTTTCAACAAAGGCTTTGGTAATTTCACGGGCACGGTCAGCACGGAAGTTCATGAAGACCACGCTATCACCATCCTGAATTTTTGCCAGCTCACCAATGCGGGTGGCTTTGACAAACTCATCCGACTCATCTGCGGCATAAGCCTGTTCCAGACCTTGAACTGCGGTGGCAGCTGTACGGGCCGCTTCGCCTTCAGTCAATAAACGATAGGCCTGTTCGACGCGATCCCAACGGTTGTCACGATCCATCGCGAAGTAACGACCAATCATGCTGGCAATACGACCCTGACCCGGATATTGTGCAAACAGCGCATCCAGTTTTTCCAATGACGGTTGGGCACTTCGTGGCGGCGTATCACGACCATCCAGGAAAGCATGCAAATAAACTTTGACACCACGTTTGAGTGCCAGTTCAGCCATCGCAACAATATGGTCTTCATGCGAATGCACACCGCCTTGAGATAAAAGGCCGAGCAAATGCACTGCACCACCTGAAGCTTTGGCTTTCTCCACCGCATCGACGAGTACTTCATGATTGAAGAAATCACCGGTACGAATGTCTTTGGTAATCCGGGTAAAATCCTGATACAGCACACGACCTGCACCGAGGTTCATATGTCCGACTTCCGAGTTCCCCATCTGGCCATCTGGCAGACCAACATCTTCGCCTGAACCCGAGATCAAACCATGCGGATGCTTGTCCTGCATTGCAGTTAAATTTGGTCGTTTAGCTGCTAAAAACGCATTGTCTTCGACCGCTTCGCGATGACCCACACCATCCATAATCACCAAAACGTGAGGGATTTTGCCAGCAGTTGCATCCGTCATAATGAAATACTCTGTTCGTCTACGAATTAATCGCTCTATTTTAGCGAAGTTTGCAAAAAGAGGCCATGACCAGAGTATGGTTTAAGCCGCTCATCGCGATTGATTTGTTCTATTTTCCTGGGTCTTAGCGTGCCCGATGCAGCAGGTAACCCCCAATACCGAACATGATCAGAATCGGAATAAAGACAAACCATGCCGGAGATGGCGCATAGACCAGACTGGCATAGCCGAGGAAATCCTGTAGATAGAAAAAGCCCAGACCGGCAAATAAGGCAATCACCAGACGAAAACCCATGGATTGCTGACGCAGCGGCCCGAAAATAAATGAACAGGCAATCACCACCAGTGCAATCAGGGCAAAAGGAGAACCGAGTTTCTGCCAGAAAGCCAGTTGATAGGTTTTTGGCACCTGACTATATTCATGCATATAACTTGTGAAACTGATCAGTTGGCTCGGTGACAAGTCTTCAGGATCGATGGTGACCATATGCACATATTTTGGCTGTAATGCCAGTGCCAAAGGTTGCTGTTCCTGCTTGATCAGGGTAGCACTACCATTTTGCAGAATATCGAACTGCTCGGTATTGCTTAATGTCCAGGAGCCATCTGTGACGAATTCGCCCTGATCCGCTTGCAAGGTGCCGCGTAAGCGATAATTTTCATCAAAATCCAGCATCTGCACATTTTTCAGCTGACCTTGCGAATTGGCATAATCAATATAAATAAAGCGCTGCCCTTCCCGTGTCCAGTAACCCCGCACTTCGCCCAGTTGCGCGGCTTTACTCGAACTTTTTACGCTCTTGGCCTGTTCATTGGTATAAGGAATCACCCACTCGCTCAAGGCAAATGACAAGACCACCAGCAGTAATGCTGAACGGATCACCCAGCCAACAATCCGCCACAGACTGATCCCGATCGAGCGCATCACAATCAGTTCACTATTTGAGGCTAATGTGCCCAAACCTAAAACCGCACCGATCAGCGCCGAGATCGGCAGAATTTCATAAAGATAATTCGGAGCACCCCAGAGCACATATTTCAAGGCATCCCAGGCGCCATAACCTTCTTTTAGTGAGCCCAGCTCACCCAGATAAGTAAATAACACCTGTAAACCCGCCAACACAGCGGTTGCACCCAGCATCGCCAGCGCAGTGGTTTGGGTCACATGTTTTGCAACTATACGACGTGCCAACATTATTAAGACCTCACTCGCTGAATCTGTTTCTTGATTTTCGGGGCCAAATTCTGTTTACGTGAGAACAAGGCACCCGCAATCGCATAAGCAATCAGGATCAATGGATAAGCCCAGATCCCCATTTCCTCTTTACTGATCCGGGTTTTCACGGCCATTAACGCCACAATCAGACTAGCAAAAATCATGAGCGCCGGAAATAACTTGAGATAACGACCTTGGCGTGGACTCACTTCAGACAAGGCCACGGCCAGAATCAAAGCAATCAGAATCGCAAATGGTACAAATACCCGCCAGCCTAATTCACTGGCCACCACAGGATCCTGACGGTTCTGCCACAATTGCGAGGTTGGCAGGGCTTCAACTTCAGCACTGGCAAACTGTGCTTCCTCATCATTTTCTAAACGCAGACGATAGCTTGCAAATTCAGCCTGGGTATATTGCGGAGTGCCCGGATAAATTTCATAACGGCGACCTTGAACCAGATCGACCACATTGGCCGCATCATTTGGCACCTCGATGCGGGTGGCTTCCTGGGCCAGAATCATCACATCCGGTTTACCGGGTTTTTCTGCCCGCTGATAGAAGAAAATATCTTTTAAGTTCTTGCGGTCTTCAGACAGATCACCGGCATAAATGGTATAGGGGCCAGAGGAAATAAATTCTTTGGGTCGTACCAGATCAAAGCCGGTGCGTACCGCCTGACTGGTGGTCAGCGCTTCAAACTGGCGGATTCCCCATGGCGCTGCCCAGAGCATCAAGCCGGCTTGGGTAATGAGAAACACCAAGGTCATCGGCACCAGAAGGCGCGCCAATTGATGCCGGCTGACACCACTGCCATTCATCACCGCCATTTCATGGTCGACATATAAACGGCCAAATACCAGCATCAGGCCAATAAAGAAACCGAGCGGAAGAATCAAGGTTAAAAACTCAGGCAGACGGTAGCCAATGATGCTAAATAAAATGCCTGCATCCAGACGGCCTTGCGCTGCGACACCAAAATACTTGATCAGTCGGCCACCCATCATGATCAAGGTCAATAAGGCAATCACCACCAAGGATGTCGAGACAACTTGCTTGACCAGATAACGCCGAATAATCAAATTAATTCTTCCAAAATAAGGTCTATAAAACGAGTGCTAGTTTACCCGAATAGCAAAAATATAAAACCTAGACGGCCCTACCCATTGAAACTCTATTCAGATAAATGGTTCAATGACTGAATGATTTACAAATCTAGACAGGCGTGAAAACAGAATATGAAACTTACAATTAATACGTCATTCCCAGAGAATGGATCAAGTCAATCTTTGTTGATTTTAGTTGACTCAGAACAACTTCAAAATACCACCTCAACCTATCAAATCAACAATTTAGACAAATTAATTGAAGCATCTCAGTTCAAAGCAGCTTTGGCTGAAAGTCTGAGCCTGATTGGCCAAGTCAGCCAGTCCAGCCATGCAGCACTGATCGGTTTAGGCAAAGTCGCTGAATTGCAACCAGCAAAACTCGCAAAAATTGCCCAGACTATTATTCAGGCCACTCAAAAAAAATTCAAACAGATTTCTGTAGACCTGACACAACTTCCACAAGAATTGCATTATCTGTTTGCTCTGGCTTTGACTCAAGCCAGCTATGGTTATGATGAATATAAGTCGAAAAAGAATGAATTTGTACTTGAACAGATCGACCTGATTGCCACGCATAGCGTTTTAACGACAGAACAGCTGCAACTGGTTCAAGCAGTACAGAGCGGGCAAAACCTGGCGCGTGATCTGGGCAACCGTCCGGGCAATATCTGTTTCCCGGAATATCTGGCAGATCAGGCCATCGCCTTGGCTGCTGAATATCCGGATTTACTGAAAGTCACGGTACTGGATGAACAACAGATGGCAGATTTAGGCATGGGTGCCTTCCTTGCAGTCAGCCAGGGTTCAGAGCGTCCGGGTCGTATTATCAGCATTGAATATCAATCAGAGCGTAGTGAAGCGCCAGTGGTCCTGGTCGGTAAAGGCATTACCTTTGATACCGGTGGTATTTCACTCAAACCTGGCGCAGGTATGGATGAAATGAAATACGACATGTGCGGTGCAGCCTCTGTACTGGGTACCATGCGTGCATTGTGTGAGTCCCGCTTAGCTCTGCATGTGGTAGGAACCATTGCCGCAGCAGAAAATATGCCTTCTGGTAAAGCCACTCGTCCGGGTGACATCGTCACGACGATGAGCGGTCAAACGGTTGAAATCCTGAATACCGATGCCGAAGGTCGTCTGGTGTTATGTGACACCCTGACCTATGTGAAACGTTTCAACCCTGCTCTGGTGATTGATATTGCGACCTTGACCGGTGCATGTGTGGTGGCTTTGGGTTCCGTGCTGACAGGTCTGTTCACACCAGATGATAAATTGGCAGCAGAACTGGAAACTGCCGGCCAGCATTCATTTGACCGGGTATGGCGTATGCCGGTCATAGATGACTATCAGGAACAACTCGATTCACCATTTGCCGATATTGGCAATATCGGTGGCCCAAAAGCTGGTTCTGTCACTGCAGCCTGCTTCTTGCAGCGTTTTACCCGTGAATATCGCTGGGCACATCTGGATGTTGCAGGTACAGCATGGAACTCAGGTGCCAATAAAGGCGCAACTGGGCGTCCAGTGCCATTATTGATGCAGTTCCTGGCCAACCGCGTTCAAACGAATGGCTAAGGTCAGCTTTTATTTATTTGAAAAAAGTCCTGAACGACAAGTCGAAAGTGCTTGTCGTTTATGCCGCAAGATTCTGCGCCAGCCGGCGCGGATCTGGTTACTATGTGCCGATGCAGCGTTACAACAGCAGCTGGATGAACGCCTGTGGAGCTTTGATCGCGCGAGTTTTATTCCGCATGGTATTGATCAGCCTGAGGCGAGCGTGTGTATTTCGGCAACATTGCCTGAACAGTCCGACTGGATTATTTTCAATTTTAATCCGGAAGCACTTGAACCTTACGCAAAATTTAGTCACATTATTGAGATCATTGAAAACCATGAAACGGCTAAACAGCTGGGTCGTGAAAAATTCAAACAATATCGTCGTTTAGGTATTGAGCCCAACACCCATAAGCTTTAACCGATATCACCCACAAGGAGAGGCATGTGGCATTAAATGTAGGTCCAGATTTTAAACAGCGCTGGTTAAATGTGCCGGAAGCTGTACGTCAGACCTTTATCGATGACCTCTCTCGGATCTGTGACATTTTAAAGCCTGAAACCTCTTTAGAAGAATGGCAGATTCGTGATCAGCGCTTACAGCAGGAATCTGAACGCAAGATTGAAGAAGCCTATGCGCAGCGCAAGGCTGAATTGATTGAGGCTGCACGTATTCGCAGACAGCTGGCACTCGAACAGGCTCTGGCCGATAAACGTGCCGCAGAGCAGGCTGCGATTGCACAGCTATATCAGGATGAACAGCGTAAATTTGCTGAGCAGACCCAAGCCCTCGCTGACATAAACCTCAGTCTAGAGACAGAAATGCAGCACTATGTTGCCCGTTATCAGAAAAATCCTGAGCATAGTTTTGACTTTGCCCAAGGTCGTATCCAGATTCAAGACCACACCATTTTATCCGAATTAGAGAGTGTGCGTTTGCGTCTGGAACTTGAGGCAGAAACGGTGATTGAACAGACCATCAATGCACTAAGAGAACAAATGCGTGTGGCGGCCCAAGAAGAAATCGACTACATACTGAAAAATTCAGAATTTTCCGGGCAAGTGAGACCTGATTAAAAATCCCAACTCATATAAAAAGCCCGCTCATTCGGTAATGCTGATCAGTTAAGGAGTTTAGAAATAGATGCTTTAACTGTTTAGCCGTTCACGATGGAGCCTTAAGGTTTTACATCAAACATCTGTAAATTATTGGTTAATTTGGTTTTGCCCAAATGAGAAGCGGAGCTTCGCAAGGAGGACATCTTGCGGTGCAATTCACCGCATGCCTCAGACAGTTGCGGATGACCTTTCCATCCATCAAATATAATTATGAATTTAAAAAAGAAAATACCAGTCAATTGCTTAACTGACTGGCATTCGGCTGATTCGGGCTTTTTAGTTTGATCTTTTAGAGCACATCGGCCAGCATAAAGGCAGCATTTCCAAGCAAATAGCCAATACTTAATAAAGTACCAATCCAGAGAATACCACCCGTAATATTATAAAAGCTGAATGTGGCAAAACTCATATGGGCTGAACCGGCGGCAAAAGGACCAAATGAACGAACAAAGGGAATAAAACGGGCAATCAGAATGGTTTTACCGCCATGTTTCATAAAATAGTGATTGGTTTTCACCATATATTCCGGCTTGAAATAGCGTGAATGCCGATTAAAATATTTTAGGCCCAGCACTTTTCCAGTGTAATAATTCACGGTGTAGCCGAGTACCGATGCAGTAAAGAGCAGTAATCCCATCGAATGCAGGGTCAATATATCGCTGCTGGCACATAAAGCTCCTACAGCCAGCAATAAACTGTCACCGGGCAGAAAAAAGAAAAATACTGAGCCGGTTTCCGCAAAAATCACCAGAAACAGGATCGCGTAGATCCATACCCCATATTGATCAAGCAATAGCGGTAATGACTGTTCCAAGTTGAGTAAAAAATCGAGCATTCGACCTGTCCACCAAGGCAATATTTGCAAATTGAATTGCTGATTATCCCGAAAAATAAAAAAACAGTCTAATTTTTCAATCAGACTGTTCAGTATTCAAGCATTCCACTTATTTTAAAAAGCCATTTTCAGCCAGAAAATCCATGCTGATCTTAGACTGTTCAGTGGTATCTGCGGCTTTATCACCGAGCAATAAACGCTCGATATAACGTGCCAGCACATCCACTTCCAGATTGACCTTGCTACCCACTTTCCAGGTACCGATATTGGTACGTTCAGCCGTATGCGGAATCAAGTTCAGACTAATCACACAGCCACGCAAGTGATTAATGGTCAGGCTAATACCATCGACTGTGACCGAACCTTTTTCTGCCAGATATCTGGCAATTTCAGCCGGTGCAGTGACTTCATAATAAATCGAGCGTGCATCTGCACGCACCAAAGTGATCTCGCCGACTGCATCGACATGACCTGAAACAATATGGCCGCCAAAACGCGTAGTCGGCAACATGGCTTTTTCGACGTTAACAGGTTGACCGGCTTTCCAGTTGCCCAGTGTCGTCCGGTTCAGACTTTCACGGGACACATCAGCTGCATACCAGTTTTCGCCCCAGTCGATGACTGTCAGGCAGATGCCATTTGTAGCAATAGAATCACCCAGATGTACATCCGACATGTCCAGGTCAGTCTGGATACGTAAACGTACATCACCACCCACAATTCGCAGACTGTCTACTTTGCCGAGGCTTTCGATAATACCTGTAAACATTTTTATTTCCTTTTCTATTCTTTTACCAGAGTGCCAACTGGGTACTGACACCGGTGGTATCCACACCGCCCAATTCTGCATAATGATGCAACTGGCTGAGGAGTTGACGGATCGGTGGACCTGACCTGGCATGGGTATCGGTAATCACAATAAATTCCAGTACGCGTGCACGTTCAGATTGGCGCTGTTTGCTGACCCGATAACGTGGTACATCCTGAGTCAGCAAGGTCACCCGGCCACGTTTCAGGTTGGCCTGCAATAAATCAGTGGCGCTGATATTACCATCCGTTGAATAACTGGTCAGAATGAAACGCGCATTGATGGTCGCCAACAAGTTTTCATAGGCTTCTTTGGCATATTTGGAAGAGTTGTACTGGCTCGGACGCTCTTTGCGCCATGCCCGGTCAATCCCGCTCTTGAAGCCCTTGGTATCTGGCGTCGGTAAATCGGCCTGATCCCATAAGGTCAAAGCATTCAGGACATGGTAATTACTGCTATAGGCATGCTGATTATACGGTGGATCCAGATAAGCCACATCTACTTCAAAACCGCTCATCTGATTGGCCAGATGCTGGGCATCGACACACCACATTTCGGCAGCCATACCTTTCTTCTGATCCGACTCGCAAAAGCGGCTTGGGGTCAGCCACAGTAAAGATTCAATCCGTTCCAGCGCCGTTTGGGTTTTTCCGCCCCAGCCGTGGTGGAAACTCTTGAAAACGCCCGAGGTATTGCTGACAAAACTGGCTGAATACAGTAATGGTGCCAGCAAGGCAGACATCTCTACATCGTCAATGGCACCTTGGGCCTGCCAAGCTGCAATCTGCTGACGAATCGCATCAATACGCATGCCGTTACGACGTTTAAAGAACAAACGGTCACGGGCGGGATCATAAATTTCATCATTGCGCGGACACAGGTTATGCGTGACCCAGCCTTTCACTTCCGGCAGACGGTTCAGATAATCAATGGCTTTCTGATAGCCACCCAATTCTTTAAACGCCGGTGCTTCAGTACAGGCCAGCACCGCATGATTCAATGCATGGCTATAGGGTTCCCAGTCATTGGCAATCACGCGATAACCATTTTGACGGGCTAAGCGTGATACCACACCAGAACCAGCAAAAAAATCAGCAAAAATCGGCGCACGGCCATCTTCACGCTTCAGAGTTCCTGTAATTTCAAGTGCTTCCAGAATCAAATGTAATAAACGGCGTTTGTTGCCCAGATAAGGAACCAGCTGATGGAAAAGATATTCATCGGTGGTACGTGCCGCATGGCGACGTTTATGATAAACCGTAGACTCTGAACTCATAGTGTCTCTTGAAAAGGAATTAACCTGAAGCGCACGTCATCACCCAAGCGGGTCACATCGCGCAGCTTAAATCGGAGTTGTTCTGCCATAAGGCTGAATTCTGCATTAAACATAGTACGTGCAGACTGACCCAATAAAGTCGGTGCAACGTAACTGATCAGTTCATCAACCAATTGTTCTTGTAAAAATGCCGTAGATAAGGTCGCCCCTGCTTCCACCAAGACATCATAAATCTGATGCTGCTCAGCCAGCTGGGACAATAATTGTTTTAAAGGCTGTACCGGCAATTGTAACACACCCAGATCGGCCAGCTCTTGCCGAAAAGGTCCCATCACCAACACGGTGTCGGCTTGCGCTAGAATTTTCGCCGTTAATGGCAAACGCCCCTGACGATCCAAAATGATACGCTTGGGCTGTACTACTGTTTCAATATCTTCAATGCCATCGAGTTGCCGCACATTCAGCTGACAGTCATCGGCCAGAACTGTTTCAATCCCAGTGATGACTGCACCGGAAATGGCCCGCCAATACTGCACGTCCTGACGCGCCTCGGCTCCGGTAATCCATTTCGATTCACCGGATGCCATCGCCGTACGGCCATCCAGACTGGATGCAATTTTAAGTCGCACATACGGCATGCCGGTCGCCATGGCTTTCAGGAAACCTTGATTCAGCTGATGCGCTTGTTCCTGACCAATCCCGACTTCAACATCGATACCGGCATCTTTTAAAATCTGTACACCCTTGCCCGCCACCAGCGGATTTGGATCAGGACAGGCCACGACCACTTTAGCCACACCAGCTTCAACCAGACCCTTGGCACATGGCGGCGTTCGCCCATAATGCGCACACGGCTCCAAAGTGACATACGCGGTTGCACCACGTGCCTGCTCACTAGCCTGACGCAGCGCGAATACTTCAGCATGCGGCTGCCCTGCTTGAGGATGAAAACCCTCACCGATAATGACGCCATCTTTGACAATGACACAGCCGACATTCGGATTGGGCTTGGTCGAGTATTGACCTTGCTGGGCAAGCTGAATTGCGCGGCGCATCCAGACTTGATCTTGATTCAGTTCAGACATGCTTATTCTTGTGATTCTCGCTGTTGCATCTGTTCAATTTGATGACGAAAAGCTTCAACATCCTGGAAATCCTGATAAACCGAAGCGAAACGCACATAGGCCACGTGATCGAGTGCGAATAAAGACTGCATGACAATTTCACCGATGGTACGCGATTTCACATCACGCTCACCCAAACGGCGAATCTGTAACTGGATATCGCTCAAAACTGTTTCAATCTGCTCTTGGGTTACCGGACGTTTCTGCAAGGCATGCATCAGGGAACGACGTAATTTGGCTTCATCAAAGGGTTCATTCTTGCCATCCGATTTAATCACGCGCGGCATCACCACTTCATAACTTTCAAAAGTCGTAAAACGTTCATTACAACTGACACATTCACGGCGACGACGAATCTGACAGCCTTCAGCTGCCAGGCGTGAATCAATCACTTTACTGTCGGCAGTATTGCAAAATGGGCAATGCATAGCGGTTTAATTGAACAAATCCAGATGGATTCCGAGTGTAGCAAAAATTGCAAACTTTGTAGAGTCTTACGCAACATATAGAAAAAAAACAGCCCATTTGGGCTGTTTTGCACTATATATTGATTATTGTGTGTTTATTATTATTCGACACGTTCACCATGCTGGCTCAAATCCAGACCCATGCGCTCATCATCAGATGCGACACGGATACCAATGATCAAGTCAATCACTTTCAGGATGATGAAGGTCATGATGGCAGAGTAAGCGATGGTCGCAAGTACACCTTCAACTTGAACCCAAAGCTGGCTCATCATGTTGGCTGGCGCAGCATCCCCCATAATGAATTCGCTGGCAAAAAAAGCGGTCAAAATTGCACCGACCACACCACCTACACCATGTAGGCCAAACGCATCTAAAGAATCATCGGCTTTCAAGGCACGTTTCAGCGCAGTAATCCCCCAGAAACACACCACACCACCGATCAGACCCATCGCCAATGCACCACCGACAGTCACAAAACCTGCGGCTGGCGTAATCACCACCAGACCAGCAACTGCACCCGATACGCCGCCTAATACAGATGCTTTGCCACGTGCCAGTTTTTCAGTAATCAGCCAAGAGAGCGCTGCCGCTGCCGCTGCCACCTGAGTCACCACCAGCGCATAACCTGCAGAGCCGTTCGCACCCAAGGCAGAACCACCGTTGAAACCGAACCAGCCCACCCAAAGTAAAGATGCACCCACCACAGTAAGGGTCAAGTTGTGTGGCGCCATCGATTCACGGCCCAGGCCCATACGTTTGCCCAGCATATACGCTGCTACCAGACCGGCAACACCCGAGTTGATGTGAACCACTGTACCACCAGCAAAATCGAGCGCACCGTCATTACCCAACCAGCCGCCGCCCCAGACCCAGTGAGTAATCGGCGCATAGACAATCACCACCCAAAGTGCAATGAAAGCAACGAAAGCACCAAATTTCATCCGTTCTGCGATCGAACCACTAATAATTGCAACGGTAATGATGGCAAAAGTCATTTGGAAAATGACAAACAGAATTTCAGGAATGGTGCCTGAAAGCGCCTCTGTGGTAATACCGGCCAACATAAATTTGTCCAAGCTACCAATGAAGGCATTCCCTTCCCCGAAGGCCAGGGTATAACCGATAATCACCCAGACAATGCTGACGACTGCAGCGGCAATAAAGCTATGCGCCATGGTCGCCAGGACGTTTTTCTTACGGACCATACCGCCATAAAAGAGTGCTAGACCCGGAATGGTCATGAGTAAAACTAATGCGGTGGACGTTAAAACCCAGGCAGTATCACCTGTATCTAATGTTGCTTCTTCTTCTGCAGGTACTGCTGTTTCAACTGGCGCTGCTTCAGCAATTGCTGCTGGAGTATCTGCCGTATTATTCAGTGTGGTTTCGCCTGTTTCTTCAACAAGCACAATGTCTTCTGCGGGTGGTGTTGCTGTTGCAGCATTTTCAGCCCATGCAACAGAACCACCAAAAAGTGCGCCGGCCATGCCGAACGCAAGTAGCATTTTTTTCATTCGTATCCCCCAACCAAGTTTTTGTGAGTTCTTAGGTACTCAGCAAACTTCGTGCCAAGTTAAACAGCGTCTGCACCTGTTTCACCTGTACGAATACGGATGACTTGTTCTAAGTTCGTCACGAAAATTTTTCCGTCACCAATTTTTCCAGTGCTAGCAACACGCGTAATAGATTCAATGACGGAGTCAACCATGTCATCGCTAATCGCGATTTCAATTTTGACTTTCGGCAGGAAATCTACAACGTATTCAGCACCACGATAGAGTTCAGTATGGCCTTTTTGACGACCAAAGCCTTTCACTTCAGTTACAGTGATGCCTTGAACACCAATTTCAGACAATGCTTCACGAACATCATCCAATTTAAAAGGTTTTACGATTGCAGTTACGAGCTTCATGTTTGTTTTCCTTCGGCTTATTTCACCAGTAAGGTTTTACGTTCAAATTTCATGCCAAGATTCCTAAGGTCGGGGGAAATTAGAAAGCCCGGCATGCGGTTTATTTATACCTTATTTTATACTTATAAAGGTTTTGAATCTTTAAAAAACCGACATTTTTTATGTGGATTTTTACAATATCTCTTATCGATTAAGCCTATATTTTGTCTGAAATACTAGGGTCTGTATTCGAGCAATGCTAAACTGTCGCTTCCTTTCGATGGCGATGGATCAGACAATGATTGAAACCCTATTACAAGCAATTTTGCAGCAAGTTGAACAACCTAAGAAAGATCTGGAACAGAATATTCGTGCTCTATTAAATGAAGCTGTGACAAAAATGGACCTGGTGTCCAAAGAAGAAATTGAACGTCAACGTACTGCCCTCGATAATGCCAATCATCGCCTCAATGATTTGCTGAAACAGGTTGAAGCCTTAGAAGATAAAATTTCGAATAAAAAATAAGCACAAGTACAGTGCACAAAAGACCTAAGACCGATAAAAATAATGCACTAAATTGGAACAATAATAATGTCTTTTGCCAAAATTTATACACGAGGCTTGCTTGGCCTGCACGCGCCTTTAATTGAAGTCGAAGTTCATGTCAGTTCCGGCATGCCTTCACTCACGATTGTGGGGCTTCCTGAAGCCGCAGTCCGGGAAAGTAAAGACCGGGTGCGTTCTGCCATTTTAAATAGTGGCTTTCAGTTTCCGACCAAACGCCTGACCATTAATCTGGCTCCAGCAGATCTACCGAAAGATGGTTCGCGTCTGGATTTACCGATTGCTTTAGGTATTTTGGTCGCCTCCGGACAGCTTCCGGAAAACTGCACCGATGATCTTGAGTTTATTGGAGAATTGGCTCTCGATGGTCAACTTCGCCCAGTCACAGGGATCCTGAGCATTGCGATTGCCTGTCAACATGATCAGCATCAACTGATGCTGCCGGGTCCGAATGCACAAGAAGCCTGCCAACTCCCGGACTTTAAGGTCTTTGCTGCCAATCATCTAAAAGAGGTGTGTGAGCATCTTGCTCAGACGCAGTGCTTAGCAGAAATACAAACCATCCCAGTCGATACCAACCATTTTTATAAATGTGATCTTGCCGATGTCAAAGGCCAATTGCGGCCACGGCGTGCACTGGAAATTGCAGCAGCGGGTGGCCATTCCCTGCTGTTTCGAGGACCACCGGGGACAGGAAAAACCTTACTCGCATCTCGATTAGCCAGTATTTTACCGCCTTTAAAAACCCAGGAAAATCTGGAAGTTGCCAGTATTTATTCAGTCGCCAATGCCAATCATCCTTTTGGCCAGCGGCCGTTTCGAGCCCCGCATCATACTGCTTCTGCTGTTGCACTGGTCGGTGGCGGCTCACACCCCAAACCGGGTGAAATTACGCTGGCGCATTTGGGCGTGTTATTTCTGGATGAATTGCCTGAATTTGATCGAAAGGTACTGGAAGTTTTGCGCCAGCCTCTGGAAGCCAAAGAAATTGTGATTTCTCGTGCATCACGTCAGATCACTTTTCCAGCCAATTTTCAGCTGGTGGCTGCCATGAATCCCTGCCCATGCGGTTATGCCTTTAATCAGGATATTCGCTGCCAATGTTCGCCTGACAGTATCAAGCGCTATCAGAACCGGATTTCAGGGCCGCTGCTGGATCGGATTGATTTACATATTGATGTACCGCCCTTACAGGCGCATGAGTTACAGGATAATCGGCCGACAGAGGACTCTGAAACGGTCAGACAACGCGTGATAGCAGCTTATGAGATTCAGATGCAACGGCAAAATAGCTTGAATATGAGTCTGAGTCCAAAGCAGCTAGAACATTATGCTGGCTTGGATCAGACTGCCCAGAATATGCTTGAACTGGCTCAACAAAAACTGAATTTATCCGCACGTGGCTATCATCGGGTATTACGGGTGGCACGTACTATTGCTGATTTAAATCAAAGCACAGAAATCCAGAGTCAGCATCTGTCTGAAGCTTTGTCTTATCGGGGACAGCAACAGATTTAGGTCATTAAAAAAGGCGACCTAAGGTCGCCTTTTTATCTAAAGAGAATTAGAAGCTATAACCCAGTCCGAATACGACTTTATTCTTTTGTTTTTCATCAAAACGGTCATAACCACCCAAGATATAATTCATGCTTGCAGTTACACCTGTGTCACCAAGTGGCTTGCTTAAACCGATGTCAAAATGACGGAAACCGAAACTTTCCGTAGTTCCTTCAATAAAGTCACCTGATTTTTCATAAGCATATAAGCCTAAAGCTGTATCCAAGCTGAAATCTTGTGGTAAAGCATAGCTATAAGTGGCTTTTAAATAGGTATCACCTGCATTGCCCCAAGTGGTATCTTCAAGAAGGGTTTGTGCTGTAACGCCCAAATCTTTATAGCTCATACCCAATAACAGCTCAAATCCATCAGAATTGACATCAGATTCATAATAATAGTAGTAAGTCGTACCGATCGTTAAACCTAAGTCATCATTGACTGCGTGGCTATAGCCAGCATAGAAGTTATTTTCGAAAGCATCACGTCCTTCTTCAGACAAAGTGTAATCTAGCGTAGATCCCCACCAACCTGCATAGAAGCCAGACGCATGGTTATAATCGAGTCCACCTTGTAAGGTAGCGCCGCTATTTTCAGGAATGTTAGTAATACCACGCAGGTTATAGCTTGAAAGTACGCTTATATTTCCAGATACCGTATGTTCAGCAACAGGTTCTTCGGCAAAAGAAAAAGAAGATACAGCGCCCAATAAAGCAAGAGATAATACTTTTAATGTTAATTTCATTGTGTGGCTCCCCCCAGATCGTCTGAGACGTTTTTATGATCATTGATTAAACTCAAGCTCAAAATTTGCAAGAGCTATGCCAATCTGGATAAAAGGAACCAAAATAATAAATCCAAAAAGACAAATAAAACTTAAGTTATTGTTTTTAATTTAAATTATAAAAAACTGAATTATCTAGGCTTTCTTTTAAATAAATGTATTTAAGGCTATTTCATCACTTTTTTAATACTTATACATAATCATTTACAATTTGCCCCATTTTGATTCTATTTTTGTAATGATTAAAATTTGTGCTAAAAAATAGTGCGTAATTTTTGATCATATTTTTCGCACGTTTCAAAATAAACAAGCTGATCACATTCATTTCATCACTTCAGAAATATCATTTATACCTGTCAATAGAGTTATGTTTTTACTCACTTTTTACCGACAGGTTAAAAATTAATCACCTCAAATCCTGGCTATTGTTTAATTTGAGTTAAAAAAATCTAAACTTTAGTGGAATATATCCAATAAAAAATGACATTTTTTCAGCATTTCTTATACAATTCCTAAAAAATTCCGATCAATTTGTATAAGGCTCTCTTCCCAATGCAAAATTCAAAAAAATTAACATTAGCAGTTTTGATTCAGGCTGCTTTGGTTTCTACCGCTTTCGCTAGCGAGCAAAGCGAGTCTAAAGGTTTTGTAGAAGATGCTGAAGGTTCTGTACTTTTCCGGACTGGCTATTTGCACCGTGATAAAACCAATTACACTGATAACCAAACAGGTGAACGCAAAGTTGTTAATGACACAAGCTCAGCTGCTCAAACTGCGATCGTTAAATTAGACTCTGGTTTTACCAAAGGTGTAGTCGGCTTTGGTGCCGGTATTATTGGTGATGCATCTTTCAAATTGGGTGAAAATGCACATGCCGGCAATGACATGATTCCTCAACATCCCGATGGTTCAGCTTATGATCACTGGGCACGTGGTGGCGCATATGTAAAAGCACGTGTTTCAAACACGACTGCTACTTATGGTACTCAGGTTTTAGACCTACCTGTACTTGCAAGCAATACTGCGCGTTTAGTACCTGAATACTTTACAGGTGTATTGGTTGAAAGTAATGAAATCGAAAACTTAAGTCTAGTTGCTGGTAAATTTACTGAAAACCAGCGTTCAAGCCAGATCAAATCTGATGGTAATGAATTGGATCGCGCAGTAGTTTGGGGTGCAAAATACAAATTTAATGATGCAGTTAATGCTTCTTACTATGGTACAGACATTAAAGACCGCCTAGAACGTCATTATGTTAATGCAAACTATAATTATGCATTGGCGAATGGTAGTACTTTAACTCATGACTTTAGTGGTTATCATACTGATTGGGATAAAAAGTCAGATGGTGGTGCATACACTTATTCGCATACCACAAATGATCTAAATAAGTTAAGCAACAATATTTGGGCAATTTCTACGACCTATAATAAAGGCCCACACAATGTCATGCTAGCTTACCAACAAAATACAGGTAATACAGGTTATGACTATGGTTTAGGTCAAGGTGTAGGTGATGGTCATCAAACCATTTATATGCCGAACTCATACCTGTCTGACTTCATTGGTAATGATGAAAAATCAGCACAGCTTCAATACACTTACGATTTCAGTGCAATGAATGTTCCTGGCCTATCTTGGACTTCTGCATTTGTATATGGTTGGGATATTGATGTTGCTAATCAAAATGATCGCTCTCAATTAATCACTGGTGATGCTCAAGAACGTGAATTCTTTAATCAGGTAAAATATACAGTTCAATCTGGTTTTGCTAAAGATACCAGCTTACGTGTACGTCACTCATACTACCGTGCGAGTGATGAATACCAATACGGAAACTACATTGGTGACACAAACGAATGGCGTATCTGGTTAGATATTCCTGTGAAATTATTCTAATTAACTCGAAGTTCAAACCATAAAAAAACCTGCACAATGTGCAGGTTTTTTCAATTTAAGCTTTAAAAATTTAAAATCTTAAACTAACGCAAAGCAATTATTTGTTTGCTTCTGCATATGCAGCAATTGAGTCCAGTACTTCTTGTTTCGCAACATCAGCACCTTCCCAACCGCTTAACTTAACCCATTTTCCAGGCTCTAAGTCTTTGTAGTGCTGGAAGAAATGTTCAATCTGGCTAATCAACAATGGCGGAAGATCAGTATATTCCTGAATATCTTTGTAGATTGGAGTCAATTTGTCGTGTGGAACTGCAACCAGTTTCGCATCAACACCACCATCATCTTCCATGTTCAGTTTACCAACAGGACGGCAACGGATCACAGAGCCTGGCTCTACTGGGTGTGGCGTTACAACCAATACGTCAAGTGGATCACCATCAAGAGAAAGTGTATTAGGTACATAACCGTAGTTTGCTGGGTAGAACATTGCTGTACCCATGAAACGGTCTACGAATAATGCATCAGAATCTTTATCAATTTCGTATTTGATCGGTGCTGCATTGGCAGGAATTTCGATAATGACATAGATGTCGTTTGGCGCATCTTTACCCGCTGGGATATTGCTGTAGCTCATAGCATCACTCTTTAACAAGTTATATCTTTTAAAAAACCGCGACAATTATAACGGTTTTTAAAGAAATTTTTGGATTTTAAAATATCGAACTGTAAATATGTCCGCGAACTGTAATTGATTGCTTAAACGATCTTGATGATCAGCAGCAATAAAGCCACAGGACATAAGATTGAAAGCAGCCAGACGATCGAACGTAAAGTCGCCCAGTTGGCCAGATAACAAATGCCGTACAACACACGAAATACCAGATAGGCTATCCCGAAGGTCATGACCAGGGTTTGAGGAACCACCATATATTCAGCCATTAAAATAGCGGCAATAAACAATGGTAAACTTTCAAAACTATTTTGTTGAACCGCATTGGCACGGCTCGAGAGCCCGGTTGATTTTGCTAAAAACTCTCGTGGGTTCTGATTGTCTTTTGCGCTAAAGCCTGCCGATTTCTTTGCAATCAAAGTAAATACATAAGGCAAAAGACAAGCGGCTAAAATGAGATAAATCACCCCACTAATGCTGTGCATCTGTTTTTTCTCATGAAAATTTTATATCTATCATAGCATGGTGTTTCGTGAATAAATTTTGTTAAATAGAGTGTTTTTTATTACTTAAGAAGGATTCACTATGGTCGCGCCTGAGCAAAATGAAATGTTCGATGTCCTCGATAAACAGCGCCAGCATCAACGTCAAGTGGATCGCGTATTAAAAATCGTGCTGCCGATTGTGGCTTTTTTGATGGCCGTGATTTGTGCCAATATGAATATCTGGTCGCCGATCTTTAGCTTTGCCATTTTATGGATTGCCTTTTATGCCGTCGGCATCAAGCGCATGCCAATCTGGCACTGGGTGGTAGCCATTTTGATCTATTGTGTGGTCGACAATATTCTGAGTTATGGCAACTTTAACCAGACAGGATTTACCCGCCAATTTGGCACCATGTTTATTTTTCTGGGAGTGGTCGGTGTAGGACGTCCTTATTTTGACCGCTGGCTGATGAAAAAATAAAAACCTGCAAATAAAAAAAGCGCCATCAGGCGCTTTTTTTAATATCGAGTTTAAGCTGTTTTACGTAAATCTTTACGCAGGATTTTACCCACGTTCGATTTCGGTAATTCGTCCATAAACTCCACATAGCGTGGACGTTTATAACCGGTCAGATTTTCTTTAGCGAAGGCCAAGACTTCTTCTGTGGTCAAAGACGGATCTTTTTTCACAACAAACAGTTTCGGTACTTCACCAGATTTTTCATCTGGCACACCAATCGCAGCCACTTCCAGTACTTTTGGATGGGTTGCAACAACTTCTTCAATCTCAGATGGATACACGTTAAAACCAGACACTAAAATCATGTCTTTTTTACGGTCTACGATTTTCACATAACCACGTGAATCCATGACACCGATATCACCAGTACGGAAGAAGCCATTAACCATGACTTTTTCAGTTTCGTCTGGGCGGTTCCAGTAGCCTTTCATGACCTGAGGACCACGGATTGAAATTTCACCTTGCTCACCCAGTGCAACTTCATTGCCGTCATCATCCAGAATCGCCACTTCAGTTAATGGCAATGGAATACCGATGGTGCCACTGAATTCTTCAGAAGCAGGCGGGTTTGCCGTTGCAACCGGAGAGGTTTCAGACAAGCCATAACCTTCAACAATATTGGTTCCAGTGAGCTTTTTCCACGCTGCTGCTGTAGAAGGAAGTACCGCCATACCGCCGCCCATCGCCATTTTCAATTTGCTATGATCAAGCTGTTTGAACTCTTCATTGTTCACCAGCGCATTGAATAGTGTATTCACTGCCGGGAAGAAAGTCGGCTGGTATTTACGTAGTTCCTTCATCACCGCAGGAAGATCACGCGGATTCGGAATCAGGACGTTGGCCTGACCTTTATACATGCCATAAAGTGCGCACACCATGAATGCAAAGATATGATAAAGCGGCAAGGCACAGAAAATACGGTCATCTGGCTGGCCATCTTGTGCACCAAACTTACTCTGGAAGATCCCGTCACACTGCAACATGTTCGCAACCAGGTTACGATGTGTCAGTTCAGCCCCTTTCGATACGCCGGTAGTACCACCAGTATATTGTAGAACCGCGGTATCGCTCAGGCTCAACTCAGGACGTTTGTAATTGCTCGGGCTAATTTTATTTAATGCCGTATTGAATTTCACGTGGCCTGGAATGTCCCAAGCTGGAATCTGCTTACGCACAGAACGCAAGACAAAGTTCACCAGAGTTCCTTTCAAAGCACCCAGCATATCGCCTACAGAAGCAATAACCACATGTTTTACCGGGGTTTTACCCAGAATCGCTTGGTAAACAGAGGCAAAGTTCTCAATAATCACCAGGACTTCAGAACCTGAGTCATTGAGTTGATGCTCAAGTTCACGCGAAGTATAAAGTGGATTGACGTTGACCAGTACCAACCCTGCGCGGAAAACCCCAAGTGCCACGACCGGATACTGAAGAACGTTTGGCATCATCACCGCCACACGTGAACCTTTTGCCAACCCCAAGCTTTGTAAATACGTTGCAAACTTACGGCTCGCCTCTTCCAGATCATTGAAAGTCATGGCCTTATCCATAAAGATAAAGGCATCACGCGAACCAAATTTTTGGAAATTACGTTCAAAAACATCGACTAGAGAAGTATTCTCTGCCGGTAATTCTACTGTTTCCGGAATCCCTGTCTTTTGGTATTCAGCCAACCAAATTTTTTCCATAATGCCCATCTCTCCAATCATAATCCTTAGTGTTTTCAACTGTTTTTTTCAATATCACACGCCATTTTTAGACTTGTATATGTGCAATATTGCATCCATCTTGTTGAATCGTTGTTCATATATAACGTATTTTACAGGATGGATGCTAGTCTTATCTTTGAATCAACAGTTTATTTGCTTTTTGATATCCGCGTGGTAAAAGCTGTCCTTTTGCACCGCGCTTGCCGATATATTTCTGCAAATCATCCCCTTTTAATTTTAACTGCTGTTGTCCTGCAAGCACTTGAATTATTTCATCAAGCTTCAATATTGTCATGGACAAAATTTGATCACCACCTTCAAGTTGTATCAATTTATTTCCTTTACCTTTGTTCAATACAGGCAATTCTGCTAAATCGACAATCAACAGGCGTCCTGCTGAACTGAGCAGTGCAACATGCGTGGCATCTTCGAGTGGCTGCAGGCTCATGACTTGCGCCCCATCGGATAAGTTCAGGAAGGCCTTCCCTGCTTTGGCATTGGTATCCAGCTGTTTGGCCTGCGTTTTAAAACCATAGCCCTTGTTACTCAGCGCCAGGACTTCCGTCTCATCCTCTGCAACAAAGACCTGTTTAAAACCGATGCCGCTGGCAGGTGATAATTTTGAACTTAAAGGTTCACCCAGACCACGCGCCGATGGCAGGTTATTGATTGGCAAGGCATAACTACGTCCCGATTCATCCAATACATAGACACGCTGATTGGATTTGCCCTGTGCGTGGCTGAGATATTGATCACCGGCACGGAAATTCAGATTTTCAGCGTCGACATCATGGCCTTTGGCACAGCGAATCCAGCCGGCTTCTGACAAAATCACGGTCACAGGATCGGCTGGCAGCATCTCATTTTCATTAATCGCAGCAGCTTCGGCACGTTGCACCAGTGGCGAACGGCGATCATCGCCAAATTTCTTGGCATCATCTTTCAGTTCATTGATGATCAGCGCTTTTAAAGATTCCGGATTGGCCAGCTGTTCACGAATCACCGCAGCCTTCGCTTCCAGTTCTTCCTGCTCACGGCGCATTTCCATTTCTTCAAGCTTGGCCAAATGACGCAATTTCAGCTCCAGAATGGCTTCGGCCTGAATCTCATCAATGCCAAAGCGTTCCATTAACACGGGCTTGGGCTGATCTTGTTCACGAATAATCTGAATCACTTCATCGATACTCAAGTAGGCAATGATCAGCCCCCCCAGAATATGCAGGCGTTTTTCGATTTTGTTCAGATGATATTGCAGACGACGGGTCACCGTGGTTTTACGGATCTCGATCCATTCCAGTAAAATGCGACGAATCGATTTCACCTGTGGACGGCCATCAGCACCAATCATATTCATGTTGACACGGTAGCTCGATTCCAGATCAGTGGTGGCAAATAAATGACTCATCACCACTTCGGCATCAATCCGGTTAGAACGCAATACAATCACTAAACGGGTTGGATTGGCATGATCCGATTCATCCCGTACATCGCTGACCAAAGGCAGTTTCTTGGCCTGCATCTGGTCGGCAATCTGGGTGATGATTTTGGAGCCTGAGACCTGATATGGCAGTTCGGTAATCACAATCTCATTTTTATCGACGGTATAGACCGCGCGCATACGATAACTACCACGACCTGTGACCTGAATTTTTAACAGTTCAGCCGGTGGGGTAATAATTTCTGCTTTGGTCGGCAAGTCCGGCGCAGGAATATATTCTGAGATTTTTTCATCGGTCAGATTCGGGTTACGAATCAGGGCAATGGTGCCTTTAATCACTTCACGCAGGTTATGCGGCGGAATGTCGGTGGCCATACCGACGGCGATTCCCGTTGTACCATTTAAGAGAATATTCGGTACACGTGCCGGCAAGTTCACCGGCTCTTTCATCGAACCGTCAAAGTTGTCCTGCCAGTCACAGGTACCCTGACCCAGTTCAGACAGTAACAGTTCACTGTACTGAGACAGTTTGGCTTCGGTATAACGCATTGCGGCAAAAGACTTCGGATCATCGGGTGAGCCCCAGTTGCCCTGTCCTTCAATAAACGGATAACGATAGCTAAACGGCTGTGCCATCAGCACCATGGCTTCATAACAGGCCGAGTCACCATGCGGATGATATTTACCCAGTACGTCACCGACGGTACGTGCAGATTTCTTTGGTTTGCTGGTCCATTTCAGGCCCAGCTCACTCATGGCATAGACAATACGGCGCTGTACCGGTTTCAGGCCATCACTGATGTGCGGTAATGCCCGATCCATAATCACGTACATGGCGTAATTCAGATAAGCTTGTTCGGTAAATTCTGCTACGGAGCGGTTTTCTGTCGCATGATGCGCAAGGCTTGTCATAACAACCTATAGTCCTAAATAATTCGTTTTTGTATCAATGTTTCTTATGCTATGTCGCGGCTGGGGATGACACAAGAGCATCAAATGCCTCAGCGCGACAATTTGTGTCTTATGGCCTAAAAATATCCACTTTATAGACCCTAAGCAACTAAAAATTCATCAAGTTTATAAGCCCATCGACTCAAGGGTCTTGCCTTTGGTTTCTTCACCCAAAACCAGAATCACGATTGCAACGGCAACCAGAACCGCAGTAAACATGGTGAAGACATAACTGAAACCATTTGGCATGCCCATCAGATGGGTGACAGCAAAAGGTGCTGCGATGCCCCCAATTCGGCCTACTGCGCCAGCCCAGCCTGAACCAAAAGCACGGATATTGGTTGGATATTGTTCTGGTGTATAGGTATAAAGCACGCCCCAGGCACCCAGATTAAAGAAGGACATCAGACAGCCCCAGATCACAATTTCGGTGACACTGCCCGACTGGCCAAAGAAATATGCCGAGATGGCACACATGCCGATGAAACCTGCCAAGGTCGGTTTACGACCGAGCTTTTCGACCAGCCATGCTGCCACCAGATAACCGGGCAACTGCGCTAAAATCATAATCAGCACGTATTCAAAGGACTGGACGATGCTATAGCCTTCTTTGACCAGCAAACTTGGCAACCAGGTAAAGATGCCATAATAAGAAAATATAATACCGAACCAGATCAGCCACAGCATGAGGGTACGACGCGCAAAGATACCCGACCACAACTGGGTAAATGAAATATACTGTTTCTCTGCGACCGGCTTCACTTCAAAGATTTCATAAACTTCAACGCCGCATTGACGCTCGATCTTTTTCACCAGTGCCGAAGCTTCTTCTACACGGCCACGGTTAATCAGAAATGGAATAGATTCCGGCACCATTTTCCAGATCACAATCGCATATAGCGCAGGCAGACCACCGATCAGGAAAGCGGTTTGCCAGCCAAAATCCGGAATGACAAAGCGCGATACCAGAGCCGCAACCAACCAGCCCAGTCCCCAGAAGCTTTCCAGCAATACGATAAAACGGCCACGCACATGCGCAGGAATATATTCACTGACCAGCGTCACTGCCACGGGTAACTGTCCACCCAGACCTAAACCGACGATAAAACGAAACACCAACAACCAGGTCAAATTCGGTGCAAAAGCGCAGGCCGCTGTAGCCAAGCTATAAATCACCAGTGTCACAGCGAATACGGTTTTACGGCCGAAACGGTCTGCCAGACCACCTGAACAGATTGCACCGATTGCCATACCAACAAAACCAATCGACACTACCCAGCTTTTTTGATCCGCAGTCATCTGCCAGTCTTCAGCCATTTTTGCCAGAATAAACGAAATCAATCCGGTATCCATGGCATCAAACATCCAACCGAGTCCAATCACCACCAGCAAGGTGTAATGAAACCGACCAATCGGTAAGCGTTGTATGCGAGAAACTAAATCCATAACAAAAATCTCTGATCAGGTGGAACGGGAGATGCTGCTTTCTCAACAGGTAGGCTGCTTTGTATTTTTTATACTATGAATTAAGCTGAATGCGGCTATTTTTTATAGCCGCATTCATGACGATTACAAATCAGGATTCGTCTTTGGAAGATGCCGAATGTTCATCATCTTCTTTATAAATGAATTTTGGCATTTCCAGTCCAAAATAGATGGCGATCAAACGCAAGCTAAAGCCGAAAATCAGGGTGGAAAGAATGGTCAGGTCCTGCGACAAGCCGTAATGGCTACAGAGCCAGTAAAAGATCACTGAAACAAAAGCAATACTGGCATACAGTTCACGACGGAAAACCAAAGGTACATCATTACATAGGATGTCACGCAAGATCCCGCCGGATACACCGGTCAAGACACCTGCAACGGCACTCACCACAAAACCATGTCCCATTTCCAGAGCAATCTGGCAGCCAATAATGGTAAAACCAATCAGACCCAAGGCATCCAGTACCAGGAAGACATTACGTAACTGGCGCATCCATTTTGCAATCAGGATGGTGACGAAAGCAGCGCAACAGGTCAGCACCAGATATTCGGGGTGTTTGACCCAGGTTAAAGGATAATGTCCAAGCAGAACATCACGGACCGACCCACCACCCAGTGCCGTAACACAGGCAATGATCATGACACCAAACCAGTCCATGCTGCGCCGGCCAGCGGACAGTGCCCCGGTCATCGCTTCAGCGGTAATTGCAATAATATAGATGACGGTCAGTAACATCGCCCTGCTTCCACCTGAGGCTTTGAGATGGCGCTTATTCTAAGCTAAATCTATGTGAAAGTTATAAAAATCCCGCACAACATTGCTTAAATTTTTTCCCCGAGCCACAAATACAAACCTGTTTCATGCTGAGTTTCTGCTCCGTGGTCGGGTCCAGAAAATACCAGTGGCCTTCAAATTTTACAAAATGCGAAGCTTCATGATGCACTTGTGCCTGCTTGCCATCATGAAAATGCGCCTTAAACTCGACTAAGGCGTGATTTTTATCTAATTTTTCATTGGCTTGAACAATCTCAAGCTTTAACCACTGATTGGCTTTACTCCAATCACTAATGGCTTGCAAATCCAGTGCCTGCTGCTGACCCAGCGCAGTCGTGGTTTTGATGTAATCGATTTCATGCTTGGCAAAGGCACTATAACGGGAACGCATGAGTTGCTGTGCAGTCTCTGCAACCTGTTGTCCAGTATGTAAGGGCTGACAACAGCTATGATATTCACCTTGTCCGCATGGACATGCTTCTGACATTTCAGTTCCATAAAAATAGCCCGACAATGCGGGCTATTTTAGCAAACTTTACCAACCCAACGCTGACTATAGTTTAGTCTTGCGCAGGAAGCTGCGGAATGATATGCACTTTATCAATCTTATGACCGTCCATGGTCACCACCTCAAAGATATGCCCATCTGCTTCAAACTTTTCACCGCTGTGCGGTAAACGTGCCATATGGAATAACACATAGCCAGACAGGGTCGAATATTCTTCAGTTTCATTGACCAGATCACGATCCAGCAGCAAGGAAACGTGACGAATATCGGTGGAACCATCCAGAATCAGGCTGCCATCATCCAGACTTTCTGCTGCCACTTGCAGCTCATCTTCATCTGGAAATTCACCGGCAATCGCTTCAAGGATATCAATTGGGGTGGCAATCCCTTCAATTGAGCCATATTCATTCAGCACAATTGCCATCTGTAAGGGCGCTTGACGCAATTGATCCATCACCATCAGTACCTGAGCATTTTCATGTACGATGACTGGCTCACGTAAATGCTTTTCAAAGTCCAGCACCCCAGTTTCGATATATTCATTCAGGACTTTATGGGTCAGCACCACACCGGCAATATTGTCCAGTTCGCCGCGAGCGATGATCAAACGCGAATGGCTCATCTGCAACAATTGTGCTTTGATGCTGTCGGCAGCATTGTCCAGATCGATCCATTCCAGTTCAGGACGCGGCGTCATCACCGATTTTACCGGACGTTCAGACAGACCCAAAACTCCCTGCACCATGACACTATGATAGATGCCATTGTCATCATTAAAGACTTCATCGGCAAAGGCACGGGTTGCCAGAACATCTTCCGGTTCAGACGAATCATTGTCCTGAGCAGGTTTACCACCCAGCATACGCATCACGGCAGAGGCAGTACGGTAGCGCATATCCGTGGTGGTCACCATTTTTTCCTGATTGCGTTTCATGGTCTGGTTAATAAATTCGACAATCACCGAGAAGCCAATTGCAGCATACAGATAACCTTTCGGAATATGGAAACCGAAGCCTTCCACCACCAGCGAGAAACCGATCATCATCAGGAAGCCCAGACACAGAATCACCACGGTCGGATGTCTGTTGACAAAATCCATCAGGGCTTTGGATGCCCAGAGCATAATCCCGATGGCAATAATCACGGCAATCATCATCACTGACAGGTCTTTGACCATACCTACTGCAGTAATTACGCTGTCCAATGAGAATACGGCATCCAGCACCACGATCTGGACAATCACCATCCAGAATACTGCATGGACCGGATTTTCTTCTTTAATGACCGGTTTGGCTTCCAGACGCTCATGCAGTTCCATGGTGCCTTTAAACAGCAGGAACACCCCACCAAACAATAGAATCAGATCTCGACCCGAGAAAGCATGATCAAATATATGGAACAGTGGATCAGTAAGAGTGACCACCCAGGCAATCGAAGCCAGCAAGATCAAACGCATCACCAGGGCCAGCATTAAGCCCACAATCCGCGCGGCATTACGTTGTTCTGGTGGCAGTTTCTCCGCCAAAATGGCAATAAAAACCAGATTGTCGATCCCGAGTACAATCTCAAGAACAATTAACGTGAGTAAACCGACCCAGGCTGAAGGGTCCGACATCCATTCAAAGATCATACGCTTGGCTCCTGAAGCTCAGGACTGCAGCATTGAATGAACCGAGACTGTAATGAAACAGCATAATATTTTTGATATTGAACAATACCAATTACTTGACGGCGATTTATAGCGTTACACGGCCAACGACCACTACCCATTTTCGTTCTATTGTTGTGAAACCAATTTTCAGTATATCAAGATCAATTTGAAATTCACCTGTTTTCATGGCTGTTTATCGATGAATTTTGCTGAGCCCTATTGCAGTGAAAATGTAGCCGCACACAGAATTGTCATATTTATTAATTAAGCTAGAGTCACCAGAAAGAAAAATGATAAGGTGAAGAAAATAAATGCAAAGCGTAATTCAAATGACAGATTATTTTAAAGACAACTCCCCAAAAACAACTCGCCCTCTAGTGGCACTCTATTGTGGTTCACGTGCAGGCAACAAACCGGTTTATTTAGAAAAAGCCATTCATCTCTCGCAAGGACTGGCAGAACATGGCTTCGGGCTGGTCTATGGTGGCGCCAGTATTGGCCTGATGGGACAGGTCGCGGATGCCATGATTCAGCATGGTGGTGAAGCAGTCGGGGTGATTCCCGAATTTATGCTGGATTATGAAATTGCCCATAACCAGCTTACCGAATTACATGTTGTCACCAGCATGCACCAACGTAAGGCCATGATGGCAGATCGTGCCTGTGCCTTTGTGGCCTTGCCAGGCGGACTGGGAACCTTTGAGGAAATCCTGGAAATTGCCACCTGGGGTCAGCTGAACCAGCACCAGAAACCGATGATGCTGTATAACGTTAACGGTTTCTATGATGCCTTGATTATGCAGCTGGACCGTGCAGTCGAAGATGGTTTTTTGCCTCCCCAGCATCGCGCCAAACTGATCATTTGCGAACACGAAGAAGAAATTTATACAACTTTAACCAATTTAGGCCATCCGCAAAGATTTGTGGTTTAAACCGTTCCAATTAATAAAAAAGCGAGCACCTGGCTCGCTTTTTTATTGGATTTTTAATATCAGGACTTATTGACCATAATTCGTCACGAACTCGTAAAACATCGGCAAAGTTGTTGCCAGAATGACAGACATAGCCAGACCGAACATCAGTTTCATGGCATCTGCACTGACATTACGTGAAGTACGATGTTTGTTGACTTCATCCAGAATCATCGACATGGCAAATTCACGACCTGCGAGTAATCCCAGGAATACCCAGGTGGTACTCATTGGAATGTTGCTCCACTCTTTAAAAACTAACAGGATAATGGCATACATGAAGTCAATAATCGTTGCAGCACGAATGTCGGTGACACCGGTTTTGGTGTCGACAATGTTCTGGATCGCCCCGCCACGTTGATACAGAATCACACCCAGCAAGACCACGAATACCGTAATCGCAAACATCAGGAATTCAAACGGCACCTGACGTGGCACATACACGAAGATGTTAGCCAGATCCTGAATCAGCCATTGACTCCACAGGAAACCGGTAGAGACCCACTGCAAGCCCATCCAGACCTTGGAGTGCTCCTGATGACGTGTCTTGGCAAAATGGCGTGCCAGCTGCTTGACCACAAAACGATAGATAACAATCGCCACGATAAAGGCGACGGCATAGCCCATCATCGATTTGACCATCATCGAGCCCAGGCTGGCAGGAGAGAAAATCGTAAGCACCAGGAAGGTGGTACTGACTGGAATCCCGTATCTGGTCAGTAGTAACAGGAGAATAGGCGGCACAATGTACAACCAGGTAATGCCACCTTCAGGGAAAGGAATCGTTTCTAAACGACCGTATGAGGCATCACCCACCCCAGATGCATACCAACCATAGACCAATACGACAATTAAAATTGAGCTGATATAAATCCACAACACCCACCATGGGCGATGTGAATTCGAAGAAATAAATGTCCCTAGGGTTTGAGGTACATCATTTCCGACAATAGAGTAAGCGGCTAAACAGAAGCCGATCACCATCAAAATCTCGATTGTCATAAAAACAAACCTATACGCGAGGAGATTTCAGCATTGCTGAAAAGTTGGCCTAAGATTATGACGGTTTTATTTCATTTTCATGACAATTTTGTCATATTTTCATTTGATGAAGATGAAATTGGCAGAAAAAACTGTTTATAAACAAAAAAGTACTGCTTTAATTTTATTTTTATCGCTCTTTACAGCTATGGAGCTCCGATCTGATAAATACTCACTTTGTTATGAGTTTTACACTTATAACTGATTTATATCTTGCAAAAAAGTTCACACGTATTCACTACACCTGTGCCTTACTCTTCCTTTAAACTATTCAAAATTTTCAGTTTTCCAGAATTATGAATGCCACGCCTACGCATCAAGCCTTAGATCCCGAATTCAGACTGCTGGTCTTGTTGGTATCGATCGGATTTTTTATGCAGGGGCTGGATACCACCATTATTAATACAGCTCTGCCCGCGATTGCACATAACCTACAGGCCGATCCTTTACGCATGCACAGTGTTGTGGTGGCTTATGTCTTGTCTGTGGCAGCCTGTATTCCCTTGAGTGGCTGGCTGGCAGACCGTTTCGGCGTCAGAAATATCTATTTTGCTGCAATTATTATTTTCTCTTTGGCCTCTTTGGGCTGTGCCTGGTCAGATAGTCTGAATGAATTACTGGCTTATCGGATCTTGCAAGGAATGGGTGGCGCCTTACTGCTCCCCGTCGGCCGTTTGGCCATGCTCAAGATCATTCCCCGTACCCAGTTTCTGGCCGCCATGAGCCTAATGAGTCTGGCCGGCCTGATTGGCCCCCTGATTGGTCCAACTCTTGGGGGCTGGATGGTGGAATATCTGTCCTGGCAATGGATTTTCCTGATCAATCTGCCGATTGGCTTACTGGGAGCGCTGATTACTTTTAGGGCCATGCCGAATGTCATTGAACCGCTGGTCGCTCGCTTTGATTATTGGGGCTTTGTCTTGCTGGTTGTGGCCATGGTGGGACTCTGTCTGGGAATTGAAAATTTTGCCAGTCCACAAAATTCGCTGTGGTGGAGTCTAAGCCTGATTCTGGCCGGAATCTTGGCGGCCTTGATGTATGCCTATCATTCGCATACGCATAGCAATGCCCTGTTCCGCAGTCGGCTCTTTAAAAATAAAATTTATGCGATTGGCATTCTGGGGAATTTTTTTGCCCGTCTTGGCGGTAATTCGATTCCGTTTTTACTCCCCCTTATGTTGCAAGTCGCCTTTGGTTTTGAGCCCTTTATTACCGGTCTATTGATGATTCCAACCGTACTCGGCTCTCTGGCGTCTAAACCGATTATCCGAAAAATCATTCAGCGTTTTGGTTATCGTCGGGTTTTGCTGGTCAATACCTTATTGGTGGGTTTATGTATTGCCAGTTTTGCCCTGACCACGGCGGACACCCCGATCTGGCTGCGTGCAATTCATTTCTTTATCTTCGGCATTTTAAATTCCCTACAATTTGTATCGATGAATACCCTGACTTTAAAGGACTTAAGCCAGCAGGATGCCAGTAGCGGCAACAGTTTCCTGTCGATGATCATGATGCTGTCAATGAGTATCGGGGTGGCGCTGGCAGGCACCCTGGTCAACATGCTGAGTGCCTATTACGGCGCTGACAATCTGGTGGCTGCTTTTCATGTGTCACTGATCTGTTTGGGCTGTATCAATATTATTGCGGCTTATACTTTCTGGCATATTCCTAAAAACACCCCTGTTTAATACGATATATTAACGCCAGGCGAATGCAGCCTTTTAAGCTCAGGTTTAGATACAGGTAAGAACTGAAAATGCAAAAAAATCTGGCTCTGAACAGATTCAAACAGCCGCTTTTCATCGGGCTTGGCATTCTGATCGCCGTGATGATTATCGCCATGATTTATCTTTGCCTGATTAAAGCCCCTTCTGCGCATGCAGCAGATTATCCGATCCAGGGTTTCGATGTATCACATCATCAAAAAGAAATTCAATGGCAGCAGATTTCGCCGGAAAAATACCGTTTTGTCTATCTGAAAGCCACAGAAGGTGGTGACTTTAAAGATACGCGTTTTCAAGAGAACTGGCTCAAGGCCCGGGAACGCGGCTTTCTGGTTGGTGCCTATCATTTCTATCGGCTTTGTCGCGATGGCAGCATTCAGGCACAGAACTTTATCGACTCCGTCCCCAAGCAAGCCAATGCTTTACCGCCGGTGATTGATCTGGAATATGACAGCAATTGCATCAATACCTATTCCAAAGAGCAGCTTCTAAACGAAATCCAGATCATGCACGATGCCCTGCAAAAGCATTATGGCAAACAGCCAATTTTCTATATTTCTAAAGCATTTTATAATATTGTATTGGCAGGATATTTTCCAGAAGTGCCACTCTGGGTACGCGAGTATAAGGGCCTGCCCGATTTAAACAATCAGCCCAAATGGACCTTCTGGCAACATAGCAATCAGGGTAAAATTCCCGGCATTAATACAACTGTGGATCTGAATGTGTTCTATGGCTCAGAACAGCAGTGGCTGGATTTTCTGAGAATGAATGCAATTGCAGTACCATCATCTACTCATCAGGCCAAATAAAATCGATCGATTGAAAACAAGCGCTTTATAAAAGTAGAAAAATAAGGAAATAAAAATCTTGAAATGGATTAAAGGTATTTTACTCGGTCTGGTGATTGTTCTGCTGCTCAGCGTGGGTGCGCTGGCTTATCTACTGCAACCTTCAGGCAAGCTCAGTGACTTTCAGAACTGGCAGCCGCAAAGCAGTTCCTCTCGTTCTGGACTAAACGTTAAATTTTTCGGTGTTTCCACCCTGTTGCTGGATGATGGTCAGGATCAGATCCTGATAGATGGTTTCTTTAGCCGGCCGTCGTTGTCGCAAGTGCTTAGCGGTCCAATTCAGAGTGATAGCGTGCTATTAAGGCAGCTAATTCAAGAGCATGAACTGCACCGGGCCAAAGCCATTCTGGTCAGTCACTCGCATTATGATCATGTTCTGGATCTACCGGCTTTACTGGAAATGCTTCCTGAAACCGCTGTCATCGGTTCACCCACTAGCCTGAATATCGCCCGGGCAAATCCCAAAGTAAGTCCGCAGCAGTTACACTCCGTCACGCCTGAGCAAATACAGCACGTCAACAAATTTCAAGTAACCGCAATTCCTTCACAACATACGCCAGCCACAGCGGTAAATGATGACCTAGGCGAAGAGTTATTCCAACCTTTAGCCCTGCCGGCCAAATTTTCCGAATTTAAGGAAGGCGGCAGTTTTGATTACCTGATTGAGCATTCAGGACACAAGATTCTGGTCAAGGCCAGTACCGGATTTATCCCGGATCAATTTAAAAACCTGCAGGTCGATACGTTATTTTTGGGTATTGCCCAGCTCTCCAGACAATCCAATGACTATCAGCAGCACTATCTGGCTGAAACCCTGCAAACGCTCAAACCCAAAGTGGTCATCCCGATACATTGGGATGATTTTTTCCAGCCTTTAAGCCAGCCGCTACAATTTTTACCCCGCCTTGCAGATGACACGCCAAAAAGTTTAAATCTGCTGATTCAGGCCGCCGAGGCACAAGGCACTAAAGTCATCCTGCTCAGCGGCCCACAGCCTTACTTACTCCGCGAAACGGTCTCTTCCCAAGCAGATTAAAGCCCCTTAAGATAGCGGCTATGCGCAAAATTATTCATATCGATATGGATGCGTTTTATGCCTCGGTCGAGCTGCGTGAACGTCCAGAACTCAGACACCTGCCTGTGGTGATTGCCTCGCATCATCCCCGGGCGGTGGTTGCGGCTGCCTCCTATCCGGCACGCGAATATGGTCTACGTTCTGCCATGTCGATGGGACAGGCGCGCAAGCTCTGTCCGCAGGTCATCGTAATTGAGCCGGACTTTGCCAAATACCGTCAAGTTTCTGCACAGATCCATCAAATTTTCCAGCAATATACCGCCCTGATTGAGCCTTTATCGCTAGATGAAGCCTTTCTGGATGTCACAGAAAATTTACAACAGATTCCGAGTGCTACCGAGGTCGCCGTGCGGATTCGGGAGGATATTGTTCAAGTGACTGGACTGACTGCTTCTGCCGGCGTGGCACCGAATAAATTTCTGGCCAAAATTGCCTCGGACTGGCACAAACCGAATGGCATCTGTGTGATCAAGCCCTCACAGGTGCAGCGTTTTATTCAGAATCTGCCGCTGAAGAAAATTCCCGGGGTGGGTAAAGTCACGCAGGAAAAACTGAAAAGCCTGAATCTGGATACCTTGGGTGACTTACAACAGATGGATGAAGCCATTCTGATTCAGCATTTTGGTAAATATGGACGGCGGCTGTTTTTATATGCGCAAGGCATTGATGAACGACCAGTCGAAGTAGAACGGGAACGTCAGCAGATTTCCAAAGAGACCACCTTTGATGATGATCTTTATTTAAATCAGTGCCATTCTTATTGGGAAGCTTTAGTTGCACAACTGTGGCAAAGCTTGCAAAAAAAACAACTTTCGGCTCGCGGCGTGACGGTCAAATTAAAGCTCAAGAATTTTCAGGTGATGCAACACAGTAAAAGTTTTAAGCAGCTCTTGCGCAGTCCGCAAGAATTAGCACAAGCCTTGGACTTACTATTGGATGATCTGCATATCGCGCCGCAGATGCAATTCCGGCTGATCGGTGTCGGCGTCTATCAACTCAGCGCCCCCGAGACTGAAACCCAATTATTACTGCTCTAAACGACTTTTGTTCATGTTTTGAACATCAGTTTAAAAATACAGCAACTTTATTTTTATATTTTGATTTTTTAGAGTACTCTATCTGCGCAATGCATTATCCATGTATATGCTGAGATGCTGAAAATCACCTTTACTTTCAGCATGCTGTCCTGTGATTGGCGTGACGATCAAATCCGAATATTACAGGGCAACTCTGATGTAACTCATGGACTTCCTTCCTGCATGTCTTCTGTAAATCTTTCTGTGGTTCAAGAACAATACGCGTAAAGCTGCGCTGTCTAGTTTTGTGGGTGCTATTGTCGATTGGTATGATTTTCTCCTTTACGGCATTGTTACAACCTTAATTTTTAAAGATCAGTTTCCACAGCATTGGTGAGAATATGGACACTCTGGCGGCATTGGCCACTTTTGGTGTTGGCTTTCTGTTTTGCCCTTAGATGGCATGGTCTTTGGTCACGTTGGTCACTAGCTTGGCCATAAGAAAATGCAGGTCTTAACCGTCGTCCTGATGGGAATTTCTAGCAATTACTTGGGCATGGACAAACAGTTCTTCTGGAATATCACCTTGATGGTCGGTGCAATCCGCTGTTTCAGCATTCCGTTTTTTGCCTGACGGGTGGATACATTTCATCATCAAAAAATGTGTGGCTAGAATAGTTTGATTGGTGCGCTCTCGGCCTTTTCATTCTTTATGGTACTCGATGCACAAAACACCTGAATGATCATTGTCGACATAATTTTACTGGCAAATGTTGCATACGACAGGGTGGTCAGGGCTCATCAACCGATTTTCACTTCCCTGTTCGGTACCGAATATCGCTACAGCGGTGCCGGCGTTGGCTATCAGATGGGCAGTATTATTGGTGGTGGTTTTACCCCCATTTATTGCAGCAGTACGGGTGATTTGGGCAGACGGTTCATGGCATTATATTGCCCTCTATCTGGCAGTGGGTTGCTTGCTGACCGCACTGGTCGCAGCCCTGGTGCCCAAAACGCAGGATGAATAATATGACAGTGGAACGCTTACATATCTCGAAACGCTTTTCAGAAATTGCCATTGCAGGCAATCTGGTACATCTTGCCGGGCAACTGGCCACAGATGTTGAGCTGGATATCAAAGGTCAAACCCAACAAACTTTAGATATTATCGACCAGTTTCTGGCAGATGTCGGTACAGACAAAAGTCACATCATGTCGGTGACCATCTATTTAAAAGACATTGAAAAAGATTATGCGGCATTTAATGAAATCTGGGATGCATGGGTGGCTGATATCGAAGCATTACCTCGTACCTGTGTCGAGGCAAAACTTTATGATCCACGGGTTTTGGTTGAAATGACAGTCGTGGCCGTCAAACCAGAATAATGTGGCAAAATCGATATGCATAAAAAAGCATGCTCATGGCATGCTTTTTTATTTTAACCTACTGCTTTGATTTTACTGCGCTCTAAATCTGAATATAAATAATACTTTTTCAGATCATTGCTGACCGTATATTTGGGCATTTTCTTCATTTGCGCTTGCTCCTGCAGAAAATCTTGCCGCAACTGGTAATATTCCGGCACATCATCGTAGCGAATCACCCGATAACCGGCCATACTCAACAAGGCATCCTGAAAACCAGTCTGCTGTGGACGCTTCAAGATTAAAGGATCATCCACAGCCACAATGGCTATAATCCGATGCTGTTGATCCATAATCACAAAATCTGCAGTCAGGTTGCGATATTTATGTCGCGTCCGGTTAAATTTGGTGGTCATTAAGGCGTCATAGGACACATGGGCCAAAACAATATATTCAGGTAATACTTCCTTCAAGCGCGTGAAGGTCAATTGCTCATTCAGGTTAAAAATAGCACGCTGCTTTAACGCGCTGTCTTGTGGTTTGGAATTATTTCCGAGCGTTTTCCATGCCATGAGCACGACACAGAAGAGCAGGAAACTCCCAATCATAATATAGGTGGTCATGCCTCAATCCTTGCATTCTTATCATCATTTTTGTTTTATTGTGGTGCAGTATAAACTCACACTTTATTTTAAATAGGTCTTACAACTAATCTGCTTAGATACCCATACAACCAGTATCAAAACCTGATTCTGCGTTACCTAAAATGACATCTTTCCCTATGTCAATGAAAGTGGATTTAAGGTACTGATAATGCACTCTAAAACATCCCTAGAATTGATCGCAATACAAATCTGCCCAACTGTAGAACAATTCCGATAAAGTGTTATTTTTATATCACTTTTAAGCCAGACTTAATGTAAATAATACATCCTTTTACATTTTTCAGTCCTCGTTTCAAGCTACGTTACTTTACCTAAGTGCTAAAAAAAGACACCGAAGTGTCTTTTCTATTAACTCAATTATGCACGTGATTTAGGCTTTGCTTTCGGCTTTGATCCACCAAATGGTTTTTTGGCATCCCCTGTTTCACGCGGCGGTAGGCCTGTGTGCTGGGTCAGGATTTGACCACGCTCAGGACGCTTCTTGGTATTTGAAGGACGGGACTGAGCTTGTGCAGCCTTGCCACGATTTCCCTGCTCACCGGTACGTTTCTGCGAATCACCCGCCACTGTCGAGTTTTTCTTGCGCGCAGACTGGTATTGACCTTCTGCACTGCCAGCAGGCTGATAAGTCGGAATCAAATGCTGTTTGGAGTTACCAATCAAATCCTGACGACCCATTTCTCTCAGAGCTTCACGCAACAACGGCCAGTTGTTTGAATCATGGTAACGCAAGAAAGCTTTGTGCAGACGACGACGTTTATCACCTTTGACAATATCTACTTGCTCAGTATAACGTGCCACTTTGGCAAGCGGGTTTTTACCGGTGTAATACATGGTGGTAGCCGTTGCCATCGGTGATGGATAAAAGGTCTGTACTTGGTCAGCACGGAAACCGTTCTTCTTCAACCAAATCGCAAGATTCATCATGTCGTAATCGGTAGTCCCCGGATGCGCTGCGATGAAATAAGGAATCAGATACTGTTCCTTGCCGGCTTCCTTACTATAACGTTCAAACATCTGTTTGAAACGATCATAGGTTCCGATTCCCGGCTTCATCATTTTATTGAGTGGGCCTTTTTCGGTATGTTCCGGTGCAATTTTTAAATAACCACCGACGTGATGGGTTACCAATTCTTTGACATATTCAGGGTTTAAAACCGCTAAGTCATAACGTAAACCAGAACCAATCAAGATCTTCTTAATACCCGGTAATGAACGTGCTTTACGGTATAACTGGGTCAATGGTGCATGATCGGTATGCAGGTTCTGACAAACGCCCGGGAAGACACAGGATGGTTTACGGCAGTTCTTTTCAATCTCTGGATCTTTACAGGCCAGACGGTACATGTTGGCTGTCGGGCCACCTAGGTCTGAAATAATCCCGGTAAAGCCCGGCGCCGTATCACGGATTTTTTCCACTTCACGCAGAATCGACTCTTCAGAACGGTTCTGGATAATACGACCCTCATGTTCTGTAATCGAACAGAAGGTACAGCCACCAAAACAGCCACGCATGATATTCACAGAGAACTTGATCATGTCAAACGCTGGAAAACGCGCTTCACCATAAGCAGGATGTGGCAAACGTGCATAAGGCAGGTCAAACACATAGTCCATTTCTTCCGTGGTCAACGGAATTGGTGGCGCATTTAGCCAGACATCACGTTCACCATGCTTTTGTACCATGGCACGGGCATTGCCCGGATTGGTTTCTAAATGCAAAATTCGGTTGGCATGGGCATAAAGCACCGGATCTGCAGCCACTTCTTCAAATGCAGGCAAGCGAATTACGGCCAGTTCACGCGGTGGTAATTTATGTTTAATTGCTTTTGAAGCGGGTTGTAATTGCACGATTTGCGTATCAGGATCTAGCTCATCGCCGGCCCGCACAATCGGATTGGCGACAGGCTCTTTCTGGAAACCTTGATATTGAGTCAGACTATCTTTGTCTTTTTCAATTTCACAACCTTCCAGATCTTCAGTCATCACATAAGGGTTAATGATTGGATCGACACGGCCAATCGCATCGACATCATTCGAGGCAATTTCGACAAACTTTGCTTTCGATGCACGGTTATGTTTATTGACAATGAACGCAGTACCGCGAACATCGGTAATCTCGTGAATTTTTTCGCCACGCGCCAGACGATGCATAATTTCGGTAATTGAGCGTTCGCCATTGCCGTACATCAAAAGATCGGCTTTTGAGTCCATCAACACTGAACGACGGACTTTATCTGACCAGTAATCATAATGTGCAATACGACGCAGAGAAGCTTCAATTCCACCTAATAATACAGGCACATCTGGATATGCTTCACGGACACGCTGACAATATACAGTTGCTGCACGGTCTGGACGTTTATTTGGCTGATTATCTGGGGAATAGGCATCATCCGAGCGGATTTTACGGTCGGCGGTATAACGGTTGATCATGGAATCCATGTTCCCTGCCGTTACCCCCCAAGCAATATTCGGTTTACCCAGAACGCGGAACGCATCCACGTTGGTCCAGTCTGGCTGTGCAATAATACCGACACGAAAGCCTTGGGCTTCTAATACCCGGCCAATAATACCTGAACAGAAAGACGGGTGATCAATATAGGCATCGCCACAGACCAGAATAAAGTCACAGCTGTCCCAGCCGAGTTGATCCATTTCCTCGCGTGACATCGGCAAAAAAGGCGCAGGGTCAAAACAAGACGCCCAATATTTGTCGTAATCAAACAACGCTTTTGGCGCAGTCTGCATGGTATAAGCAGTAGACATGGCTAGCAATTCTCGGCTGGCAGATGATAGGAGATCTAAAATAAGATCAAAGATGAAAGCCGATCATTTTACCATGAATTAGACCCAGCTTGCTTGATTATAATTTATACAAAATCAGGAACTAAGCGAATCAAGGCCTGGTCATCATCAGAATTGAAAGCAAAATGATCCGCAAGATAAATGCACAGGGTTTATTTTATAGAGAAAAATCTAAATACGATGTTCTAATCTGAGCGGAGCTTGAAACTGAATGCCAGACCACTCAGCAACAGTAGTGTAATAAATGCAGTTAATCCACTCCAACCATAATTTTCCCAGACCAGTCCACTCGAACTGCCCAACACACTAGAACCGAGGTAATAACAGAATAAATATAGCGAAGAACCGACTGCCCGATATTGTAGCGACTGGATCGACACCCAGCTACTTGCAGTAGAGTGCGCCGCAAAAAATGAAAAAGTGAAGATTAGTAATCCGATAAAGACCAGAGCCAGCTGGTTGAGCAGCATGAGCGTTAATCCAAGGAGCATCATCAGCATCATGATGACCAATGTCTTGAATTTACCATAATGCCGACCCCAATGTGCTGCTCGGGGGGAGCTATAAATACCAGCCAAATATGTCACCGAAATTAAACCAATCCAGGCCTGTGATAATTCAAAAGGTGCCTGAAGCAAACGATAGCTGAGATAATTAAATATCGAAACAAAACAGCCCATCAGGATAAAACCTTGCAGAAATAAAATCCGAAGTTTCGGATCGGCCAGATTATGCCTGAATGAGTTTTTGAATCGATTAAACTTGATCGGATAAGCCTTAAAATGTTGCGATGCCGGCAATAGATAATAAAATAATCCTGCAATACAGATATTTAAAATACCAATTATCAGAGTAGCAGATTGCCAGGAGATAAAATCAACTAGAACTCCGGCAATCAAACGCCCTCCCATACCGCCAATTGCCGTGCCAGAAATATATAAGCCCATGGCGAAACCGATATCTTTTTCGGCAATTTCTTCCCCGATATAAGTCATGGCGACTGCCGCCACACCACTGACACAGAGACCAATCAAGATCCGAATCAATAAGAATACCGACCAAAGAGATAGTATCGAACTGAGCATTAACAAAATTGCAATCAATGCCAGGGAGCAGACCATCACCGGTTTACGTCCGAAACGGTCTGAAATCAGTCCGGTAAATAGCAAACCAATGGCTAAGGCAAGAGTAGAAAGTGATAAGGGAAAACTACTTTGAGTCGGACTGACCTGAAAATAATCTGCCAAAATGGGCATCATCGGCTGTAGGCAATACAAAGATGAGAAAATGGCAAAGCCGGCAAGAAATAAGGAAAAAAGTACTGCTTTAAATGCGGTAGTACCATATTCAATATGGCTAGAAGATGAATTTGAGGACATATCCGCTCCTTAGATAGATCCAGTATACGCCTTTCGCTCATTTTTTCTGTGGAGATTTCATCTGAGTGATCACCTAAGCCTTTCTTCACGCACAAAAAAACACCCCCTGCATAAGCAGGGGGTGTTTCGAATAATGAGCTGGCGATGACTTACTCTCACATGGGTAACCCCACACTACCATCAGCGCAAAGAGGTTTCACTTCTGAGTTCGGGAAGGGATCAGGTGGTTCACTCTTGCTATTGT
>NZ_VPAU01000007.1:0-128908 GCF_013419095.1 Acinetobacter sp. YH12105
GATCATATGGATTGGTATTTATATAAAATCAGACACTTAGTTGAGAATGCATTTTGTAGGTTAAAGCAGTTCAGAGGAATAGCAACACGATATGATAAGCTAAAGTGTAGCTATGAGGGGGCAGTTGCATTAGCTTGTATATTTATTTGGCTACCTTTATCGGGTAAATTCTATACTTGAAATGTCAACAGACCCTAAATAAGTCCTGAGCGAGTTAAAGCAGCATAAGTATTGAAAAAAGTTACAGTTAATCAACAAATTTTGATCTATTTTCTAGCATAAACTTTAAGAAATGACTGTTAAATTAGTTGGCAGCTATACAACAACAAGGGATATTACTCGATGAATAAATTAATGATTGCTTTAGGTTTAGTGGCAACTGTTGCCTTGGTCGGCTGTAACAAAGATAAAGCACCTGAAACCGGGGCAACGACAGGTGAGCATTTAGAAAATGCAGCAGATCAAGCCGGTCATGATATGCAAGATGCAAGCCGTGAAGCTGCGGTAGACACTGAAAGAGCCTTGGATAATGCAGCGGAAAATACAGCTCAAGCAGCTGACGAAGCTGCTGCTGCAACGTCTCGAGCAGCAGATGCTACTGCTGAAGCAGCACGAAAAGCCACTGCGGCCACTGCAGCTGCGGTTGAAGAAGGTGCTGGCAATGTTCGAGAAAAAGCTGAAAACTGATTTTAGCTCTCAGTTTAATGCTTAAAAAGCCTGCGATTCAATTTGCAGGCTTTTTTATGTACTTCATTTGAAAATCTAGAAACTCAAAAATGCTCGATACTGATCTATAGGCATAAAACCATACGATTAAATCTGCAATTTATTTAAGCTGCTTAAGTATAGAGAATTACAAAATAATGAAATGTTCCATTAGATTTATTTTTATAATTCACTCCCATCAATCAGATAAAGTGATAAAACTTATCAACTATAAGAATGACTTAATACTCACTCATTGGCCAAAATGGGCTGCATTTAAGCTGAAATTCAGTAGAATACCAGCCTTTATTTTTAAAATTTAATCTCCCATGTCAGTCATTGCTGCTGCTTCCCAACGGTCGAATATTTCGGTCTGGGTGGCTTTTATTTTACTTGTGATCGGTACAATCGGTGCCTATCAGATCGTTGGCTTAAATCAGGCCTTGTTATTTTTAATCGGTGGTGCGCTAGGCATGACCCTGTACCATGCCTCATTTGGTTTTACCTCGAGTTGGCGCGTCTTTATCAAGGAACGTCGCGGTCGTGGTCTGCGTGCACAAATGATTATGCTCGCTCTAGCAGTATTGTTATTCTTCCCGGCTTTAGGTGCGGGTGAACTGTTTGGCAACCCGGTCACAGGTAACGTCAATCCTGTTTCCATGTCAGTCATGATTGGTGCCTTTATTTTCGGCATCGGCATGCAACTCGGTGGCGGTTGTGCATCGGGTACGCTGTATACCGTTGGTGGTGGTAGTGCACGTATGCTGGTAACACTCTTGTTCTTCTGTATCGGCTCTGTGATTGCAACCTCACACTTAGACTGGTGGTTTGCCCTGCCTCATCTGGAACCTATTTCTCTGGTACAGAGTTTAGGGGTGATGCCTGGATTACTGCTGAGCTTTGTTATTTTTGCACTGATTGCTGCGGCGACTGTTTATTTCGAAAAGAAACGTCATGGTCGTCTGGAAGTAGAACCAAGCAGTGAGCATCAAGGCTGGAAACGCTTTATTCGTGGTCCATGGCCTCTGATTTGGGGCGGGATTATTCTGACCCTGCTCAACTTTGCGACGTTGGCACTTGCAGGTCGTCCTTGGGGCGTGACTTCTGCCCTGGCAGTTTGGGGTGCAAAAGGCGCCACTTTAGTGGGTGTTGATGTAACTGCATGGGATTATTGGCAGAAAGCTGGCAATGCCAAAGCACTTACAGAGTCGTTGTGGTTTGATATTACCTCGATGATGAACTTTGGCATCATGCTCGGTGCTTTGCTGGCAGCCAGTCTGGCAGGTAAGTTTGCCCCGAATTTCAACATTCCGAAACGCTCGCTCATTGCTGCTGTTGTCGGTGGCATCATGCTCGGCTATGGTGCACGCCTGGCTTATGGCTGTAATATTGGTGCGTATTTCAGTGGCATCGCTTCAGGCAGTTTACATGGCTGGTTATGGCTGGTGTTTGCCTTTATCGGTAATGGTATTGGGGTCAAACTTCGTCCAATTTTCTTCCCGGAAGAAAAACCACAAGCTGAAAAAATTACAGGTTGTTAATTATTTAAACTAAAAAGCCCATCTTAATGATGGGCTTTTTTATCTTTAAGATTTAAAGCGCGGCTTTTAAATTACAACCATAACCCATGGTCTGCTGAACCTGACGATAAGTGGTATAGCGATCCAGAATAAAAGTATAGAAGTGATCGGCATTCGAAAAATTGTCTTTTAGATTTTCATTGGCAGCATTCGGCAATTGGATGTCATCGACCAGTTCCAGATTATAATGCCCCAAACGATACATATCGGCAAAATAAGCATTCATCATATCGCAATAGGCAATTTTACTTGGTTTTAATGCCGTACTGCTGACCAAATGACGGTTTAAAGTTTGCAGATTGTTCACATCTAAAGGAAACTGGTGTGAGAAAGCAATACTTTCTAGTTTTTTAAATTTCTGAAAATCCTGAGCCAATTGGCTATTGAGTGCATCAAAACGTTGCTGCAATTCCTGCGCTGTCTGAACCTGATATTTGACTGGATCGACGACCGGTTTTTGTGGCTCTTTCGAGCATGCGGTTAATCCAATGAGCAGCGCCAATGACGTTAGCCATACCTTCATATCTATGCACTCAATCTAAATATAAACGCTTATTATGCCTGAAAGATGCCAGATGTACTGTTTAAAGTGTTTTCTCATTCATATAACGCCAGTAGCGTTTCGGTACATATTGAATATGCAGTTTCATATTGTTACGTGTCTGAATATTCACACTATTAAAATAATCTTTCCAGAGCTGATCATACAGCCATTCATCATCATCCAGTTCGATACTGAATGACTGACTGTGCCCAATCTGGATTTGTGAATCAATTGCTTCAGCATTCATCTCGACCTGATGTACCTGCTCTAAATCATAATAAATCCCGTAATTGCGCAGCTCATCATAAATCAGCCAGGATTGATCCTGATAGCGCTCCTGAAAATGTCGGGAAATAATCGGTAGAACATTAAAGTCTGGCTTAACCAGACTCAGGAATAGTCCATCCTTGGCCTTTTTAAAGCGTACAAAAGCCTCCATACGGTGCTTTTCCCGTCCGACTTGCTTGGCCCATTGCGACATACCGATAACCGCATGATGACCATAATCTTTATCGACAGGTCGCTGGTTTTGAAATACATAAACCGCGAAATCAAATAGAATCTGAAACGCTGCTTCTTGTTCCGACAGAAAAGTATAGTAAAAGGCACGCAAGCTGCTGGAGGAGACTTTTTGCTTGAGCCCCTGCCAGACCCGCTGTCCATGCTCATCATTAGAGCTAACATGAATAAATTCATCAAACAGGCCATTTTGTGCTTGTGGATTGGCAGTGATGCGGGCATTCAGTTCCTTAAACTCAAAAGCCCGAAATACACAACTGAGCAAGCCGGTCATGCTGCCATCAAAACAGTAACAGGCCATCAGAATGCCAGTCCAAGCTGTGGTGAAAGCTGCTGCTGATATTTAGATTGGCCAGACTGTAAAATTTGCTGACGGATCTGATGCGATTGCTGATCTTTCTTAAATTTTGGCGTATCAGCACAGCGGATAAAATGCTGTGCGCGGTTATATGCCACACCCATGCGTTTTAGCTGATCGATATGAATCTGACCAAAACGGCGTGCCTGTACAATTTTTTTGGCCGAACGTACCCCAATACCCGGTACACGCAAAATTATTTTATAGTCGGCACGGTTAATATCAACTGGAAAAGCTTCAGGATGTCGCAAGGCCCAGCTGAGTTTGGGATCAATATCCAGATCCAGATTCGGATGCTGGTCATCGACAATTTCATCGGCAGAAAATTCATAAAAACGCATTAACCAGTCGGATTGATATAGACGGTTTTCTCTTAACAAAGGCGGCGCTGAACCAACAGCCGGTAAGGCTTTTTCTTCAGGGTTAATCGGAATATAGCCGGAAAAATACACCCGTTTCAGCTTAAACTCCTTGTAATGCCGATCGGCCATTAAAATAATGTCTTGGTCAGTTTCGCTATGTGCGCCTACCACCATCTGTGTGGTTTGTCCGGCAGGTACAAATTTTGGCACCGTTTTAATCAATTTGCGTTCATCTTTGAGCTGGATCAGTCGATCCCGCACAATCCCCAAATCTTTTTGTACTTCGGCATGGGTTTTTTCAGGCGCAAATTTCTGTAATCCGGCTTCAGTCGGCATTTCAAGATTAATACTCATCCGGTCTACGTATAGTCCGGCTTCGGTAATGATTTCCTGAGATGCACCCGGAATGGTTTTCAAATGAATATAGCCATTAAAGTTTTCTTCTAGTCGCAGTTTTTTCACCACCTGTAGCATCCGCTCCATGGTGTGATCCGCCGATTTGAAAATACCCGAGCTTAAAAACAGACCTTCAATATAATTACGGCGGTAAAAGTTCATGGTCAAATCCACCACTTCCTGCACGGTAAATGCTGCTCGCTTGACGTCATTGGAACGGCGCGAAACACAATAAGAGCAATCAAAAATACAGACATTGGAAAATAGAATTTTCAGCAAGGAAACGCAGCGGCCATCTTCGGTATAGCTATGACAAATACCATTGCCGGTATTTCCTACCCCTTTGTCTTTATTTTTACGATTGCTTCCACTGGATGAACAGGACACATCATACTTGGCAGCATCGGCTAAAATTTGCAGTTTTTCACGGATACGATCAGACATGAGCTCAGAAAGATTTGACCAAAATGCTATTATAAAGTCTTCAATTGCAGCGCTATAGTTAATCTGCCTGGCTAGCGACATAGCGTGTCGTGAGAAATGTAAATGACAGCTAAGCAAAGTTTAAGTATTTCAAAATAAAATAACCAATATGATTTGCTTAATTTTGAACTCAAGGGCAAAGTAAAAACATAACAAGGAGCAAATCTATGTCTTTATTAGAAAATCTCGGAATTAAACATCCTATTTTCTTGGCGCCGATGGCAGGTGTCTCTACAGCTGAACTTGCAGCTGAAGTGTCCAATCAAGGCGGCTTGGGTTCACTCGGTTTGGGAGCCAGCAGTATCGAGGCAGCACGACAACAGATTTTAAAAACTCAAGAATTGACAGACTGCCCTTTTCAGGTGAATTTTTTCTGTCATGACAGTGTGCCCCTAGATGAAGCTGTCGCGCAGGCATGGATCGCACAGTTTAAAAATAAATTTATTGAATATGGGGCGCAGCCACCCGAGCATTTAAACTGTATTTATCCGAGCTTTAAAGACAATGATGACTTCCTGAATCTGGTGCTGGAAACCAAACCACGGGCGGTCAGTTTTCATTTTGGCATTCCGCATCCGCATCAGATTCAAGCCTTAAAACAGGCAGGAATTTTAACCATGGTTTCTGCGACCAATTTTGCCGAAGCCAAAGCCATCGAAGCTGCCGGAATTGATATTATTATTGCCCAAGGCATTGAAGCCGGCGGTCATCGTGGAATTTTCAGTACCAAATTCGATGCTTCGGTCAAAACCTCTAATCTGGTGAAACTGATCAAACAGCATTGTTCCCTGCCGATTGTAGCGGCAGGCGGGATTATGGACGGCCAACAGGCAAGACAAATGCTGGATTTCGGTGCCGATGCCGTGCAACTTGGCACTGCATTTGTACAGTGCAAATCGTCCAATGCCAACGAGGCTTATCGTAAAGCCCTGCTTTCCAAGCCACTCACTCAAGTCAGTGCCAGTATTTCCGGTCGCCCTGCTCGCGGAATCATCAACCACTGGCATATGGATGTCGACACACCCGATCGTCTGGATGTGCCGGCTTATCCTTATACCTATGATCTGGCCAAGCAATTACATGCTGCTGCAGCCAAACAAGACGATCAGGGTTATGGCGCGTTCTGGGCAGGCTCAAATGTGGCACAAATTCGTGAAATGGAAGCGTCTGATCTGATCAATCAGCTGGTGCTGGAAATGAAACATCTCTAAAATTTATCAGCATAAAAAACCTCTCTAATTAGAGAGGTTTTTTATTCAGTCGGACTTAGCGGGTAAGTCGATGCCAGGCATCTTTGACTGCAAACTTGGCTTCTTCCCAATTTAAGCGAGATTCACCTTTCACCTGTTCCCACTTGGTCCGTAGTTCAGGTTCCGCATGATCAAAATCTGTATCACGATCATACATGGCACGGTTTTCATAACCTACGCGATAAGCGCCGCGATAGTCACGATCATAGTCTAGATCGCTGTAGGTATTCCACGTTTCATTAAAATACGGGCGATTATGATACTCATCGCGCCAGTAATTATCTTCGGCAATCAACTGGTCGGGATGCTGATAATTATCTGCCTCACTTCGAACTTCTGGATGCTGGTAGTTATCTGCCTGTTTTTGGCGATCTGATGTTGCAATATCATTACCGGCAATGCCACCAACCACACCACCGATAATGCCGCCCACCACTGCACCTGGAGGACCACCGACCAGACCTGCAACGGCCCCTACAGCAGCACCACCTACTGTACCCGCACCGGTCGCGGCCAGATTATCTTTGCCTTCATTCATATCTGGCACATTCGGATTATCTTTTTCAGGAGTATTTAAATCCGGACGTGCATTGGCATCAGTAGGATCTATATTTAAGCCTTCGCTGCGTTCTTGTGGCAATTCCGTTGACGTTTTATGGCTAAATTCTGTGACTGGACGATTGGTATTTGTCATTACAGATCTCCCTTGGTGATGACTACAAACAAGAAGGATCACCTCCTGTTCATATTAGATGAATCCATCATAGAACAAGTTTAAGTAAGCAATGTCCAAGTCCTGTCCGGTTTAAGTCAACAAAATGTTGTGCTATGTATTTGACAGGCTGAAGTGTAAACAGCGTGCTAAAATTGACGCGCTCAAGATAAAAAAGGTAGTGTTTTCACACAAAATATATTTCTTGATTGCGTCCTACTAGCCTGCCATCATTTGGTCTCTAATAAATTGACCTGTTCGACCTGAACATCACTCATAGTCAAACCATGTTCAAGTAAAGTATTAAAATAATCTTCTACTACACGATATTGATCAGCTGTATTTTCTACCTGATACATGCCCTGACGAAACTCGTTGCTTGAACGCAGACCTTTGGTATACCAGGCAATATGTTTCCGGGAAATTCGGCAACCGGAATACTCGCCATAAAACTCATATAGCTCAGCCAAATGTCCCAATAGAACATCCTTAACTTCTGTAATACTCGGCGCATCCAGATTTTGGCCAGTTTTTAAATAATGGGCAATTTCACGAAAAATCCAGGGACGACCTTGTGCTGCACGTCCGATCATGATGGCATCTGCACCGGTATAATCCAGTACATATTTGGCTTTTTCAGGACTGTCAATATCTCCGTTGGCAATCACGGGAATATTCAACATGTCTTTTACATCTTTAATGAGGGAATAGCGTGCGGTATTTAAATACATATCTTCACGGGTACGGCCATGTAAAGCCAGCGCCGCAATTCCGGCATCTTCCGCACGTTTTGCCACCCGCATGATATTTTCATGACCATTTAAATACCCCAGACGGGTTTTTAAAGTCACCGGCACATCGACCGCAGCCACGACGGTATCCAAGATACGGGCAACTAAATCTTCATCCTGTAGCAAGGCTGAACCGGCTAATCGATTGCAGACCTTTTTGGCTGGACAGCCCATATTAATATCAACAATTTGTGCACCATTGGCCACCTGATAACGCGCAGCCTCAGCCAGATCTTGTGGATCTGAACCGGCAATCTGGGCTGAGATGGGTGCCAGCTCCCCATCAAAATTGGCACGGTAGAGACTTTTTTTGCTCATACGCAAAGTTTTGTCTGAGGTCATCATTTCACTGACCGCATGACCTGCACCAAAATACTTGCACAAGGTTCTAAACGGACGGTCAGTCACACCTGCCATCGGGGCGACAATCAAATTGTTGGACAGTTGATATGGACCAATATACATATAAATTCATCACTTTTTTGATGGGCATAGTATACTGCATCTGCCTTATTCGCTCATCTTTTCAATTAATTTACCACACCATGAATAAAACTTTTGCTGATTGTTTTTCTGTTAAGTCATTGTCTGTACTTGCACTTTCTCTGGGTCTTGCCGGCTGTGGCAATGGCTCATGGTGGTCAAAAGATGATGAACCGACACTTGAAGTTGAACATATTCGTAAAGCAATTCCGAGTCGGGTAAATCAGCGTGAGTCCTGGGCACAAGATATTTACGACATCACCGAACAGTTGGGTATTCCTCAAACCAAGGAAAATGTCTGCACGATTGTGGCCGTGGTCGATCAGGAATCCAATTTTGTGGCAGACCCTACAGTACCAGGTCTGGGAGAAAAAGCGGTTAAAGAAGTTCAGGATCGTCTTGAAGAAAAATTCAAAGATAAACTCGGACAAGCAATCGGTGGAACAGTTGCGGGATATTTCCAGGAAGTACTCAAGAACCATCCAAGCCCAGAAGATAACTATTTAAGCCAGATGCGCCGGGTAAAAACCGAACGCGAACTGGATGAGTTATATCGTGAAATATTTGACTATATGTCGAAGCATTACCATGTCAGCGCACTGACCGGTGCTGCAAAACTGGTCGGCCAGAACATTGGCGAGAAAATGAATCCGATTACCACTTTGGGTTCAATGCAAGTGCATATTAGTTATGTCAAGGAATATAAACGTCAAGGTGGCAACATCGCAGCCTTACGCTCCGATGTATATACGCAATATGGCGGCCTATATTACGGGATTCATCGTCTGATGATGTATCCTGCAGATTATGACAAACCGATCTACCGTTTTGCAGACTATAACTCGGGCATGTATTCCAGCCGGAATGCCGCTTTTCAGAGCATGCTCAATGATTTAACTGAAGCTGAACTCGATCTGGATGGCGATTTATTACTCTATAACAAAGATGGCGCGATCCGTTCGCAGAAGAGTCAATCCGAGCGTGAGCTGATCAGTGTATTTGCGAAAAATAATTTTATTATTACCGAACGTCAAATCCGCGCCGATTTAAAGAAAGAAAAAGAGAAAGATTTTGAAGATACCATGACCTATCGTGGGATCAGCAAGCTCTATCAGGAAAAAACAGGCAAAGATCCGATGTATGCAATTATGCCGGAAGTGGTCATTTCTGGACCAAAACTGAGTCGTGATTACAATACCAACTGGTTTGCCACCCGTGTCGATGGTCGATATCAAACATGCATGCGCAAAATCAAACACCTAAAACTCTAGCCTTATTTGATTTTGATGGCACCCTGTATACAGACGACAGTTTTACCGGGTTCATTTTCTATGCCTTGAAAAAACGGCATATTTTAAGACGCGGCATTCGTCTCCTGCCCTGGATTCAGGCCTATTATCTGAAGCTGTACCCTGCCCATGCGATGCGTCCAAAATTGTATGGCAACATGTTTAAGGACAGCGATGCAGAAGAAATTTTACAACTGGCGCAGGACTATGCCCAGCAGCTGGTCTTTAAGTTTAATCCAAAACTGTTGCAGCAACTTCGGCAACATCAGCAACTGGGTCATGAGATCGCGCTGGTTTCAGCATCACTGGATTTATACTTGAAACCGGTCTGTACCTATTTAAATATCGATTTACTGTGTAGCGAAGTTGAAATCAAAGCTGGAAAAATAACAGGATTTTATCAGACTCCAGATTGTAGTAATGCGCAGAAGAAACTGAGAATTTTAGAAAAATATCGTCTGGAAGATTATGCTGAAATTTATGCCTATGGTAACAGCGAAGAAGATCAGGAAATGCTGAGTTTGGCACATCAACGCTATCTGGAAGGACAAGATCAGCAATTGCCAAAAATTAATCTACCATCCGATTCAATGACATATTAGGGCTTTAAAATTTCCGCTTTATTGATACGCCATAATAATCTTTAACAAGCACTTAAATGACAGATGAGTTGTCGCTCAATGATACTTTTAAGGCAGATCTGATGACTGAATCATCCAGACTTTTTTGTTTAAATATAAGCTTCATCCATAAAAAAACCACCTCAAATAAGGTGGTTTTTAGCTTTAAGAAATATTATTTCTTAAACGGAAATGCATATTTCACAATACGTTTGATTACGCTGCCATACTGTTTTACCAGACTGGCATTGTTGTAGTTCAAACCATATTTTTCACACACCGCCTGAACTTTTGGCGCCATTTGGCGGTAACGACGGGCAGGCACATCAGGATACAGATGATGTTCAATCTGGTGACTTAAATGACCCGTCAAGATATGGAATGCTTCAGAACCGGTCAGGTTAGATGAACCACGAATCTGGCGCATATACCAGTGACCACGGCTCTCATTTTGCAGTACCGATTTCGGGAACACCTCTACATCTTTGGTAAAGTGGCCACAGAAAATAATACTGAACGTCCAGATATTACGCAGACCATTGGCCACCATATTACCCGTCAAAACTGGCAAAGCAGCAGGACCTGCAATCAATGGAAAGAACACATAATCTTTAAACAATTGTTTACCGATTTTGTTCTGCATTGGGCGCCATTCTTCTTTGGTCTGCTCTTTGCTTTTGCGACCTTTGAAATATTTACCCAATTCAAGGTTCTGAATGGCCACGCCCCACTGGAACAGCAAACAGAATGGCACCGCATAAATCGGTTGTAATAAATAACCCGGTTTCCAGCGCTGTTCTGGGAACAGACGCAATAGACCATAACCGATATCATCATCCATACCTTTAATATTGGTATAAGTATGATGTTTAAAGTTATGGGTTTGACGCCAGTTATCCGAAGTACCTACGATATCCCATTCATAGGTCTGACCATTCATTTTAGGATCATTCATCCAGTCATACTGACCATGCATGACATTGTGACCCAGTTCCATGTTTTCCATGATTTTGGCAAAGCCTAATAGACCTGTGCCTAGCAACCATGCTGGTGGGAACCAGCCTGCAAACAATAGCGCACGACCGGCAATTGATGAATAACGGATGGTTGAATAGACACGACGGATATATTTCGCGTCTTTTTCACCTAAATCATCCAGCACTTCTTGCTTGATCGCATCAAGTTCACGTGCAAGTTCATCGAGTTCTACTTGTGATAATTCACGGTTTTTAGGATTTTTAAAATATTGAAATTTTACTGGCATATTCATAGGATAAAACTCGCTTATAGGTCGATGACTAGATCAGTCTGCGCTGAGTTAACACAAATTTTGAGCAGATTACCTGGCTCAGTATTTCGTGCGCCGTTTACCAAATTCTTGGTCGAACCTTCCACTTTATTGCAGGCGCATTTATTACAAATGCCCATACGGCAACCATGTGTCGGTTTGATATTTTGTTGTTCCAGACTCACCAAAATGGACTGGCCTTTTGGAATACTGACAATTTTTTTCGACTGAGTCAGGGTGACATTAATAAAGCCGATATCGGATTGATCCGCCAGACTCATGCTAAAGGCTTCACCCTTAAACTCTTTGGCTGAAGCAAACAGCTGCTCTGCAGTCGATACAAAACCTGACGGGCCGCAGCAATAGACCGTGCTATTTTCCAGATTTTGCAAATCTGTCAGATAAGTTTCATTCAGACGAGCTGCCGCAGCTTGTTCTTGCGTGGCATAAACATGAAATGAGAAATTTGCATGTTTCTGAGCAAGTTCTTCGAAACGTGCTTTAAATGCTGCATCTTGATGTTTTTTAACCCAGTACCACAAGCTCACTGGTGTTGATAACTCACCCTTTTTGCTCAGGCTTTCCAGCATGCTCAGCATTGGGGTAATCCCGCTGCCTGCTGCAAGCAAGATCAGTGGACTCGCCTGCTGAGGCACAGTCATATCGCCATAAGGCTGACCAAATTCGATGACATCACCCACTTGCGCCTGCTCTGCAAACCAGGTGCTGACTTTACCGGCATGGACTTTTTTCACAGTCAATAACACATGCTGGGCATCTACATGGGTCAAACTATAGCTACGTTCATAACGGATGCCCTTCACCACCACATAGACCGGATGGTGTTGCCCCGCTTTACCAAACTTAAATAAACGATTCACTTGAATTTTCAGACTCAGCATATCCTGTGCAGCATTTTCCTTGTGCACAATCTTGCCCAATGGCTGATTCAACGACCATATCGGATTGAGTTTCTGAATCCAGAAATTAATCGCATGCTGATCGACGACACTGTCAGACAGTGCATTCAACGGCATTTTAAGTTTTTGGAGTACATGCATCGTTATCGACATCATCTTGAGGTTTTGAATTATTATACACATGTATATATATTTGTATATACATGTGTATTGTTTCCATTCATTTCACAAGCCTGTCGTGCTCGGTTATAATCAAACGATTCATGCATGAACCTATTGATGAACGAGCCTTCAATGAAAATAAGCAGTGACGCATCTCTACTACAATCGAAAAGCATTGATGAGCCGATTATCGTACGGAGTGTCGGTCGCAAGGCCACCATTACCAAGGAAGAACTGTTTCAGGCAGCATTAAACCTGATTGGTCCACAAAAAAGTATTGCATCGTTGAGCCTGCGTGAAGTCGCACGTGAGGCCGGTATTGCGCCAAACAGTTTCTATCGTCATTTTAAAGATATTGATGAGCTGGCCATTGAGCTGATTGATCGTGCCGGGATTGTATTACGTCAGATTCTGCATGAAGCACGCTTAAAAGCCTCCCGACAAAGCAGTATTATTCGTAGTTCGGTCGAAATTTTTATTGCTCAGCTGGATGCAGATGAAGGCAATTTAAGCCTGTTATTGCGTGAAGGTTATACCGGTTCAAAATCGTATAAACAGGCTGTAGAACGCCAGTTAAATTATTTTCAGCAGGAATTGCAGGATGATTTGATTCGTCTGGAACGCCTGAATAATAGAAAGTTATTACATGCCGATATTGCCGCCAAAGCCATTACTCAACTGGTGTTTAACATGGGGGCCAATGTCATTGACATGCCGGCTGAAGACCGCCAGGAAATTGCCGAACAGACCATGCTCATGATTCGGATGATTCTGGAAGGCGCTCGCCATCTGGAAGATTCGCAGCTGCGTTAATTTTCCAATTTGCGTAAAATGATATAAAAAGAGACGTACTAGACGGATTACTGTCCCAAAGTTAAAGTGATTAGCTTTAAGTTACGCGCGTGTGGCAGGGATGCCACACATTACCCATCACGACAGGACGTCGTGTATGGGTAATAAGAGACTTTTGCCTACTTTGGGGCTTTCCAAAGTAGGGTTGCGCCTGCACAAATCCATTGAAACTTTTAAAGGGAAGATGAGGCTGCGCAATATCCAAGTATAAATATCAGATATTTAAAAACACTATCTAATTGCTTTTATTACTCCATACAATTCAAACTATAGCCTAGTTAAAATTGTGGAACAGTAGTGGTACCAGTCATCTCTTTTTTATGACGATTACAACAGTACAAGTTGTGCTTTCACTATCTCCGCAGTGGCTTCCGGATACTCAAGCGGAAACATATGTCCGCCCTCGACCACTGAATAATTGATCCGATAAATCTTGTGCATGCCTTGCGGCAAACCCTGCTGATAAAACTGGCTCTGCTCTGCAGTCATCAGATGAATCGGCACTTCAGGTGGTCGTCTTGGCGTACGCCACCACCATGCCGGTACAGTCCGGAAAATCTCCGCTTCTACCTGTTTTGGAATGCTCAAAGTCACCCCACCGCGTTCAGGTTCTGGCTGAATGCCACTCTCGATATAATCAGCAAAACATTGCTCATCAAAATTGCTAAATAAGCGGTTTGATCTGAGTGCATCAACTGCGACCTGTTTCGATGGCCAGTGATCCTTGCGTTTTAGCGTAATTCCTGCAGGTGTATAGTGATCGATACTTTTCAGATTCAGCTTTTTAACCAGTTCAAACATGGCGCTGTTTTTTCCAATAATAAATGGCGGATCCATAATTAACAGTTTGGAAAACAGTTCCGGACGTCGATACGCTGCCATCAAAGTCACCAGACCACCAAAGGAATGTCCAAGACCCACCACCTGCTGCTGAGGAAATTGCTGCTCGATATCTGCAATGACTTCATCGACCAGATAGCGCCAGTCTGGCGTAATCGGATATTGCGACTTCATGCCAATCAAGGGAATCGCTTTGACCTCATATTCTGGCTGGAAACAGTCCAGAAATTTCTGATAGGTTGCCGCAGGGATGCCATTGGCATGGGTAAAATGTAGGGCTTGTTTCATTATTTTCCAAACGCAGCGCGTATTCATCCTGAAATCATCGGATGAGCTTACTGATCTGAAAAGTCATGTGATAGTGCCAAAACGCTCAAAGCATGACCTTGAAGTCAGCTCTTCTTATTTTATTAAACGAATTTAAGATTTATTTCTGCGATACCGTCAAATGCTGCATGGCTAGAAAAGTCGCGCCGCAACTGGTCTTATCCCCTGCGATAAGCATTGCCCGTCCTTTGACAGTAATAGATAAATCGCTGGAGATTGCGGTGACCATGGTCTGGCATTTGGGACAATAATGCGTCATGCCATTTAAATGTACGGCGATGCCATTCATAATCAAAGACGGCTCACCTTCTACCACAATACCACCGTGGGTGGTTTTGGCTCCCAGACCAATAAAGGCTTTGGACATGTTTATTATTTCTGGTTATTGGTTAGACTGATTTTAAACACAAGAAAAATGACAGGCCAGTATTCCCCGACCAAAACAATATAAAAGCCGAATTTCGGCCATAAAAAAAGCAGCCCGAAAGCTGCATTTTTTAATTGCTTAAAACTTAAGGCTTGACGACTACCATCACCTGAATGGCTTCTGGCGTCACAGATAAACCATCCAGTAGGCCGAGACCTTCTTTCTGCAACTTCTGTAAACGTGAAATTTCATCTTCACGGATACTTGGATTAAACTGTTTCAGATAGGTCAGACGGTCAATTTCATATTGCCATTTATTACCATACACTTCTTTGGCTTGCTGCTTGAAGTTTGGCAATGCACTGCGTGCCAATTCAAGTGCTTGCTGATAACGTGCCTCAATCACATCACGACGTGCTTTCACTACTTGGCGGCAGCTGTTGCCATCTAAATGATGCAGATACGGTTTTAAAATTTCAGGCGCAATTTTTTGTGAAAGATCCTGACCTTTCTCGCTTAATAACACACGAACCAATTGTTGCGGCAGGCTTGATGGCAAGTTCAATGCTTTCGGTGCAACCACATCGACCTTGAACCAGACTTCCAGCAATACCGAACCTTGTGGCAGTGCCGCAGATTTTAATACCGCAACGTTGGTGCTACCAAAGCCTTGAGTATTGATCATTTCCATCACACTTTCAGTGAATGGATGTTCCAGGGTCAGGTATTGCGCATCTTCGCGGATTTGTGCCTGATCACGATAAAAAGTGGCAGTGATGCCTTCTTCATCCAGTGTCAAACCTTGAACCTGCATTTGATCTGTCGGCTTGATGATCACGGTACCGTTACTTTGCTCGTCAAAGTCAATATTCGTGGACGCCATAAAGCGTTTCATGAAGATCGGCAAAGTAGTATTGTCATCATAGTCTTCAAGCGCGTTGACAATTTCCTGTGCCACCACCGGACGGCAAGAGTTGTACTCTAGCAAACGGTCACGACCTTCCTGCAATTCAGCTTCCAAAGCTTCACGTTGTACGCTGACTTCTTCCAGCAGGTCTTCAAACGCTTGACCTTTGTCTGCCAATAGACAGTCTTTCAAGCGAACAATAAAGTTTTCTTGCAAGGTTTGTGCAGTTGGGGAAATATTGCCGAAAATATTCAAGGCTTCGTTATACCAGCGGAACATACGTTCTTGCGCAGTTCCCACCAGATACGGCACATGAATCTGAATCCGGTTTTCCTGACCAATACGATCCAGACGGCCAATACGCTGTTCTAAAACGTCCGGGTTGGCAGGAAGATCGAACAGAATCAGGTCAGATGCAAACTGGAAGTTACGCCCTTCTGAACCAATTTCCGAACAAAGTAAAATCTGCGCGCCATACGAATCTTCAGCAAAATAAGCGGCAGCCTGATCACGTTCTAGCAGACTCATGCCTTCATGGAACATTGCAGTACGGATACCGGCATGTAGACGAAGTACATTTTCCAGCGCTTCAACCACTGGCCCGCTACGTGCAATCAGCAAGACTTTCTTGTGTTTTAAATCAGTACGTAAACGCTCCATCAGCCACATCACGCGTGGATCGGCTTCCATCCATGCGCCATCGAGCTGGGCTTCTTCAGGCCACATTTGCTCACGCAACTTACCATCTTTCGACCAGTGTTCCGGTGCTGGTAATGGTGCCGGCTGACAGTCACGACCCGGGAAGCCCTGAATGGCTTCACGCGTATTACGAAATAGGATACGACCGGTACCATGACGGTCTAAAAGTTCGTGAATGGCACGGAAACGCTGCTCAGGATGATCTTCAATTGAATGACCCAACAAGGCCTCAATCGCAGTCAAATGTTCTGCTTCAAGTGGCAGATTTGACATCAACACTTCTGCAATTTTAGCGGTGTGCTGATATTGCGCTTCTTCATCCAGGAAACGATCCAGCGAGTTAAAGCGCTGCGGATCGAGTAAACGCAGGCGTGCAAAGTGACTTTCTACCCCGAGCTGTTCCGGTGTTGCCGTCAATAACAATACGCCCGGCGTATGTTCAGCCAGTTCTTCGACCAGATCATAACGGTCATTACCGCCATCTTCTTCGCTCCACATCAAATGATGTGCTTCATCGACCACCAGCAAGTCGAAACCGGCTTCGAGCGCCTGTTCACGCAGATCTTCATGGTCGACCATCAAATCGACAGAGGCAATAATTTTTTGTTCGGTCAGGAATGGGTTCTGTTCAGGATCATGCTCTTTGATTGATGCAGTACGGGTCAAATCAAATAACGAGAACTCAAGATTGAAACGACGGCGCATCTCAATCATCCACTGATATTGCAGCGAATCTGGTACTAAAATCAGGATGCGTTCAGAACGGCCAGTTTTCAGCTGTTGATGGATGATCAGGCCAGCTTCGATGGTTTTACCCAGACCGACTTCATCGGCCAGTAATACACGCGGAGCAAAACGCTGACCGACTTCATGCGCAATATACAACTGGTGCGGAATCAGGCCGACACGTGAACCGACCAAACCGCGCAGTGGACTGCTTTGCATATTGGCCTGCATCAGCAGCGCTTCAATGCGCAAGTCATACCATTCTTTATAATCGACCTGACTGGCCAGTAGACGGTCTAGAGGCTTGGACAGCTGGATGGTGGCACCAATGCGGGTTTCATTCAGCGATTTACGTTCTTCAGTCCCATCTTCCAGGGTACGAATGACGTGATAACGCACCACGCCATTGCGGTCTTCCACGGATTCTACAATCCATTTGGTTCCTTCCTGATCCTGTAATTCATCTTTCACATTAAATACGATACGAGATAAGGGTGCATTGCTACGTGCATAGACGCGAGTTTCATCGCTTTTCGGGAATAAAATGCTAACCGACCGCTCATCAACATCAATAAGAACGCCTAAACCGAGTTCTGTTTCAGTATCTGATAACCAACGTTGACCAATAGCAAATTGCTGCAATTTTTCCACCTTTATCTTAAGTACAAGATTATGAATATTAGGCTCAATCACGAAACGTCATTGGAGCAAAATTTCACACCTTCAAGCAATGTATTTTGACATAAAGCCCACTAAAAAGTGAGCATAATTCACGCCGATTCAAGAAGTATTTCCTAGAACGGCGCCGGACAATAAAATTCGACCAGCTGATCTGTTTGAGGATGATAAAAACTCAAACGTTCAGCATGTAAATGTAGACGCGAGCTGAGCTGTTGCTGTTCAGGTGTCGCATATAAGGTATCGCCGATAATCGGATGTCCCAGATATTGCATATGCACACGCAACTGATGCGAACGGCCGGTAATTGGCGTAAGTTTCACCCGAGTCACGGCTTGTCCCTGAATATTAAAGTGTTCGATCGCCTGCCAATGCGTGATGGCCGGCTTGTTATGTGCGGGATCTGCGATATGTAAGGGCGGACGGCTTGGGTCATATACCACGGGCACCTCAATGCTACCTTCACCTTCGAGTGTACCGGCAACCACGGCCTGATAGGTTTTGTCGGTCTGGCGTTCCTGAAACTGGCGGGAAATGGTTTTTTGTCCCCATTTTGTGAGACCAAACACGAGAATGCCGGAAGTATCGCGATCCAGTCGATGGATCAGTAAGGTTTTTGGTTCTATTTTTAATAATCGGTTAATCAGGCAATCTTGTAAATCTTCTGTTTTCCCGGGAACTGTGAGTAAACCTGCAGGTTTGTGGATGACCATGAAATCGTCATCACAATGTATCAGATGTTCGGTTAGAAAATTACTCAAAGTTCAATCCCAGGCTGATCGCGAAAAACAAGGCGGCCATGATAGAAAGCTTCGCCCATAATTACAATGCGCTTTTATGTAAATGCTGATGAAATTTCCGATTTAGGTCATAAAAATGCTCAATCGCAGCGTATCAACCTGAGGATTGTAAAATGAAGCCTGCCAATTCATGCAAAGATGCATGCTGTCGTACATCTTCATAACGAATATTGGCACCATGTGCACGCCATACACCGACCAAACTCACCACGGCTACAGAGTCCAATCCATAATTTCTTAAATCGACATAGGGATCAATCTCCAGAGCATCTATGTCTAGCTGTTCTGCCACAGCCAACATAATACCTTTGGTTGATAAGACATAGTCTGAGGGCGCACTTAAATCCCACAACCGGGTCAGACTATAAGTATTTAAGTGATGCACACCTTGACTGGAAATATTTTCGATCCACTGAATATGCTGTTCCTGATTGGCCAATAAGATCGCGTCATCGACCACACCAATTTGATCTGTCACACTCATCAAATGCGGTAAGATTTGCTTGAGCATCGGTGTGACCTGCCCTGTAAAAATCAGTTGTGGATGCGTGGAGGCATATTCACCAAGCTGTTGCATGCCCTGCATCAGGTCATCACCATATAAATCGACAATGGGAATATCCAGTGCTTTGGCTTTATTGGTCAGTTGAATCAAATTTGCCATGAGTGCACTTTCTTGTATGCCCTGTTGCATACGCAAGTTTTGTAATCCGACTAAGACCAAAACCGATTGGTTCGATGCAAGCTGCCATTTGGCTTGAGATGGGGCAAGTTGGATTTTTTTGGGCATTGGGTACAGCATGGGAGACTCTTTGGCTTCAGACAGTCGGCTTTTTCGTAACTGTATATGCTAACTCAGATTGAGGGTTACTCAATACTTTAAAAGTCAACAGGGCTATATTTAAAAAATTAAAAGCAAAAATGCTTGTATCTATATTCAGATACATTCAGTCATTATATACAAACTGATTAAATGAATTTTAAACTAAACCTTTCATTTTATATTGTCATGTTATTATGGTCTTTAATAAAAATAATAACCAAATAATAATGAGAGCATTAATAACAGTCGGCTGTAAAACCGATCATGGGGGAATCATTACTTTTGGCGACCCTTCCTTTCTGGTGGAAGGAAAAGCTGTGCATTTGGATGGAATGGTACATTATTGTCCTAAATGTAATGTCCTAGCGAAAGCTCTTGCTTCTAACCGAGGCTTTATAGTCGTCCTGGGTAGAAGCATTGTTGCGGCAGGAGACACATCAACTTGTGGTTCAAAATTTCTAAAAACTTCTGATTTGGCTGTCATAAGTAATGGTATTATCTCAAGTAAAATTGATCAATTAATATCAGATACAGCTACTAAATACATTGAAGAAAAAGAAGAAAAGATCATTAATAATATTTATTGGAGTTATGGAGATAACCTTATTCTTCTAAAAAGAAAATCTAGATTTTTTGATGACTTGAATTTGCATATAGAAACTTCAGGTTATGCACAAGGAGATACTATTGATATAGAAATAAAACCAGAATCTTCTGAGATAAACTCATTTCATCCATTTACGATTTCACTTGATATTGATGCTGAAGGTAAGGGAGTGCTTAAAAATATTTTTAAAGGAAAAACTATATTAATTGATACGGAATATTAAATATGGTGAGTATAACTGCAAGGGCTGGTGGTCGGTCTTCGACCATACAAGCAAAAAGACCTTTATTTTCCGAATTATGGAAATATTATCCGGTAAAAATGTCAGCAAGTGATGTGTATTCTATGGTGGGAGGTCAAGCTATGGCTTTATATCAAGAAAATCCTACAGGATACGCAAATGCTTGTGCTTTAAGATTAAGTAGATCTTTCAACTACGGCGGAATGCCAATTAAACAGTCAACCAGAGGTTATAAAGTCAGAGGCGCTGATCATAAACCTTATTTACTTAGGGTTCGCGAGATGATCAGCTTTGTTGAACAAAATTTAGGAACTGCAGATCTCTCCTTCAAGCCTCAAAATAACCAGGATTTATCATCACAATTAAAAGGGAAAAAAGGAATTATTATTTTTAAAGTCTCTGGTTGGGGAGATGCTTCTGGACATGTCACTTTATGGAATGGAAATGATTGTGGAGATAGTTGCTACTTTATTCATGATACACCGAGCCTAAGAACCACAGATATTCTGTTTTGGAATTTAAGATAATGAAAATAATTGCTGTACTTTTTAGTTGTCTAGTGATGAGTGCATGTTATGCAAAAGACTTAATTCCATCCATATCAAATGAGGATGAGCTCAATATCAAAAATTTTGGCTTTAGTTATTGTCTGACGAGGGCTCAGGATCAATCCCTCAGTTCTGAGGCTGCTCTAGCGATGGGCGGGTATTTCCAACAGGGTTCATATGAAGAACCCGCGTATAAAAATTTGAAAGAATATATAAACCAATCTATGAAAGCAAAAACTGAGGTGTATAAAAATCAAGCAAGGCCAGCCATATTAATGAGCTGTTTAGAGCTGTATAACTCGACAGAATATAATGAAATGGTTAAACAACAGCATCACTATCTTATCCGATAGTTATTTTTAACTTAGACTTGAGAAGATAAGTACATTCTCAAGCGTATAATGTTTAGCCCTGCTGCGCCAAAAACTTCTTAATCGCCACCTGCGCAATCTCAGCGTCCTCAAATGATTTCACACCTGATACACCCATCGCACCCACTAATTGCCCTTGATACAGAATCGGTTCGCCACCTTCCAGCATTCCCGAGAAACTTTCCATAGTCAGAAAGCCCATCTGCCCGCCTTTGATAATATCTTCAAACAGCTTGGATGGACGACGACTCATCGCCGAGCATCTGGCTTTTTCAATGGCCAGATTTGCAGTCATCGGTGCTGCACCATCCATACGTTTCATCGCAAGCAAATTGCCCGTTTCATCGACTAAGGCAATACTGACATTGAAGCTGTTCTGAATTGCATATTGATGGGCGTGATCCAATAGAAATTCCGCATCACTTAGAGTCAAATAATGTTTGGTTTGCATGAATGAATATCCCTAATTTTAGAATTTAATCTCCCCTAACCCTGAGTCAGATATGGCGCAAGGAAAAGAGGAGTAAATTTTATTATTTGTACAGATAAAACTCCCTCCTTTAAAAAGGTGAAAAGCACCGCTTCGCAAGAGGGAGGATTTTAAAAAAATTAAAATTTAAGCTTTCATCTCAGCAAAAGTCTCGATCGCAGCCTGAATGGTAAATTCAATATCTTCATCGCTGTGTGCAGCCGAGAAGAAGCCAGCTTCGAATGCAGAAGGTGCTAAATTCACACCCCGATTCAACATGCCATGGAAAAATTTACGAAAAGCATCGACATCACATTTCAACATCGAATCAAAGCTGGTGATGTCTTCCTGATCGGTGAAGTACAGACCAAACATCCCACCGACCTGTTGGGTTTTAAAGGGTACGCCCGCCTCGTCCGCTGCTGCTTGTAAACCTGCAAGAAGTTTTGACAACTGCGCAGATAGGTTTTCATAGAAACCTTCAGCACGAAGATGCTTGAACATCTCAATCCCGGCACGCATTGCCAATGGATTACCCGACAATGTTCCTGCTTGATACACTTTACCCAGTGGCGCAATGCATTCCATCACTTCACGTTTACCGCCAAAGGCACCGACTGGCAGACCTGCACCAATGATTTTACCCAATGTGGTTAAATCCGGAGTTACGCCATAATGTGCCTGCGCACCGCCTAAGCCAACACGGAAACCGGTCATCACTTCGTCGATGATAAAGACTGAACCATGCTCATCACAAACATCACGAATCGCTTGCAGAAAACCGTCAATTGGTTTCACCAGATTCATGTTGCCTGCCACAGGCTCCACAATCACGCCGGCAATTTCAGCACCAAACTTGGCAAAGCATTCTTTTAAAGTCGCAATGTCATTGTATGGAAGCGTGATGGTATGCTTGGCAAAATCAGCTGGCACACCCGCAGATGTCGCTTCGCCCTCACCTTTAGTTAACAAGCCCGAACCTGCTTTTACAAGAAGCGAGTCTGAGTGACCGTGATAACAGCCTTCAAATTTTACAATCTTGTCACGGCCGGTATAACCGCGCGCTAAACGAATCGCTGTCATGGTGGCTTCCGTGCCCGAGTTGGTCATACGTACCAATTCAATCGACGGCATGATCTCGCAAATAATATCGGCAAGCGTGGTTTCATGAACTGTTGGCGCACCAAAGCTTAAACCATCTACTGCGGCCTGTTGAACGGCTTGAATAATTGCAGGATGGGCGTGACCCAGAATCATCGGTCCCCATGAACCGACATAGTCCACATAACGTTTTCCGTCTACATCATACAAATATGCGCCTTGGGCTTTTTCGATAAAGACCGGTGTACCACCGACGCCGTTAAATGCGCGTACAGGTGAGTTGACGCCACCCGGAATATGTTTATTGGCTTGTTTGAACAATTGTTCTTGCTTTGGAGATAAGCTCATGAAGGCACTCGACTCAAAATTAAATCAATCAAAAAATTTTATGCTGTAGCTTGAAAAAGCGCAGACCATTCATCTAAACGTTCAGGAATGGCATTCATCGGTAAGCCCAATATATCACTAATCACGGCGCAATAATCCGCACCTGACTCAATGACTTCTTTGGAATTTTCAACCGTTAAACCGCCAATGGCACATAAAGGCACGTTCAATTTCTCTTTGGCCAGTTTTAAGGTTTCCAAGCCAATATTACCGGCTTCAGGTTTACTGTCGGTGGCATAGATGGCACCAAATGCCACATAGTTTGCACCATCGGCAATGGCCCGTTCAGCCAGCTCAAGCGAGTTATTACAGCTACGACCAATCAAGACATTTTTCGGCAAGCGTGCAACTGCCTCGACAATAGACCCGTCATCCTGACCCAAATGCACACCCACCCCGTATTTAACGGCCATTTCAAGATCATCATTAATCACAAAAAGCACACCATATTCAGCACACATGGCTTTCATATACTCGATTTCGTAAATTTGATCTTGTTTGGCGACTTTTTTACGGCGATATTGCAATACTGCAATGCCGCCATTGGCCATTGCGCCTTCCAGTTTTGCCAATAAAAGTTCTACGGGATCATCATTGGTAATTAAATATAAACCGCGCATCTTGCTCGCCACTTGCTAGGATGGCTCTATTATAGGCATAACTCGGTTTAATTGCCGCAGTCCTGCTGTTTCCGCGACCGGGTAGCAACAGATTTGCAGTTTTTTAGCGCAATTTTCCAGTTAAATCTAAAATATCACCATTTTCAGGGATATACCGACTATAAAATATGGGTTTTAATCGCTTTATAACAAAAATAATAAAGTGTTAATGCTTACGCCCTCCGACAAACGCTTTTAGGATTTTGCAGATAACTTGGTGGAGAAGTTGCAAAATTCTAAGAGCGGTTTTTTTTGCCTTTAAATTTTCAATATTGTTAAGCCTCTTTAAGATTAAACTCAAAAAGATTAAAAAATACCCAATTTCAGGGATGGCCCAATTAGCGCGAAAAGACTTAAATAGCGTTAGACACAGAAAATAACCAGAAAAATAAATACCTGTGTTGGTGACACCCGATCCTTTCTAGTTTTGAATAATACGTTTGTGGGGAGACGTTTCAAAGCTAGAAAGGATCATTTTCTTTATGTATGATCCGCATGACTTGTTCTATGAATATTTACGCAATAATGGCAACGAAGTCAGTAAATTTATTTAAAAAATAGAGATATAAAAAAAGCCCGGAGAAGGTCGCTCCAGGCTTGGAAAACTGTTTTATTCAGTAAACTATAACTTTTGATCAAATTCCATCAAACTGAATAAGTAATAACACAATTAATAGAATAATAAATGGCGACTTGCAAGTCTTTTATCGAAAGATCATGTTCCCTAGCCACACAATCCGATGAAAGTTACCTGAGTTTAACTTGAAATCTTATCGTATTTGCGATCAAGCAGACTGAGACGACCACGCAGGACATCCGCAAACATACGCCAGTCTGAAATAAAGCTATACACCGGCTGTTTAAAACTGGCCGGTTTATTGCGTTCAAAGATAAAATGGCCAATCCAGGCACAGGCATAACCCGAAAGCAAACCATAAGCAAAATATCGTGGTTTGCCCTGGCGAATGGCTTGAGTAAAACAATATAGGCCGATACTGCTACCTGCGACATGTAGACGGCGACTGACCATATGCCGGTGTTCGGTCAAATAAAAGCGGTAAAACTCATGATAATTGCCAATCGGCATCTGGGGTTGATGCGCGATCACATGGGTATTCTCTGGCTGTACTTGTACGTTCATTTCTCATCGTCCTGATGTTTTCTTTTACCTTAGCGTATATTTTGGCCAATTAACAGTCTCTTGATTTGCTCAAATATTCTTAGATATTTTCCAAGCAAAGCCGCAATTCCTCTCGCTTTGCAACCCTATTAACAGCTCAAAGCCAATATTTAAATTCCTGTTCAATATTTTTATATGCAGGTCAAGTCTTACATGCATTTTGATTTTGGTTACAATCTGCCACGCATACATCTAAAAATATAATTGCGGCGATTGCCCGCCGAATTTTCAGCATCTCATTAAAGCGAAAAATATCAGTACATGCTGGCGTGTACTAAACAGATAGGAAAATCATTATGGTTGAAGTTGAACTCAAGTTCCAGATTCCTGCGGCACGACGCACTGCGCTGCTCAAGGCACTTGATCCGAAAAAGTCTCAACAGATCCAGCTTCAAGCCAAATATTATGATACTGCCGACCGTCAACTGGCCCAGCACGGGGTAGCACTACGTCAGCGTCTGGAAGGTACGCGCTGGGTGCAAACCCTGAAAGCTGCCGGTAAAAGCCATATTGAACGCTTTGAACATAATCATGATCTGGGGGAATTAACTGAATCTCCTGAACTGGATTTAAGTATTTATACCCAGTTCCCAGAAGCACAGGCGATTCTGAGCCATGCGCTCGGCAATCAGTCTGATCAGCTACAACTGCAATTCGAAACCGATATTGCCCGCACCTTGCGTGTAATTGAATACCAAGACACACAAATCGAAGTCAGTCTGGATATTGGGCAGATCCGTACCCGAAATGCTGAACAAGAGGTACATGAAGTCGAGTTTGAGCTAAAAAGTGGGTTGATACACAATTTATTGGCATTCAGTTTTGAATGGGTCAAGAAATATCAGCTCTGGCTCGATGTACGCAGCAAGGCAGAAATTGGTAATTTATTGGCCACCTCACAACGCGTGAGCCCGGCCACCTTCGCCAAAGAGTTCCAGATCAGTAAAAAAGACAGCGCTGGTAAAACCCTATGCAGTCTGATTGCGCAGCAGATGCAACATTTATTGCCAAATATCGCCGCGATTTCAGCTCAGGTTGCACAGCAGGAACATATTCAGCAGGCTCAACTGGCACTGGATCAGCTATATCTCACTTTGCTGCTGTTTAAAGACTGGCATCCGCAGCTTTCGGACAAATGGGCACATCAAATGGCTGCCTTTAAGCAGCAGTTCGAGCATTTACAACATTTGCAGCATATGCAAAACAGCTTGGCCAGCTTCCTGCAAAATCCGACCACTGCGGAAAATCTGAGTAAAGATATTCTGTATGCTCAGGAAAAACTGGGCAATCTAGTCAAATCAACGCAAAATGTGCATCATTATCTGGAGTTATTGACTTTTAGTTTAACTGAAGATGAACATGCTGCTCTGGATTTAAAAACTGCTGCACAAACCACGCTGCAACAACAGTATAAAGTGCTGCAAGAACAGATGAACCAGACTGAAATTAACAATTTTGAAAGTCTGGATCAATTGGCAAGCCGGATTCAGGAACTCAAATTCAGCTTCCCGATTTTAACCACAATCTATGACGTCAAAAACTTGCAGAAGTACAGCAAAGCGCTGAATGATGCACAACTTGCAGCCGGTGAATATCAAACCTTGGCCTCTTCGGCAGTGTATATTCAGCAAACTGAACTGGAAGCGAGTGACTGGTTTGTATTAGGCTGGCTGACTGCTAAACAGGAAGTCTATGCCCAGAAACTGCTTGAGGCGACAGAACAGTTCCTGGTGAGCCGTAAATTCCTCAAATAAATATCTTTAAGAACATTTCAAAGCACGCTCCCTCTACGGCGTGCTTTTTTTGTTGCAGAAGCACATCACACTGTGGCTAATCTTTGAGCTATATTGATCTGTATAACCTACATCGAGAAGGAATGACCCGATGGCAGAAATAGAGCTTAAATTCCAGATTCCGTCACAGTCACGTGCACAATTTGAACAGGACTTCCAGAAGCTTCAGCCGACTCGGCATCGTTTATGTGCGCGCTACTTCGATACTGAAGCACAACAACTCCAACAAAATCAAATCGCCTTGCGACAACGTCTAGAAGACCAGCAATGGATTCAAACCCTGAAAGCACCTACTGAGCAGCAATTTGAACGTTTTGAACTTGAACATACATTAAAAAGCCCACCTGAAAGCTGTGATTTTCAGTTATATCGCAAACACAAACCGGCAAAAAAAATCCTGAAACAGGCGCTTGGCGATTTGGATATACCGCTTATTCTGCAATTTGAAACAGATGTCGCGCGTTATGTGCTGACCGAAACACATCAAAATAGCCAGATTGAGATTGCCTTTGATGTAGGGGAAATTCGCCATAAGGATCAAGCCATTGATATTTATGAAGTCGAATTTGAGCTAAAATCCGGTCAATTGAGCGAATTGATTGATTTCATTCGGCCATGGATTCAACGTTATGATTTATGGCTGGATACGCGGAGTAAATCGGAACGCGGTTATGCCCTATTACAGGGTGAAGAAAGTCTGCCTGTGCAGCATCAGCTGCCATTAGAACTTGAGCAGAAAGATCAGATTGCTACTATTTTAAAGAAAATCGTAGCCAACTGTCTGGCTCATCTTTTTCCGAATGCAACTGCGATTGCCGCTGATCATTATAACAGCGATCATGTGCATCAGGCACGTGTCGCGATCCGGCGCTTACGCAGTGCCTTTAAAATTTTCCAGTCTGTGACTGAACATGTACAGCCAGAATGGCCGGAACAGCTGCGAGATATTTTTCAGCAACTGGGTTCTACCCGAGATCGCGATGCCCTTGCAGAAAGTCTGATTCCGCAACTGGAAAAAGCCGGCTCACCCTTATTAAAATTACCACCACATCGACAAAAACAGCCAGATATTAGCGCGCTGTTCAGACATTCAGCTACAGTGGACTTGATACTGCAACTACTCAGCTTTAGTCAGGAAAAAACGCATAGCAAAGCCAAATCTTCGCATAAAATTTTGTGTAAAGGTTTGAGCAAGTTACATCAGCAAATTTGTCAGGATGCCGAAAACTATCAGGAACTGGATATTGAATCGCGGCATCGCACGCGTAAACGGGTGAAACGCTTGCGCTATAACGTAGAATTTTTACAGAGCTTATTTCCTGAAAAGGATGTGAAAACTTATCTGAAAGCCCTAAAACCCTTACAGGAAAGCTTGGGGCATTATAACGACCTGTTTGTGGCAGACGAACTGTTTAGACCGTATGTCAAGCAAAATAGCAAAGCCTGGTTTGTGCTGGGTTGGATAAGCGCGGAACAGCAGCGTTTGTCGAGTGAAGCAGCCGAGCGTTTACAGCAGTTTGCTGAAAATACCAAACCCTTCTGGTAAAACCGGGCTAGCGATATTTACCAAACACTTTCCAGGTATTATTATCGGCCAGAGGGTCATTATAACTATCACTGCGTTGCTTACGTGGTTTATCACGGGCATCGATCAGCTCAAAATGTGGCTCGACACTCAGCACGATACCATTCACATAAAAACGGGTACGTGTATATTCACTTTGACCATGCTGAAACACATAAGTACGTAAGTCTACAAATTCGCGGTGTGCCACCAAAGCCGCGGTATCGTCACTGTCGAGCCAGTGTCGCATGGCTGCGATCTGTTCGGGTTCAAACTGCCCGCATTTTTCAATCAGGCTGGCCACACCACGAAAAGTTTTAGATTCTTTGGCCCGGGTTTTATTTAGCCTGATTCGGTCAACATGAAAATAAAACAGCGGCAAGTTTAAATGACTGGGAAGATGGATAGCATCTAGGGTTTCATCGTCCATGAAAGGTTGGAACAGATCCTGCGCCCTTTCAATCAGAGCAAGCCACTGGGTGTAATATTCTTCGACCTGCGATTTGGTTCCATAATAAATCGGCAGACCTTCGACATTGGCCAGATTTGCCGGTGGCCAGATATTCTGGCGCAATAAGGCAATATCACTTTTCAGACTTTGTACCGCAATCGCATCCTGCATGGCATTCACTTTTATATGCTTAGGCTATTTTTAGATTAAGGCAAAGGTTTAGTTTCTGCAAGGCTTTGCCTATAATTAGCCATTAAGATTTTATGATGGTCAGGAAAAATTCATGGTTCAAAAGATTGAAGCAACCGATGTAACCGAAGAAGAAGCGTTAAATGCGGCATTCTTTGAACGTGCTGATGAATTTATTCAACAAGCCAACGAGTTTTGTCGCGTAGAAAAAGGCTCGCAGGAAAAACCGAGTGATAAGCGCGGTCAAGTCAGTGCAGCCATGTTATTTGGTACTGCCCGTTTCAATACCTGGGTGGCAGCGAATAACTTTAAAGATGGCAACGAAATGCGCGATGCCAAAGATCAGGTGATGTCTTATATTATGCAGCAATTCCAAATGATGCTGGAAGATAACTATGATGAATACTGTGAACAGTTCGAAAACTATTTACGTTTCCGTCACAATGAAGAGTTTCATGCCAACAAGCATAACCATGATCACAAGCACGATCATTGATTAAAATATGAAAAGCCCCGCGGGGCTTTTTTATTTGCCTTAATTTATCATCTTGACTTCGAACTGATTTTAGCCCCATATAAATTGAATAATAAATACACTAAAACAAGGCATAGCATGCAGCAACTTCCCTTCCCGATCATTGACCCACATATTCACCAATGGGATCCGTACAACACCCCACACGCGGCAGCATTTGCCGTAAAACTGTTTGGCAAATATCCTAAATTACTGGACAAAATGGTGCGGCTGCTCAAACCTAAAGATGTGATTGAGACCATTGGCCTGACCGAGCATCTGACCGCCCCTTATCTGCCTGCGAACTACAACAAAGATCTAGGGCATTATGAAGTCGAACAAATTGTGCATGTTGAAGCCAGCTGGCATGATCAGAAAGGTACAGGCGTGGTGGATGAAACCCGTTTTGTGGCCGGACTTTCTTTTGATCAGCATAATATCCAGCTCGGTGGCATTGTCGCTACGGCGGATCCGCGGCAGAAAAACTTTAAGCAATTGATTCAATTGCATCGCGAAGCTTCTCCAAAATTTCGCGGCATCCGTAAAATGGCTGCGGTACATCCAGACAAAGGGATTCATGCCTGGACAGATGAGCCGCATCTCTACCGTAATAAAAACTTCCTGAAAGGATTTGAAGAACTGGCCAAGCAAGACTTAAGTTTTGATGCCTGGGTCTATTCGAGCCAGATTGCGGATGTGACTGCACTGGCCAAAGCCTTTCCTAAAACACCCATCGCACTGGATCACCTCGGTACGCCTGCCGGCTTATTTGGCAAGGTGAGCAAAGCTACAGGCAAGACTGAACAAGAACGCGCCCAGATATTTTCAAGTTGGCAAGATCAACTGGCTGAACTGTCCGAGTGCAGAAATGTATCGACTAAAATGTCTGGCCTGTTTATGCCGGTGCTGGGTCATGATTTTCATCAGCAGAAACGGCTGGCAACTAAACAGGAATTATTGGAACGTGCAGCTCCCCTGATTCAGCATGCCTTAGATTGCTTTGGTTCTGAACGCCTGATGTTTGCCTCCAACTTTCCAATGGACAGTGTCAGCAGCTCACTCGTGAATATCATTGATGCTTTTAGCGATATTGTTCAGGACTATGATGAAAACGCATTAAAGCCGATCTTTTATGAGAATGCGAAAGCATTTTATAAATTATAAAAATAAGAGTCTGAATCCTTAAAAAAAGTAGGAAAATACGTATGCTCTGGGAAGAAATGATCGCGAGTCCCCGATCAGATAAGCTTTTCTATACTTGCTGAGCAATCTTTTCTAGTTTAATCGCCTCATATTATTACCAACATATTATTCACTTCGCTTTTAAGAAAGATATCGCTGTTGAAGCAATATTAGTATCAGCTGGGATTTTCCTGTTTCTTTTTGCCACTTTCTGGTGGAACTTACCCAGTGCTGTGCTATCTGGCGTTTTAAGTAGAATCCTGCTTACCAGAAAAGCAACTTAAATTAGAGCTTTTAATTATATTGAAGAATAAAAAATCCCCCTATTAGAGGAGGACTTTTTTTAATGTAGATCAATTCTATGATTTTTTGATTTCTTTTCCATATTGATCGGCCATCACTTCGACCAACTGATCCAGCTTGATGTATTTTTTAATCACGGCATCAATGTCGGCTTTCGTCAGTTGGGCAATCGCCTGATCACGTTTTTCACGGTAAATCAGCTTACGATCTTTTTCCAGTTGAGGAACCAACATACTGTGAATACGGCGATCATCTTCCAGTGCATTGACACGTTTTTTCAAAATGCTGGCTTTGGCCGCTTCCACTTCCTGTTCAGTTACACCACGTGTTAACAGCTCATTGAGTACCTGATGCACCGTTTGAGAAACCTGTGCAGATTTACCTGCGGTATAATTGGCACCCAGTGCCAAAGCACCTGAATCGGCCCATTCATTAAACTGAACATGGGCACTAAAACCGTAGACCAGCGCATTTTTTTCACGTAATTCCTGAGCCAAACGGGAAGACAGTTGAGAGTCACCCAGAATATGACGGAAGACTTGTAAAGCAGGTACATCTGCATGGTCTGCCCCCACCGGGAAGGTCAGCAATGCCTGATAACTACCGAACTCACGTTGTTCAGATAATGCATGAATTTTTTGGGCTGGATAGCTTCGATATTCTGATTTCAGGCGTTCATAAGGCTGTACCGCTTTCCAGTCCGCGAAACTATTTTTCAGCATTTTCTGTATAGATTTTGGCTGAAATTCCCCAGTCACTGCAATGTGTGCATGATGCGTTTTAAAGAATTGCTGATACAAAGCGACCACTTGCTCACGAGTGGCTGCTTTAAACTGCCTGGTGGCCAGTTCAGGTTCAAAATGGAAACGAATGTCACCGGGTTGATACACTTCAATGGTTCGCGCCATAGTCAGGCTCGACACCGTATCTGGCTCGGTATAAGGACGATCCAGACTGGATAAGGTCTGACCCTTGATCAAGTCAAACTGGCTTTGCTCAAATGCAGGTTTTTTCAGTACATCAACCACATATTGGAAAAACTCTGCAAACTTCTCTTTTTTGGCACTGATCTGTATGTTCAGGCCATTACTCGATGGGCTGGCAGTCGCTGAACCGCCTACTTCGATAATTTTGTCAGCAATCTGCTGCAAGCTCTGGCTTTCCGATGAGCGCAGCATTAAATACGCGGTCAGATCCAGAATCTCGCCTTTATTCATCAGGCTTTGCGCAGTCCCAAAATCCAGAGAAATTGTGGCATACACCTTGTCATCGCGAATATTGGTTGGGAATAGCGCGTATTTAATGCCATTTTTTAACTTACCACGCTGAATCTGCTTGTCCTTGGCAGATAAATACTGCTTGGATTGCGCTACATACTGCTTCACTTCCGCCTGATAAACACTGACATCCTTTAAAGGCTCTTCTGTCTCAGCCTGTTGGTCCAGTGTTTTTTTCGGTGCTTCCGTCTGTGTCACTTCCTGCGCTTTTTTCTGATCTTCCGGTGTTGGCAGGATATTGCCAGAAATACGATATTCAGGTTTTAGAAAGCCTTTATAGACCTGATTAACCTGACTCACATTCAGGTTTTCAATCGCATTCAGATCTTTAAAATACTGGCTCCAGTCACCCGAATAAGCCACGGCATAATCACTTAAACGTGAACCTAAAGCAGTCGCGCTATTTTTAATATTATCAGCCTGATTGCGGGTCAGATTTTTAACTCGGTTTAATTCGGCCTCGGTAAATGGCTGGCTTTGCTCTACGCCTTGAATCAAACTTTGTTCCACAGTTTTTGACTGATGATTGGGTGCATAGATCGCGCCCATAAACACCAGATTAAAGTCTTTATCTAACCAGGTGCTAGATTGCACCATGGTCGACTTTCCACTTTCCACCATGCTCTGATATAAATGCCCGCTCGGTTGCAAGGTATAGAGCGTCGGTGAAACAGCCAAAGCAGTCTTGATCTTTTCATCCGGGCCATTCAGGTAAATATTGAATTTGGCCAGATCACTGCCCTTTTGCACAGTAAATTCACGCTGTTGAATCTGCTCAGGTTTTAAAGCCGGAACTTTCACTTGCGCCGGTACACTTCGCGATTGAATCGGACTGAAATGGCTATCAATCTGCTTTAATACTTCTGCCTTATCAAACTTGCCTGAAATCACCATAAAGGCATTATTCGGTGCATACCAGCTCCGGTAAAACTGGTTCAATTCCTGCATATTGATGGATTGCAGCTCATTCAGATCACCAATCGGTAAACGGCCCAAATACTGATTGCCATAAGCCGACTTAAACACCTGATCCATGAGTACTGAAAATGGCTGATCCAGACGAATTTCGCGTTCGCGCTTTACAATATCAATTTCGGTCGGTACATATTTTTCCTGAAGAACCAGCTGATCCATACGCTCGGCTTCAAGGAAAATTACTTCACTTAGCGCCGTTTTTTCAGGACGAATGACATTGGTATATTTGGTTGAATAATAATCGGTACTGGCATTGGTCATTAAGGTATATTGATCGAGCCGACGCTGAAATTCATCACCTTTGACATTTTTAGTGCCTTTAAAAGCCAAGTGTTCCAGCAGATGCGCCAGACCACCTTTTCCTTTAGGATCATTCAGTGAACCGGTCAAATACACCGTATTCATAAAAATTTTATTTTCTTTATCATTCGGTGCCAGGATAATTCGTAAACCATTATCAAGACGATATTCCTCCACATTCTGTTCAGTTTTCACCAAAACAGGTTGTGCAAAACTCAGCGCACTACAACTCGACAACAAAATCGCCAAGCTTAAATTCTTATAACGTACCAACATTATTCATCCAGATTTTCAATGTAAATTTTTATTCGCGCTCATTCTAGAGAATGATTCTTATTCTGAATAGTCTTTTCTAAATTGAATCATTAAAATAACATGCCGCCTTGCCTGACGACATGCATATCTATGTAATCAGAGATTAAAGATAAAGTTCAGCCTGCATATATAATTTGCCATAACCCGAAATTTCAATTCGTTCCTGATCTTGCAAAGCACAATAAAGTACACCACCGCGCGCTGATGCCTGATAAGCGACCAGTTCATTTTTACCCAGTTTGTCTGCCCAAAGTGGCGCAATTCCGGTGTGAATAGACCCTGTGACCGGGTCTTCATTGATTCCGTTACTCGGTGCAAAATAACGTGAAATACAATCATATTGTGTATCTTGCGAGGTAATCGCGACATCTAAAAAGCTATTCTGAGCAGTAATCGCGGTACGCTTGCCATTTAATTGTTTTAATAATTCAAAATCAGGTGATTCATCTAGCACATCCTGTACTGACTCATATTCGACAATATAACCTTGTGCATTCAGATAAACCTGCTTAAACGGTTTGCTCAATGCCTGTCTTAAGGCTTCAGGATATTCTGTGACGGCTACTGCGCGGCGAATTGGAAAGTTCATTCTGATCTTGCCATCTGTATCCTGATCAACCACAAAGATCCCCAGATCTTTCACATGAAACTGGATCGTTTTTGCCGTACCAAATTGATTGAATAATACAAAGCTGCTGGCCAAGGTTGCATGACCACAAAAATCCACCTCCTTGGTCGGGGTAAACCAGCGAATAGCATAATTTTCTGCATCAATTATTTTCACAAAAGCTGTTTCAGACAGATTATTTTCCAAGGCGATATTTTGCATCAGTTCATCTTCGAGCCAGTCCTCCAGCACAATCACTGCAGCTGGATTTCCTTTAAACAGTTCCGTGGTAAACGCATCGACCTGGTACATTTTCATTTTCTGAAGTCCTGAATATAGTAATCTCTAGTTTAAAAGCTTTTTTGCAAGAGTGAACTTGAATATGCTAATAATCTAACTAATCTAGCCACTTAAATACATCAATATAGTGAATGATGCGGTATGACCAACCCCCATCTTCAAAGTATTCTCCTAGAAAAATCCTATCGGCTAGGTAGGCTGAGCCTGCATGATGTACCTGAAAAATTGGCACCATCTGGCCTAAGGCTATTTAAATTCTCTGGTTTTGATATTTCTCTGGGCAAGGCTGTGCTGCATAAATACTCTGCGAGCTGATTCCCGGGCCGCATAACCAGCAAATGCATGATCTGTTTATTGGCAAGCTGATTGCGGCCTATGCCGATGATCAGTCTTCCGCGACAGTCACTGGCATTATCATGTAGTGAGTGAAGAATGGAAAAGTACTCATCATGTGACTGGTGTACAATTTTATAGCATTGGCAAGGCGGTAAGCGTTGATGATTCGGACTTATGATTTTTTAAATGGGACATAAACAAAAATTATCCCGGATGAGCAGATAATATCTGCAAGCCCAGAGCATCTGAAATTATGCTACTTTATTCTCAATCTTCATTTGGTCTGATGCGCTATGATGCCTTTTAAAATTCACTGTATTGATGTCCAGAACTCGCTGCAAAATTATATCTGGTTGCTGGAACATACGGCTTCTCATCAGGTCGTAGTCATTGACCCGACCGAAGCAGGATTGGTGCAAGATTATTGTGCCGAACACGGTTTAATCTTAAGTCAAATCTGGTTAACGCACTGGCATAAAGACCATATTGGCGGTGTGCCCGGCTTAATTCAGGGACAAAATCTGCCTGTTTATGGCCCGCGTGCAGAACTCAGTAAAATTCCGTTTATCACGCATCCACTTGAGCATGAAGAACAGTTCAGCTTTCATGGGGCAGATGTTCAAGTGATCGCAGTACCAGGCCATACATTAGGCCATATCGTTTACTTCATTGATGCGATTGATGTGCTGTTCTGTGGCGATACTTTATTTGCCATGGGCTGTGGCCGGGTTTTTGAAGGTACTTATTCACAGATGTATCATTCACTGTCACGTCTGGCAGCCTTACCGCCGCGTACGCAGGTCTATTGCACGCATGAATATACCCTGTCGAATGCCCAGTTTGCCAAACACGTCGAACCGGACAATCAGGCAATTCTGGAACGCTTCGAGCATATCGAACGCTTGCGTATGTTAGGCCAGTGTACGCTGCCAAGCAGCATTGAAGATGAATTACAAACCAATCCTTTCCTGCGTGCGGATAGTGTGGAAGAGTTTCAGCGCTTGAGAACCCTGAAAGATCAGTTCTAGAGTTAAAGATCCATGTTAAAGAATCTGGTGACTTTGCGCATAAGCATCCAGTTCGTCTTGAGTGACGACACGCACTGCCTGCATTTCGTCAACACGTACCAGCAGCAAACCAGCTAAGGCCGGTTGATAACGACGTGCACTACCAAACGGCGTATAGGCTACTTTCGATTGCACTGTAAAATTCAACCAGTCCTCATGTCCCAGCATCACAGCAACCGGATCTAAGCCCTGTTGCTGCATCCATTCAATTTTCTGATTCACATTGTGTTCAATCGTCAGTTCAGTCATGGCAATCGTATTTAATTCAAGAATTACATTTTTGATAGTATAGGGCATGCATCTCAAACGATAGCTCAGAAAACCAGCAGCTGCTAATGATCCGATTAAATAATCAATGCAAGCTTAATATGCCGATGCTTCGGCATTCCCTTATTCTTACATTTTATGGCGTTGATAAAGTTCAAATTTAGATCAATAGCAAAATAAGCCTTTGAAATTAAAGTATAATTAAGTTTATTTACATGCTATAAAAACTTAATATTTAGTTACAACCTATTCAATATGATAAAAATCATTTACTTAAGTCATAAACTGCTTCTTTAGCGAGCATACGATGTTCACTAAACATTCAAATTAGATTAAATTAATTAAATATGGGAATTTGCCCTTTAAAACAAAATTTCTCACCCTTATTTAAGATAGAACAATGATGAAGGAGTGATCTCGTGAAAAAAGTGGTTAAAGCTAAAAATCTGATTGCATTTCGACTATGGTTAGAAAAATTAGGATATTCCGTACGCACCCTGGCTGATGATCGTGGTTTCAGTTTCAGTTTCAAAAAAGAATACGGTCTGGTCACCTGTGATCTGGCCGGCAATGCACTCGCGATCCAGCTGGGTGAGGAATTTGAAGATCATTTAAAAGCCTGATGCAGGTTATTTTCAATCAAAAAAATAAATAAATTATTCCACTGATTCAGCAACTCTATTCTCCAATCTTTAGCCCGTTTCGATGGGCTTTTCTTTTTATCTTGATTAAATAAATTTCAGGCAATAAAAAAGCAAGGCATCAGCCTTGCTTTAATATGATGGTGGGGACGGAGAGACTCGAACTCTCACACCTCGCGGCGCTGGAACCTAAATCCAGTGCGTCTACCAATTTCGCCACGTCCCCATCAGGGTACCAACTTAGCGTTGGATTTTTTCAAACTTTGGCAGAGGATCAAGGACTCGAACCTTGACGAACGGTTTTGGAGACCGTCATGCTACCATTACACCAATCCTCTACTCGGCCAGTTTACTCAATTGCTCAAGTAAATTGGTGGGGACGGAGAGACTCGAACTCTCACACCTCGCGGCGCTGGAACCTAAATCCAGTGCGTCTACCAATTTCGCCACGTCCCCAATGGCTGTGTATATTATAGAGATAGACCGTCATTGACAAGCGATTTTACAAGCAATCACATTCTATTCCGCTAGAAATTAAACAGTTAATTATATTTTTTTACTTTTGATAAAATTTATCAAGACAATTTGACTCTTTGAAGACGAAACCACAAATTCAGTATTTTAAAAGGTCTGAGCTTTATTTTGTGTCATAAAAACCAAAATGTATAAAAAACAAACTACAGATCAAGCCTTATATTTTATGGCCTCGGCATTCAAAATAATGCAACCATGCTTTTTATATAACTTCCGTCACACACGTTCTATCAAGCAAAATAAGGATTTAAGAATAAGATCAATGAAAATTGCTGTATAAAATTTCAGGCAATAAAAAAGCAAGGCATTAGCCTTGCTTCAATATAATGGTGGGGATAGAGAGACTCGAACTCTCACGCCCAGAAGGCGCTGCGACCTGAACACAGTGCGTCTACCAATTCCGCCATATCCCCATGGCTGTGTATATTATAGCGATCAGACCCGATTCACAAGCAATTCTGTAGCAGGAAAATACTTTTATATCAAAATTTAAACAATTAATTCAGTGTTGCGTAAATACTGACCTATTTGCACTGTTGTCGCCTAGTTTCATCGAAACAGATAAGATCAATACGCACCACAGGAGAATCACATATTCAAATTTAGACTTTAGCTGACTTGCATAATATCAATTATTGCATCTAATAAAACAAAGTTTCCTGAAGTTCTGCCCTTTCCTGAGCATTGACCCGTTTTCTAACGTTCTTTAACAGACTAAACCTATGCGTAAAAGACAGCAAAATTTTACAGCTTAAAAAAGCTGGTATAAATTTCAGGCAATAAAAAAGCAAGGCATCAGCCTTGCTTTAATATGATGGTGGGGACGGAGAGACTCGAACTCTCACACCTCGCGGCGCTGGAACCTAAATCCAGTGCGTCTACCAATTTCGCCACGTCCCCATCAGGGTACCAACTTAGCGTTGGATTTTTTCAAACTTTGGCAGAGGATCAAGGACTCGAACCTTGACGAACGGTTTTGGAGACCGTCATGCTACCATTACACCAATCCTCTACTCGGCCAGTTTACTCAATTGCTCAAGTAAATTGGTGGGGACGGAGAGACTCGAACTCTCACACCTCGCGGCGCTGGAACCTAAATCCAGTGCGTCTACCAATTTCGCCACGTCCCCAATGGCTGTGTATAATATAGAGATCATTTCCAGCTGACAAGCCGTTTATAAGAAAAAAACACTCGTTTGATTAAATAAGAAACAATCCCGATTTTATTGTATTTTTCTCATTCGATTTCAGTCACTAAGTAGTGTTTAACCGCTTTAAAATCTGCCAACCGATGCTGTTTTTGCTTGCCTAGCATCAGCGCTAACAACTTTTCAAAAATCTGAATTTGTTCAGGCAACTCAACTTTTAGGCGCTGACAATGTAAAAACGCCCAATCCAGATAGTCAGTTGCCTGCAAGCGCTGTCCACTCAGCCATTCATAAAAAATCACGCCCAAAGCATAAACTTCGCTCTGCAAGCTTTTGGCTTTTCCTTGGAATAATTCCGGTGCCATATAACGTGGTGTGGCATTCAGCTCATCCACTTTCTGATCCAGAGCTTGCACTTGTTCAAAATCAAGCAGACATACCCTGCCCTGAGCATCAACAAAATGCTCCCGCTTTAAATCCGCATGTAAATAGCCCAGCTGTTGCAGGCAGAGTAAAGGTTCTACCGCTTGCAGCAAATGTTGTCGAATCTGCGTTACAGAAAGTTGATCTGGCATGATCTGAAAATGTGCTGGTGCATCGACCAGAATCAAAGCCTGTTCAAATTGTTCATGTTGAATGGTGAATAGCTGTTGAATAATTTGATGGGGAAGGAAAAAGTTCAGATCACTCGAACGGCTATGCGTTTGATAAAAATTCAGCTCCTGCTGCCAGCCCAGCTCTGCATGCGGAGATGATATTGAGCTGTCAGATTTAGTCGACACTTGAGTTTTTAGCCAGAATGCGGGCTGACCCGCAGCATAATACAGGCGTCGGCCAAAACCCAGACTGCGGGTTTTGGTTCTTGGTTGAAAATCGAAAGTATCAAGATGATCTAAATTAAGTGGTTGCAATATATTCAGGCTTTGGATCAGCAGTATATTGATAATTTAGCAGTTCCAGACAATGCTGAATAGTTTTCCCCACCCGTTCCTGAGTCTCGATTAAGGAAATTTTTGGCCAAGTGGCCCGTTCGCCTTCGCGCTGCAAGATTTTAAAGAGATAGGGCCGTGGATTTTGCAGCATATAGCTATAGTGGCGCAGGCTATATTTACCGACAATATTCACATCGCCATAATAACGCTGATCGACCACCCCATAGCCGTGATCGAGTATGCGGCGTACAGGTGGCAAGCTTCCGGCATGTTCCCGGGCAAAATCCATCATTCCTTTGGTAATCACCGCACCCTGACGGCGTACAATCCGTTGTGGCCAGCTTAAGGTACCTTTGCGGAAACGTGCGACATCATCTTGCATAAATGGCACGATATGCGGATTGACCTGGCTGGCGATGGTGTAATTGATATTGTACAGCCGGGCCATTTTTTCCTGTGGAAAATCACTGCGTACACTGCCATCGACCCAACGTGTTGCTCCCATATAAGGGGTATATTCACCATCATAACGCTTACTGGTCAAACGTACTGGCGGAAACAGAATAGGGACTGCACAAGAGGCCAAGACCGCACTCCAGACCAGCACATCCGGAGAAGTATAGGCATTTAAAATACGGGCATCCTGTGCTGAATCATAAGGGGCAACAGCAATATTGATATGCAGACCTGAGGTTTTGAGTGCTTCTTCAAAGGTCAGATCGCCTAAATTTTCGACCAGAAATTTTTTCAGGTATTTGACATCTGCCAGACCTCCATTGCCTTTCAGCAATTCACCCATGGTTCGGAAATGAAAAGCCTCATGAAAAAAATTATGCCCCTTCAAAAGATCGACATACTGCGAGGGTTTGGATACACCCAACATTGCCGTCATGATGGCACCTGCACTAGAACCTGACATGACCTTTGGCAATAAATCCTGCTCCATCAGAGCCTTACAAACGCCGGTATGAAACAGACCCAAGGTCGAGCCACCGGAAAACATCAGGGCCGGCTGACCATAGGCACGCTGACAGCCTTTAAAAAATTCAATTTTTTCTTCAATATTTAAACAGCTACAGTCTGTTGAAGCGATATGTGCCAGCCCCTGACTAACCTGCTCCACATAATCTTCAATAATTCTTTTGGTGCCGACATAGGCTTCGGTGAACAATAAAGGATGGGCAATATTGGCGATATCGTAGCTTAGACCTTCGCGCAGAATATACATCAGGTCGTGGGTACGTTTCTGTTGTCTATAGCGTCTTAATTTACCCAAACGATGCGCAATAACTTCTGCATCAAAATAGGGAGAGCTATTGTCGAATTTCCATTCTTGCGCCCCGGATTCTTCATCTATTTTTAGCGCAATATATTTCCATTCCTCATAGGACTCAGCTTGTTGCAGCTGCTGCTTGAGTTTTTTAATACGATAGGCCTGATGTGGATTAATGTCCTGAGTAAAATCTTTAAACAGCATCTGCCTTCTTCCCTATATTGTATTTTTCATTCATCTTGCACTGCGTAGAAAATATGCACCGATCTGTTCATAACAACAATAGCGAAAATTCTCTGCTTTAAGCAAATTATCACACTTTTCAGGCTTTGACTGTGAATTTTAGGGTGATAGTATCCTAGACATAATTTTAAATCTGTAATGCTGAGATCATGGCGAAAATTGAGTTACCTGACAATATCTTGAATACCCTTTCGACTGTTCTGCTGCAACTTCAGCAAAGCCTACCCGAGCTGAAACATGCTCCTGATTTTTCTGCACATGCCTATAAATGGCAACAGGGTGAACTCAAGCCCATTCATCAGCTTAGACAGATGGAACTGGCCGATTTAAAAGGGATTGAGCGACAAAAAGAAAAAGTCATCCAGAATACTTTACAGTTCTTAAATGGCTTGCCTGCCAATGATGTCTTGCTGACTGGTTCGCGTGGCACCGGTAAATCCTCTATCGTTCGTGCCCTGCTGACCGAATACGCAGCGCAAGGTTTACGCCTGATTGAGATTGAACGCGATGACTTGTCAGAACTTCCGGAAATTCAAAAACTGATTGTAGACCGCCCTGAAAAGTTTATTGTCTATTGCGATGATCTGGCCTTTAACGCAGAAGATGAAAATTATCGCAGTTTAAAAAGTGTATTAGATGGTTCATTGCAATCGGGTTCGAGTAATTTTGTGATTTATGCAACCAGTAACCGCCGCCATTTACTGCCAGAATTTATGCATGAAAATACGCCTGTCACCCGGGTCGATGTTCCGCAATATACTGAGCTACATCCTCAGGAAGCAATTGAAGAGAAGATTTCGCTATCTGACCGTTTCGGCTTATGGCTGTCTTTTTATCCAATGGATCAGAATTTATATCTGGAAATTGTAGAGCATTATCTTAAAAAGGCTGAGATGGAATTGACCCCGGAAACCCGAGCCGAAGCCTTGCGCTGGTGTCAGGCACGCGGTCAACGCTCAGGCCGTGCCGCTTATCAGTTCTCGAAACACTGGATTGGGGCAACTCAGTTGAATAATCTGGAACAATAGAAAATTCAAAAGATCAGGCTCAACGTAAATATCGCTTTGGGCCTTCTTAGATTCGCATTTGAAGTGCAACACCATGTTGTTGCCATAATACCTGACTCGGACTTTTAAAGCCGAGTCTTTTATCTTGTGTATCATGCAATTTTTACTCTGAATCTACTAAATCAAACCATCTAAATCAGCAAATGCATCGCGGTCCCATAGATATGTAGAACCTTGAGATTTTTACCTTCATTGCTAACATCTTCAGCAGTAATGCATTTTGCTCTCATATGTTCATCAAACTGACAGACTGGGTTCTGATCATAAACATTGAGTAAAATCTATGGATATTGCATTGGGTGAATATCTTTTAATGCCTCTTTAAACAAGACTCGACCAATCCTACGCTTTTATGCAGCTTTCAATACATATAACGCTATAATTTTGGCAATGCCTTTTGCTTCACTTAGCGAAACATCAATAAAGCCCTGAATATGCCCTGCTCCTTCTGTAACCAATAGAATATGGTTATTGAGCTTGAGCACCTGCAATCATAAAGCAAGCCGTGTATCTAGCTTATATTCCGCCAAAATAGGTAGATAGAGCATCTGCTGACAGGTTTCTTGCCCGCTCTGCACATGCGCTTGTGCAATAACTGCCACATCTTCAATTGTCGCAGGACGAATCATTCTTGATCCCTTTATCATTCATTTTATTTTTAAATTCTCCAATACTTCTTTGAAAAACACTATCTTATTAATCAAAACCTTGAAACTAAACATGATACATAGATTTGCCATTCCTCATAAAATGAGTTGACAGATAAAAGCTGAATATTGTGCTACTGGATATAACTTAGTGAATATCACAGCTAAATTGTGTTGGTCGCACTTCAACTTGTTCAGCATCACAGTGAACATTTACTATTACGTCATCACCAATACCAATACATGCATTACTTAAGACCCATAAATTATTTGTATAAAATTGCCAATTTCCTTCACCACGACAACGATACTGTACCTGCTTCAAACGGCAATCCGAATACACGTGATCTGGTCGTGTTGCACGTCCAACTACACCCACCAAATGCACACGTGGACGCCCTGAACTCCCACAACGAAGTGCACCTACACTGGTTCCATTACGTACTGCATTACGATATTGTAATAACTCAATTTTCTTTCTTGCTTCTTGCTCTTCTTTCTCGACTTGAGCCAGTTTACGTTTAAGCTCCTTTTCTTTTTCACTTAAACTTAACTGTTCTTTTTTAATTTCTGATTTTTTTTGATCATTATTTTTAATTACTGAATCAGTATTCTCACCTCTTGCCTTACGCGCTGCGTCTGCAAGATCCACCATTTTTTGAGCTTCTGCTGTCCGGTGTTTACCCAACAAATCGACCTGTTTTTGAATTTCTTTTTGTTTTACCGAGTTTTGATAAGTTTCACCATAGGTTCGCCCCCACTCTCCAGAAGGAGGTCCAATCATTACATATTCTGCAGAAAGACCTGTGGTGGTAAAGAACGATATATAAATTAAATATTTCTTCATTTGAAAATCAAAAAATCAAGCTTTTAAGTTGTATTTATATATTACCTAATACTGCTAAAAAAAGAAAAATACTAATCTTTAAAGTAGAGGAGTTTTATTTTAAAATAAAACGATTTATTTATTTGGCTTTTTATACATGAATTACCTAAAGTCTCTGACTATTATGTCCAGCTGTTTTTTATTTACAACACCACTTATAGCAGCAGAGCAAACTGTAGCAAATGCACAAAAATTTTTAACGATTATATTACCAGACAAAGGTATCCAATCTGGAGATTTAAAAAAATATTTTTCAGATATGGCTGATGAGCATGATGGATCAGCACGACTCGAAGGCTATAGTAAAATTACCAACGTAACTACTATTGATCGTTGTATTAGCAAAATAAATTATGATAATAATAGCTTATCTTTGAGAGTTTATCATGGTGGTTCAATGGTTGAACCGGTAGTATCCCTAAGACCTGACTTACGACTAGGGAGTACCGAAAATGGAATTGATTGGGGAAAGGTTTTAGAAGTTAAACAATCTAAAGAACTTGTTTCTATACGCTTAAAAAATAATGAACCATACACTATTTTTTCATTAGGAAGTGAAGATATAGCGACACGTGTAAACTATGCCATGACATTTCTTAAGCAAAAATGTGATCCAGCGAATGGAACAGGTTTTTAAGTTTAAAAGGCACTATGTTAAACATAGTGCCTTTTTTACTTATAACACACCTGGTGCACTGAAATTATATGAGCGTCGTGTAGGAGCAGGTGCTTGATAAATCGGAGGTGCAGTATATACAACTGGCTTAGGCTTATCATAGTTTATTTTACAAACCCAATAGGTTTGTTGAATATTTGAACATATACAACCTGAAGTAGTCGAACCACGTTGAATTTTCTCATCAGCTTGATTACATGCTTTACTTCTGTCTGCACCCACCCCTTTTGATGTATAATTGTATGCTTGGGTTTCAAAGCTAACAATAGCAGACAAACCAAGACCTAAAATAAAAAAATATTTAGATATATTCATTTAAACTACTCTAATCTTTGCTTAAAAGCGAAGATAACCAATAAAAACACTCACTCTCCCTATTTTAATTTTATTCTATTTATTTAAAACCATAAATGATCAAAAATAAGACAAATAAAAAATATTTTTTATTTGTACACTTTTATAAAAAATTAAATTTATTCTTAATTCCGCCTATCATAGAGCGGGATTCCTATATGATTAAACCATTTTACGGTATCTGTAAGAAAACACTTACTATGGCAGAGTCAAAATAATTTATTATTTGTTGAAAATTTCTACTCAATAAAACCAAGACAATAAAAAAGAGGCTTTCCGCCCCTTTCCTATCTATCTTTAAACCGCTTCAGGATTTTTTAACTCCGTCATCGGCCAACGTGGCGTTGTGGTTACCGCCAAGCCATCCTGCTGCCCTGCTTTCAAACGCTGATAACCGGCAAAGGCAATCATCGCGCCATTATCAGTACAAAGTGCCGGTTCTGCATAATAAACAGTCGCTTTAATTTTGGCTAAATCTGCTTCTAAACGCTCACGTAAGCGCTTGTTGGCACTGACACCACCGGCAATCACTAAGCGCTTCAAGCCCGTCTGTTTCAATGCTTTGACTGACTTTTTAACCAAGGTATCGACAATGGCTTCCTGAAAACTTGCTGCAATATCTGCATCACGGTTTTCATCACCCAGTTTTTTCATTTGTACAGATACAGCAGTTTTTAAACCGCTAAATGAGAATTCCAGCCCTTGATGGAGCATTGGACGTGGGAAAGCAAAAGCAGCAGGATTGCCTTGTTCAGCCAGTTTGGAAATGTTTGGCCCACCTGGATAGGGCAGACCCATCATTTTCGCCACTTTATCGAATGCTTCTCCGGCTGCATCATCAATCGATTCACCCAGCAATTCATACTGGCCAATGCCATAGGCTGCCATCAGCTGTGAATGCCCACCAGAGACCAACAGCGCCACAAATGGAAATTCTGGCGCTGTTTCAGACAATAATGGTGCGAGCATATGCCCCTCCATATGATGAACACCAATTGCCGGTTTGTTCAGTGCAAAGGCCAAAGTTCGACCAAACAACGCACCTGTCATTAATGCGCCCATTAAACCTGGCCCACGCGTATATGCAATGGCATCAATTTCCGATTTTTTGACGTCAGTTTGCTCCAATAATTCATTCATTAATGGAATCAGTTTACGCACATGATCACGTGACGCCAGCTCTGGAACCACACCGCCATATTCTGCATGCAGTTTAATCTGGCTATAAAGCACCTGTCCGCGTAAACCCAACTCGCTGTCATACAGCGCAAGTCCTGTTTCATCACACGACGTTTCCAAGCCTAAAACGATCATTAAACTGCCTATAACCTGTATCAATTCTATTGCAGTCACTATTATATGCTTGTGGTATGAGATGTAAATGAGTAAAATACTGACCTTCACTTGTGATCACAGGCATTCGGCCTGCGATCTTATCCATAACTTTATGAGGATTCTTCATGCCACAAGTTAAATTGAAAGAAGGCGAACCAGTAGACGTAGCTATCCGTCGTTTCAAACGTTCATGCGAAAAAGCGGGTGTTCTAGCTGACGTACGTAAGCGTGAATTCTACGAGAAACCAACTCAAGAACGTAAGCGCAAAAAAGCTGCTGCTGTTAAACGCTACCAAAAGAAATTGGCGCGTGAATCAGTACGTACGACTCGCCTTTACTAAGATTAATTTGTGATTGACTGCCTGGATTAAATAATGACGACTTTAAAAGACCAAATCACGGATGTTTTGAAAGCAACAATGCGTGCCAAAGAAATGTCCAAGCTGACGGTCATACGTGGTCTACAGGCGGCAATTAAGCAAATCGAAGTCGATGAGCGCAAAGAACTTGACGACGCTCAAGTTCTTGCGGTCATTGAAAAACAAATTAAACAACGTAAAGAATCGATCAAGGCCTTTGATGGTGCTGGTCGAGAAGATTTAGCTAGTAAGGAACAAGCCGAGGTTGAGGTATTATCTCAATTTCTACCAGAAGCTATGACTGAGGAAGAACTTGATTCCATCATTGCGCAAACGATTGCAGCGCAAGAAGCTACTAGCATGAAAGATATGGGTAAGGTGATGAATTCTCTGCGTCCGCTCATAGCCGGGCGCGCCGATCCTGCACAAGTTTCAGCTAAAATTAAAGCGAAACTTGCTTAATCCCACTTCTCTAATATTCGATCTTTAACGTTGAACTGACTTTTTATAAAAGACAGTTCTTAACGTATTCTTATTGCAAATAACAGTCAACCTGATAACGTTTCAGCAATTGCATCTCTTTTGAAGATTTCACTTCTATAATCACATCCTGTTTAGTTATCTTCTGAAACTGACGATCCAGATAAGCACGATTTTGGTCAGCCGCCTGATACAAGCGATCGGCATAACGTTGCACAATACTACAAAAATGTGAATTCTGTGCTGCGCTAAAACCTTGTTGCTGCGGATTCAAACCACCCAAGAATTGACGCGATTCCTTTTTATAGTCAGTATTAATACGCTCTACCGCATCTACATACTCAACAGCACTCGCAGCAAATACCGCATAATTCCACCCCAATAGACAGATGCCCAATAATATTTTCTTCATAGCATGCTTCAGATTTAATCGCACTGATCATTAAAAAAGATTGTAGCCCGATTCAGTATATCCTGACCATATCATCCTGATATAAAAAGCTTAAAACCTGACTAAGGCTTAAATTTTATATTGACGTGCCTGCTGCATCTGTTTCAGGCGTTGGTTAATGGTTGCCGATAAAGATTGATTATTTTTCGCTGTACGCTGTGCATGTAATAATGACTTGATGGCAGTTTCCTCATAACCGGACCAGTATTCTACTTCTGCACGATAACGCAGCACATTGGCGGCCTTGATTGCCGATGCAGGCTCTGCATTGGTCGCCAGTTGCATCAGTCGCCAGCCGCTCACATCGCGGGAATTGGCATTCAAAAATTTTTGTACAATCTGTTTAGCTTGATCTGGTTGCTGGGCACGAATCAAGACTTCTGCATATTTATAATTGAGCGCGCGGTTTTCCGGCATGATTCGCGCTGCTGAAGCCACACTTTTCAGCGCTGCATTCAACTGGTTCTGACCTAAGTAAATATCAGTCTGAAACAAGACCAATAAAGGATGCATCTGGTTATGCTTTTTCGCCTGATCTAAAGCAGCCTGTGCGGCCTGAAAATCACTTTGCTGTATCTGGTAGGCAGCCAAAGCAAGCTGACCGGCAAAATTATTCTGCCGATTCATCAAACTGAGCTGCTCCTCACTGGTCTGGTGAGACAGCACCCTGCTATACCATTTGATAATCTCAAAGTCCTGATCATTCAGCTTAGGTTTGACCGCAGGCAGCTGATTGGCACGCAAACGTGCTTCACTCATACGCTCAGTCGTCAGTGGATGGGTGAACCAGAAATCCGGCAGGAAGCTTAAGCGACTGGTCGAGCGATGCATGACTTCGAAGAAGTCAGCCATACTATGCGGGTTATAGCCCGAACGATACATATATTGCATGCCAATTCGGTCTGCTTCACGCTCCTGATTACGACTATAAGTCAGCTGTTTATCCATCAACGCGGCTTGCGAACCCATCATCACCGCAGCACCCGCATCACCATCCGCCTGAGAGGCCACCAATGCCCCGACCAGAATTCCGGCCAATGCCAGCAAACCCTGCCCCTTAAAAGCATCTTGAGAGCGACTGTAATGACGTTGTGTGACATGTGCAATTTCATGCGCCATCACCCCCGCCACTTCATCCATATTTCGGGCTGAATTGATTAAACCAGCATTAAGAGCAAACAGCCCTCCCGGCACAGCAAAAGCATTAATTTGTGGATCATTAATCACCAGCAAACCAATGGGCTGTTGTAACTGAGTCTGACTGAGAATATGAGAAAATACCGACAGCAGCTGGTCTTCCAGCCATGGATTCTGCATGACTGGCATTTGCTTATGCACTTCGCGATAGACTTTTTCACCGATCATTCTTTCTTTTTGCTGATCGAGTAAACCCACGCCTGTACCAATATCAGGCACAGAAAAGTGTGCAGTCGCTTGATTAAAATCATGGCTAGAGCTATGCCCTGTCACCATGCACATCGTTAAGCCACACGCCAACGCCAATCGTTTCAATGAAAAATCTCTAAATCTATTGTTCTAAGCTGCCTTGAATATAGCATTGAAAAATGGGCATATACGCAAGAAAATGTTATTTAATATTATTGAAACTCAGGATTAACCACATAGCGTGGCACTCGCCCTTCTAAAGCATCCACCAGATTCTGATAGGCCAATTCGGCCATTTTTTTACGGGTGGCAGTCGTCGCAGAACCCACGTGTGGCAATGTAACCACATTGTCCAACTGAAATAATTCAGATTCTTTTAAAGGCTCTTTCTGATAGACATCAAGACCAGCAGCAAAAATCTGCTTGGCTTTTAAAGCGTCAATTAAAGCCTGCTCATCAATGACTGAGCCACGTGAAATATTCACCAATACCGCATGTGGTTGCATTTTTGCCAACTCAGCCGCTGTAATCAGCGCTTTGGAATCAGCATTTAAGTCAACCGCAATAACGACAAAGTCGGAACGCTGTAATAGTTCATCTAAGTCAGAATACTGTGCATTCAGGCCTTGGGCCAATTCTGGTTTTTCACGGCGGTTATGGTACAAAATATTCATATTGAAACCATAAAAACCACGACGTGCAACTGCAGCTCCAATATGACCCAGACCGATAATACCTAAAGTTTTTCCAAAAATATCCAGACCAAATTGTGCTTCACCAACAGTACGCTGCCATTGTCCTTGTTTGGTCCAGTGATCCAGATAGGCCACTTTACGTGCCGCAGACATCAGCAATGTAAAAGCCAGATCTGCCGTGGTTTCAGTCAGTACATGCGGGGTATGGCTGAGATAGATATTTTTTTCATTTAAATAATCAAGTTCATAGTTGTCATAACCGACACTGACACTAGAAATGACTTTAAGCCGGGTGGCAGTCGCCAGATTGTCACGATTCAGCAATCGACCTGCACCAATCATGCCATCGGCATCCTGAACCTCCTGCAAAAGCTGCCGGTTCACATCGCCTAACTTGGGTTGTATATAAGCGACATCATAATGTTGTTCAAGTTTATTTTGAATATCAGCATCGATCTGACTAAATACAACCACTTTTTGTTTCATATTTTTTATTCCAAACTCATATTATTTCAAGCTGGCAGACCTATTTTGCATAAACTGCCATAAACATTTTTTCAGAATTGGCTGATCTAGCATTTCCTGTAAAGAAGCCAACTGGATTATTTTACTATTTGAAATATAAGGTACAGTTCCCAAAAAAATAATATTTTTCTCGGCACTCATCCCATCGAGAAAACCCTGAATATAAGAGTCCACACCGCGCCCATCCTGAACATTGGCCCAAGGAAATGGCCAGTTCAGCTCACAAAACTCGCTGACCACTGCACGCTGGATATTCGTCCATAAATTCTGGGTTTCTTCAGTCATTGCAGTCGCATCAATCACAATACTGCAATAGGCCAGACTTAAAATCTGCAAACTAAATGGCGGAATTTGTATGATTTCACGCTGTTCCTGAACCAGTACTGGCGTGGGCACTGATACCACAGGCATGACTTCAGCTTCGGGTTGAATAACCGGCTCAGGAATTGATAGATCTGTAAATACCTCGGGCTGCTTGGACTGAGGCAAGACAATGTCACTGTGAAATTCTGGTGCGGCCTGATCACGCCAGATCGAGACCTGATGTGGCTGACATGCGCTGTCCCTAGGAATCCAGAGATCAATTCCTAATGTTGCCAGTATGTCACGCTGATGCCCTATCATCTTTTCATCATCACCAATTTCAGGCTGAACATTTTAGCCGGATTGCCTCTACTTTGCCGAACTTTTTCCGCTTTTCTTTTTTATCCTGATGGATTCTAATACAAAGTCGATCTGCCTGCTAAAAACTGTACTTTTAATACTCAATTAAATCACTGCCTCTGTTATAACAGATGCAGTTTCAAACTGTGAATTGTTGTCTTCTTTTTTACATAATGGTTAAACTGTTTTTCTTCAACATTTGTTGAATAATCTGCTCTGCCTCAAAACCCAAGCGCCAATAAAGCAGTTCCATCACATCCAGTTCGTCCTGAGTCACAATACGGTCGCTCCACAAACAGGCTTCTGCGATACCCAAAATCCCGAGACGTTCACGCAGTAAAAGTCCCGCAATATCATTCAGAATTTCCGCCAGATCAATCGGCTCATCAGAAATTTCATTGTATAAGTCCAATTCTCGAGCCGACAAAATCCGGTTTAAAATGCGTTCGCGAACCTCAAGCTGGTTTCCGCTATTAATCTGCTGCACATGCAACAAGGCATCAATCAGACGCACAATCTGGGGCTTAACTTCATCCAAAGCTGTTGGAATATGTGCGGGCAATAGATTCAGTTCATATTTGACACATTCCAGCAATAAGGCATCGAGCAAGCCAATTTCACCATCTTCCTGAATAATTCGTGCCAGTTTCATCAAAAACTGACGTGCAACTGTGGTGGGCATCCCGCCAATATTCTTACAAGCTTGCTGGAAAATCGAAATATGCACCCGCCCATCCAGATTCAGCAGTGAATCTACAATGGCGCGGCTCACCTCAGCCTCAGTCGGAATAAATTCACGATATTGACGAATCATCAAAATGGCAACCATGACTTCACGCGAGCCGGTCGCCGTCTGCAATGCACGTTCAAGCAACTCCGGACGCGGCATACTCAGCCGCAGCTCTGGATTCAGTGGCTTGATCGCATCTTTAATTGCAAAGCTGATTGGAGATAGACGCAACAACGGCAGAGGCTGTGGCGAACTCCAGCTCATCGCAGTCTCGGGCACCACTTCTTCCAGAGAACGAAATAAACTGAATAAAGGCTGATTCTTGAGTTTCTTCAAGTTCTCGAGCTGCAAATCCTGAATCAGGGCAGGATTTAATTCATAAATTCGTTGATTAATATTTGGGTGAATATTCAACCAGTTTTGCGGACTCAAGGAATTGGCAAAACACATATGGGAAATGGATTCGGCATATTCACTATAGATTTGCGAACCGGAATGATGCACATGAATTCTGAGTAAAGTCTGGATATTGGCATCATTTTGAATCAGGCGGCGAGTTTTCTGGTCATTCTTAAAAGTGCGTCCACCCAGTGAAATATATTTAATAAAGCGTGTGATCAATACCCCCAAACTGCCAATCAGCCAGATTACTGCGCCAATTGCGACATAAAAGGTTTCAAACTTATTTTCACGTCGAATATCAGTTCGATAGAAACCAGATTTGGCAATTTTGCTGCCCCACTGGCTAAAGGTGGTTAAACTGCTATACAAAATTTTTAAGCGGGTATTTTCCGCAGTTTCACCCGACAGAATTTTATTAAATTCGTGACTGAGTAAACCATACAGCTCGACTTTATCCAGAGTTTGTACCGCACCCCAAGTCAGAATAATCGCGGTATCTCGCGGGCTAAAACCCGCCGTCAGCGTATTAACTCCAACTTCATCGGGCAGTACATACACCGCCGGAGGTTCAATTAAAAAGGTATCGGCCAGCTGCTGGGTAATTTGCAGTGCCGCACTTTCCTCAGGAATACTTTCCATCGGGCTGAGACGGCGCGCACCCATCTGTTTTGCCAGCGAATAACCGCCATTCCGGAAAAGATAAAATTCATAGATGACCGAGATCAGCATCACACATAACAGCAACGCAATCAGATAAGGACTGAGCATATGCCAGAAAATAGACTGGGTAGAATCAACATAAAAAACGAATAGACCAACAACGGTATTGATAATAAAAATAGTTAACAGCACAGCAATCAAGCAGAAGCTTACAGGCAATACGATATTCTTGTTTTTTATAAAATCATATCCTACGTTGCGCAATGTAGAACCCTAGTTAAGATTATTTTCAATGGGTTCATCATAAAACAAAAAAGCGGGAAATTCCCGCTTTTTCATGATGATTTTAAGCGCTTAGACTTCACGTACGCCAGTTAAATCCACAGAAGCTGCATCGATATTCACATCGATGTAATTCCCTTCTTTCATGGCACTGTCACTACGTTTTTGCTGTAGATCATCCAGATACTGCGCATCAATACCACCCGCGACATAAACGCCGTCAAATACCGAACAGTCAAAATCTTTCAGATCTGGCACTTTGGTGGTTCGAACTGCATCTTTTAAATCTTCCAGATCCTGGAACACCAAACGGTCTGCACCAATAATTTCACGAATTTCTTCGACGCTACGATCTGAGGCAATTAGCTCTGATTTTGCCGGCATATCGATACCGTACACGTTTGGATATTTCACCATCGGTGCTGCAGAAGCAAAGAAGACTTTTTTCGCGCCAGAATCACGTGCCATCTGGATAATTTCATTACAGGTCGTACCACGTACAATCGAGTCATCGACCAATAGTACATTTTTACCTTTAAATTCAAGCTCAACCGGGTTCAGTTTTTGACGTACCGATTTTTTACGCAATTGCTGACCTGGCATAATAAAAGTACGACCGATATAACGGTTTTTCATGAAACCTTCACGGAATTTCACACCCAGCATGTTGGCAAGTTCCAATGCAGAAGTACGTGAAGTATCCGGAATCGGAATCACCACATCGATATCATGCTCTTCACCCCACTCGCGCAGAATTTTTTGCGCCAGCTTCTCACCCATTTTCAGACGTGCTTTATACACCGAGATTCCATCAATAATGGCATCCGGACGGGCAAAATACACATATTCAAAAATACATGGACGATATTCAGGATTGGTCGCACATTGCTTGGTAAAGAAATTACCTTGTAAATCGATAAATACCGCTTCACCTGGCTGAATATCACGCTCAACTTTGAAGCCCAGCGCAGTAATCGCAACCGATTCAGAAGCTATGATATATTCCATGCCTTGTTCAGTTTCACGTGAACCGTAAATCAGTGGACGGATACCATTCGGATCACGGAAGCCCACCAGACCTTGTCCGGTAATCATTGCTACCACACCATAAGCACCTTTACAACGCTCATGCACACGTGTTACCGCGTGGAAAATATCTTCCGAAGTCGGCACCAATTTGCCATGTTTTTGCAATTCATGCGCTAGCACGTTTAGCAGCACTTCTGAATCAGAATCCGTGTTCATATGACGCAAGTCAGTTTTGAACAGGTCATCGTGAATTTCTTCGGCATTGGTCAAATTACCGTTATGCGCCAAGGTAATTCCATACGGCGAGTTCACATAAAATGGCTGTGCTTCTGCACTGCTCGATGAACCGGCTGTTGGATAACGCACATGACCAATCCCGTAATTTCCTTTCAAGGCACGCATATGACGGGTATGAAATACATCACGCACCATCCCATTGTCTTTACGAAGGAACAGACGCCCTTCATCACATGTCACGATCCCAGCTGCATCTTGTCCACGATGTTGTAACATCGTTAATGCATCAAACAACATTTGGTTAACGGGTGATTTACCAGCTATACCAACTACTCCACACATAGCAACCTCGCAGACAAGCTAGGATTAATAAAAAGGATTATTTGTAGACTCATCTGCAGCTCCAGATTTGGACGATGTTTCAGATGATACAGCTGAAGGTTTCGATGTCCCTTCAGGCTTGATATGTTGTAGTGCACCATTCGCGGCGTCTTTCGACATTTGAGTCGCCCAAGGCGCATAAGGCAATAAGGCTTGAATAAACTTGGACTGTTTCCAGTGCGGTGAGCTTTCTACCCACGGGCCAATGCCTTGCATGGTAATCAGCACAATCAGCAAGCCTTTCAGGCTACCAAAGACACCACCTGCCAGACGGTTAAGTGGACCCAGTTTAAGACTCTTTAAAATACGGTTTAAAAGCGCAGTGACGATCCAGGTCAGAACCACAATTAACAGGACGATAAAGGCGAAGGCTGCTATCTTTTGTACGACTGGATCTGTACTCAGAGCAACCATAGACGGCGCAAGTAGCGTTGAATATTTTGCCGCAACAATCAGGGCAAAGATCCATCCCACTAAGTTCGCAAAGGCTTTAATAAATCCTTGACGCAAACCGTTGAGCCCTCCAATGAGCAAGATAATCAGCAGAAAGATATCAATGGCATTCATAGGATTTAAAGTGCGTCTACACAATCTTTTACAAGTTCAGGTCCAGTATAGATGAGGCCACTATAAACTTGTACAAGGCTGGCACCTGCCTGTTTCTTGGCAACAGCATCTGCGCCTGAAAGAATACCACCCACACCAATCAAGGGAATTTGTCCTTTTAACACCTGAGCAAATGCAGCCAGACATGCGGTACTTTTCTCAAAGACTGGCGCGCCAGATAGACCACCTGCCTCCTCTGCATGCGCCAGACCTTCCACCCCTTCACGTGACAGTGTGGTATTGGTCACGATCAGACCATCAATCTTGAATTGCAGTAACTGCTTGGCAATAAAGGCAATATCGGTTTCGTCCAGATCAGGCGCTACTTTAAGGACCAAAGGTACATAATGCTGGTATTCCTGCGCCAATTCAAGCTGACGGTTTTTCAATGTTTCAAGCAGTTCGGTCAGTGCATCACCACTTTGTAAACTGCGCAGATTTTTGGTATTGGGAGAAGAAATATTGACGGTAATGTAAGACGCATAATTATAGACTTTTTCTAAACAGATAAGGTAATCATCTACTGCTTTTTCTACCGGAGTATCAGCGTTTTTACCGATATTGATGCCAAGAATGCCTTTAAATTTGGCAGCTTTGACATTTTCGACCAGCTGATCTACACCATCATTATTGAAACCCATCCGGTTAATAATGGCTTTGGCCTGCGGCAGACGGAACAAACGCGGATGAGGGTTGCCTGCTTGCGGTCGCGGCGTAATGGTACCAATTTCAATAAAACCAAAACCTTGACCAGCAAGGGCATCAATATAAGCACCATTTTTGTCTAAACCTGCCGCAAGCCCTACTGGATTGGGAAATTCGATTCCCATACAGGTTACAGGTTTTGCAGTAACATTTTGACGCATCAAGCCCATTTTATGGGATGATTTTAATAGTGATAGTGTCAGCTCATGTGCACGCTCTGGTGCTAAAGAAAACAACAAAGGGCGGGCTAGAGAATACAACATATCTAGAAAAGTCTACTGCTTTTTAAGTCGGCATATTATAGGCATAGGCTGACAAAAAAACCATGCTTTGCAAATCTTTATTTTTACCGTTTATTGCACGGTCGCGGTTAATTTAATCTGTCCTGCTTCATTATTTAGTTCCATTTTCTCAACACTTAGACCCATTTGTGCCAGTTGAGTCAGGAAGTTTGCCAAAACTGCATAATTTTCATGCATGACCGCCAATTGAATTTTTCCATCTATTTGCTGGGATGCAACCGAAAGACCTTGTTGCTGTGCCACCCGCTGTACTTTCTCTGCGGCATCCAGCTGCATGTCTCCAGCAGGTTTTATGGTGACTGCATTACTTTGCATCCAGACAATGGTATCTTTCAGCTGATTTAAACGTTTCTGCTGGGTGTCTGCTGCCTGATGCATATACCAGAGTGCTGAACTGACCGCAGCCACAACTACAAAAATAGTGGTAAAAATCACCAATACCCGTTCACGTGCCGAGAGACTGTCCAGATAATCACTCATTTTTTCAAAAGACTGATCCATGCGATTTTGTAGCGCTTCGATGGCTTTCATTATTGCACCCTCACCAGCCCAATGGCACCTGTTCCGCTGGCCTGAATATTCCCCAGCTCCACTTTAAAGCCTTGCTGACCCAATTGCTTGGTCAATGCATTTAGCGTATCTGATGAATTGGCCTTGAGCTCCATACTCAACACAGACGCATCATAATTGATCCGTTGTGCCACAATCTGGTTCTGCATCAAGACTGGTCCAATCCGACTAATCAGCTGTAATGCCTGTGTATCGGCGATCTGGCTTTGACGCAACTGCCCTTCAAACTGGCTTTTGATATTCTGCTCAGTGACCGGATAATTTTGCCCAAACCAGTACTTGAACTGATCAACGGCCTGTGCAGCGGTCTGATTTGCCACTTTTTTATATTGATACCAGCGCACCGCATCATAACTAAACTGTAAGACTAATATGCCCAGAAATACAGCTGCACATGCTTTCCAGTAACCGGAAATGGCACCTTCAGATTTAGCTTTGGGCAATACATTAAACGCATGTTGTTTGGGTTTTTTCAATACAGGAAGGACATACTGAAAAGATTCTAACTGCTCCTGTGTGACCAGTGCTTCTAGGCTACTTAACTGATCCTGATTCAGATTACTAACTTTATAATGCAAATCTTTGGGCTGATAATCCAGATACAGACTCAGATCATCCAGCGACTGGCCGATATATTCTGCCTCTCGTACCAACAAGCGCCCACCAATTTGGGTAATCACCCGCTGATTGGCTTCAGGAACTGGCAGTACCAAAAAGTCTGGCAGCAAAGCCGCCAGCTTGACGGGAATCAGGTTGAGAGAATACTGCAAGGTCTCGAGGGTCGAATTCGCAATCCCCATAATACTGACCTGATCAGGCTGCTGAAAATGATGCAGCACTTTCATGGCATCGACGGGCAGCACCACATATTCTTCAAGCAGATACTTGATGCCCTCATTGCCCATTTTTTTATATTGGCTCTTGGGCAAAGTCTGCTGCAAAATTTGCACATGACGGCTCGGGAAAAACACTACTGCTTCTTCGCCATGATGAGCCTGGATCTCCTGAATCAACTGCTCAAGTGTTTCCGCAGTATTCCAGAATTCCCCAGTTGACCATTGCCAAACCCCATTGGCCTCAGGCATCCATAAATACAACATCGATTGTGTACTACCGTTTTAATTGGTTTTTATAATGTAGGAATAAAACTTTTAACTGTTGTCGACAAACCCGCGGCAATGACTGGCTGCGCATAGATACGTGCTTCTGCCAATGCATAGGGATGAAAAGACTCCGCCAGCAAAATAGAAGAAATGTGCGCCACCACATTCATATGACACACCACGGCAATCGATTCATAAGGCAGTTGCGACAACCATTCAACCGCGACCTTGGCATCATCATCGGGTTTAATCGCATTACAGATCACCACCGGCACATCTTGAAAATACTGCTGCAGATGGGCCAGGGTTTCCTGCGCACGCAATAAGGGACTGACCACAAATACTTCAGGTTTAATCATATTTTTTAAGAACTGTGCAGTTTGCTCAGCCTGCTGATGACCACGCTCCGTCAATGGACGCTTGCTATCATTGCCATTGACTGGTGGAGCAGCCTCACCATGTCGCACTAAAGTCAGTTGCATTGGGTTTCCTTATTTTCTTTTGCCTGCATGATAACTGGCCAATATGACAATTCACATACAGTCCCTTTGTGTTATAGATCAGACTTGATGATGTGGCAAGACAAATTCCACATCACTGCGATGACCGTTTTTCATCAATGACAAGGCAATATTGAGTGGTGGTGCACCTTCAAAAATCACATCATACAAGGCAGAAGTAATTGGCATATAGACATCCAGTTCTTCGGAACGCGCCTTGACCTGTACGATGGTATTGATCCCTTCTGCAGTTTGACCCAGTTCAGTAGTAGCCTGCTCCAAAGTCTTGCCTTTGCCCAAGGCAAAACCAACCTGATAATTACGACTCAGCGGACTGCTACAAGTCGCAAATAAATCACCCACACCGGAAAGCCCGAGGAAAGTCAGCGGATTCGCGCCCAATTTTACCGCAAAACGGCTCATTTCGGCCAGTGCACGGGTCAGGATCATACTCTTGGTATTTTCACCCACGTTATACGCGGCTGCCATCCCCATCGCGACGGCATAAATATTTTTTAAGGCACCACCGAGTTCTACACCATGTACATCATCACTGGCAAAAACACGGAACAAGGCACTATGTAAGGCTTGCTGTACGGCATAACGTACCAGCTCAGACTCGCTGGCAATCACGGTTCCTGCCGGCTGACCTGCCACAATTTCCTTGGCGAGATTCGGTCCGGACAACACTCCATAAGGCACTTCTGGCAACACTTCCCGAATAATATCACTCATGAAGCTAAAAGTTTTGGCTTCAATCCCTTTGGTGAGTGAAATCACGGCTTGTGAGGTGATAAAAGGCTTGATTTGTTGCAGGACATCCCGAAAAGAATGACTTGGAATCGCGACTAAAATAATATCGCGATCACGCACAGCCAGTTCCAGATCCGACACAGCCAGTAAGTTTTCTTCCAGCTGGAAATCTGGCAAATAACGTTTATTGATATGCGTGGCATTGATATCTGCCGCAACAGCTTCATCACGAATCCAGATCATGGTATTACAACCATTACGCACTGCGGTATTGGCCATTGCGGTACCAAAACTGCCCCCACCCAACACCGTGACTCTTAAAGCGGTCTTATGATCGACTGCAACCGGCTCGACCAGTGCTGAAAAATTTAATTCTGACATGTTATTTTTTAATACCCTGTTATACCGTGCAAATTAACCGTTCTGATTCCAATAACTTACAAAATTACTGGTCTGAATCTCTGCGCGTGCTGGAATTGCTTTTGCTGCAGTGCCAATATAAATAATACCCGAGACCAGATCGTCTTTTGAAATTCCTAATGCCTGCTTAAACAGGCCAGATTCGACTACAGCACCACTGCGCCACATGGTCGAGAAACCCTGAACCTGGAGTGATAACAGAAAATTCTGTATGGCGGCACCTGAACTGAGAATCTGTTCAAAATGTGGAACTTTAGGATGATCTTGCAAACGCGTTAAAGCCAGCACCAATAGTGGCGCACGGAATGGATGATTCTTGACCCGTTCAATCTGTGCCGTTTCAGTTTCACCCAGATCGACCAGTGCCTGAGACAACAGCTCCCCAAATGCTTCACGCTGTGCATCAGGTATCACCACAAAGGTGGTGGGTTTCAACCGATGATGATCCGGTGCTGTCAATGCCGCCTGAAAAGCCAGCTCCAGCTGTTCTGCATTCGGTGCCGGTGCCAGCAAATGTCCTATTGATTGACGTTGGTGAATATTTTGATGAACGATGTCGACCACGGATTCCGTCATTGCTTTGTAGATCTATACTTAAAAACTGTTTTCAAGATTAGCATATTCCCGCTGTAATACTCTATAAACTTCACCGCGACTTAGCCGCAAAAATCACTCAAGAACATTACAATATTTTTATTTTAATCAATGAAATGCTTAGCTGAATTACTTTTTTAGCATAGAGTCACACTAAAAATTTCCAAACTTATACAACAGCTCCAAACTCTGTGCGCTTTACTATGCTCAAATAAGCTTAATTCTGTTTTCACCCGAGATTTTATCATGAAAAAAACAATTGCGATCAGCGGATTAGCAGCTTCAGCTCTACTTTTAACTGCCTGTGCTTCCAACCCAACCTCACTGGCAATTCAGAAAGAAAATAATCAGTTTGAGGTCACCGGATTAGGTAAAAATCAATTAACTGCCAAAAATAATGCCATTAATGCTGCCAGCAAAACCTGTGGTTCGAAAGCTACTGCGATTATTATCGATGAAAAGACGGGTTATAACGGGGCATTAAAAGGTGTCGTTGATGATCAGACTGGACAGATGATTCAGGCAGCAGCGACTGTTTTAGGTAATATCGCAGGCACCAATACCGGTTTAAACCAGAATGATGACTATCAAACCATTTTGACTTTCCGTTGTCAGGCCAAATAAGTCCAGATCACATGGTCATAAAAAAACCGCTCTTCAAGAGCGGTTTTTTTAATCTGGATTAGCAATAACCTTCCAGACGGGTCAAAGGCAATTTCTGTCCAATCGCCTTCTCAATTTCTGGTAGATAGAACGCATCATCTTCGGCAAGGAAACTAATACTCACACCACGTGTTCCCGCACGGCCAGTACGTCCAATACGATGTACATAATCATCTGACTGTTCAGGTAAAGTGAAGTTCACCACATGTGAAACACCATCCACATGAATACCACGACCCGCAACATCTGTTGCAATCATAATGTTGTGCTTACCATTTTTGAACTGGTCTAGCATTTTTAGACGCTTGTCTTGAGCAATCTCACCAGACAGCATGACCACCTTATAACCATCACGTTTTAAATGATCATAAAGCTTACGCACCTGATCACGACGGTTGGCGAAAATCATCACCTTTTCAATCGGCTCATCACGCAAGATTTCTTGCAACAGTTTATATTTATCGGCCTTAGCCACCATATACACCCGTTGCTCGACATCGGCATTGGTTTTCTTTTCCGGTTCAATTTCAACTGTGACCGGTTCAAATAACCATTGCTGTGCCAAATTTAGTACATCATAGCTAAATGTTGCAGAGAACATTAAAGTCTGACGTTGCTCCTTACGCGGCGAAAAACGCACAATGCGTTTCACTGAAGGAATAAAGCCCATATCGAGTAGACGATCCGCTTCATCAATGACCAGAAATTCAATCTGATCCAGCCAGACTTCTTTTTGCTCGACAAAATCGATCAAACGACCGGGTGTCGCGACCATAATATCGACAGGTGCTTTATTTAGTTGATTCTTTTGCTTGTCAAAATCTACACCACCCAGCAAAGTCACGACATTGAGACCGGCATATTTGGCCAGATCCTGTGCATCGCTTTCAATTTGCAGTGCCAGTTCACGGGTCGGTGCCAAAATCAGGGCACGCGGTTCACCACGATAACGCTGCTCCTGAATTGGGTTATTTAATAGATCATTCATGATACTAATTAAAAAAGCTGCAGTTTTACCTGTACCTGTCTGTGCGCGGCCAATGGCATCATGTCCTGCCAGCGTGAATTTTAAAACCTTCTGCTGGATAGGCGTCATGGTGGTAAAGCCTAAAGCATCAATCGCTTTTTTTAGATTGGGATGTAAATTTAAGGTTTCAAAACCAGATGACATAAAGCGGTGCTCTACTTGGGTAATCACTAAGATGGGGATAGTATAAACAAAAAACGCCCCAAGTTATATTGGAGCGTTTTCTTTTTAGCTTAATCCGAAGATTAGTCTAATGGTTGAACTTCTTCAGCTTGAAAGCCTTTTTGGCCTTTAACAACACTGAATTCAACGCGTTGACCATCACGAAGTGAACGGTGGCCGTCACCTTGGATAGCACGGAAATGAACAAATACGTCATCACCGCCGTTACGTTGAATAAAGCCGAAGCCTTTAGTATCGTTAAACCACTTAACTACGCCTTGTTCGCGAGCAGCTGTCATAAGTTAATCCTCATTGAAACTAAAAGAAGGACCACCCGGTGTTGCAAACAGCAGAGCAAACAAGTTTGAAAATATTATTTTTAAGCTTGTAATCATTCTGTAAAACTATCAACAAAATCCCGGTTACATCCATTTATGTAATAGGGTGAAAAACAATCACTTTGTTTATTCAAAGTCCCAAATACGCAACGAGCTTAACATGGGTTTATCACAATTAATAGATTTTTTTTAGCATGTTCTGTTTGATTTAGTTATTTTTTTCATGAAAATTGTCAAAAGACTTTATATCTTCTTTTAGATCCTGATTTTTATTAAAGCAGTTTGGTTCTATACGCTTCTTTGTTACTATTTATTGTCATTTTTTTGCTATATGTATGAAACCCTAATGTCGCAAAATCCACAGCAATATTGTCTTATCGATGCCATGGGAAAACCCTGCCCGATGCCGCTATTAATGTTAAAACGGGCACTAAAGGCCGGTAATCAGAAAACTTTCTTGCTCAAATCCTCTGATCCACATAGTCAGACGGATGTCAGCCGTTATTGCCAGATTCATCAACTCAAGCTTGAATCAAAAAAAGTTTCTGATTCAGAATTTCACTACTTGATTGAATCTTAAAAATTTTCAATTAAACTGTTTATCTTAGTTTCGTATACTTTTTTACATTTCTCTACCCAAATATCCATTATTTGCGGAGAGATTGGATTAAGATAAAACCTATGTTTAGGGTTATCCCGCATTTCAAGGAGAACACATGAGTGACAGCCGCAATCAGTTGATGCCCCTGTCATTATCGGCGCCAGGGGTCAACCTCGGTGCTTATATCAGCACTGTCAATCAGATTCCGATTTTAACGGCCGAACAAGAAAAAGAGTTGGCTGAACGCTATTACTATGACCAGGATTTAGATGCAGCAAAAATGCTGGTCATGTCACATTTGCGTTTTGTGGTGCATATTGCACGCAGTTATGCAGGTTATGGTCTGCCACAAGGCGACCTGATTCAGGAAGGCAACCTGGGTCTGATGAAAGCTGTAAAACGTTTTGACCCGAATATGGGCGTACGTTTGGTGTCATTTGCTGTGCACTGGATTAAGGCGGAAATTCATGAATATGTGATCCGTAACTGGCGTATTGTTAAAATCGCCACCACCAAAGCGCAACGTAAACTGTTTTTTAATCTGCGTAGCCTGAAAAAATCATCGAAAAAGTTGACCCTCGCAGAAGCACAGTCGATTGCCAATGATTTAAATGTCACACCAGAACAAGTTCTGGAGATGGAAGGCCGTTTGACGGCATATGATGCTGCTTTTGATGCTTCCGGCGATGACGATGATGAAGGTTCAACTTATGTTGCACCGGCTTTATATCTTGAAGATAACCGTTATGATCCGGCCCGTCTGATTGAAAATGAGGATTATGAGGAACAAAGTACCTCTGCTCTGCACGAAGCCATGGATCAGCTCGATGATCGTTCACGTAATATCTTGCAGCGCCGCTGGCTAGATGACGAGAAATCAACCCTGCATGAGCTGGCCGCCGAATATAACGTTTCTGCGGAACGTATTCGCCAACTCGAAAAAAATGCCATGGAAAAAATTAAAGTGGCGATGTCCTCCAATTAACACCAAATTCTGTTACTGATTTAATCTGAAAAAGCCTTCTTTGATGAAGGCTTTTTTATGTCCAAATTTTGAATTTATGCTAAGGTTGAGCGCAAACTTTATCAGGAAGATCAATTCAAATGTGGATTGCGATTTCAGCACTCAACTTGGCGCTTGCAGTGATGCTCGGTGCCTTTGGTGCACATGGTTTAAAAGCGCGCGCGACTGAAGCCCAGCTCGGCTGGTGGCAAACGGCAACGGATTATTTTTTCTATCATGCCTTAGGTTTGCTTATTCTGGCCTTGCTCGCGAAAGTCATTCCGACACTCCCGATTCAATGGAGTTTTTGGCTGATTCAGGTCGGTATTTTATTATTTTCTGGTTCACTGTATATCATGGCCTTGGGTTTACCACGTGGATTAGGCGCAATTACGCCAATTGGTGGTGCTTTAATGATTGCAGGATGGTTAATTCTGGCTTGGAATGCTTTAAAATACGCCAGATAAGTCTGAAAATCACTTAATCATGGAGGGTAGCTAGAATGATGATTTATATCAATGGCGAACAACAGGAAACTCACTGCAAGAATCTGCTGGAACTGATTCAGAGTATGGCGCTTGAGGGTAAGCGTTTTGCAGTTGAAGTCAATGAAATGATTATTCCTAAAAGCAAATTAGGCGATACGCCGATTTGCGATACAGACAAAATAGAAATTATTCACGCGGTCGGTGGCGGCTAATACTCGGGACAATTATGCAAGATTTATTACAGATTGGTTCACGCCAATTCCAGTCTCGCCTTTTGGTAGGCACAGGCAAATATAAAGATTTAAATGAAACTCAGCAAGCCATTCAAACCAGTGGCGCAGAGATTGTTACTGTCGCGATTCGTCGGGTCAATATTGGACAGCATCCAGATCAGCCGAATCTGCTGTCAGTCATTCCTCCGGAAAAATATACCATTTTGCCAAATACCGCAGGTTGTTTCGATGCCAATAGTGCCGTTCGCACCTGTATGCTGGCACGCGAACTCCTTGATGGCCATAATCTGGTCAAGCTTGAAGTTTTAGGCGATGAAAAGACCTTATATCCGAATGTGACCGAAACCCTGAAAGCTGCACGTACCTTGATTGACGATGGCTTTGAGATCATGGTCTATACTTCGGATGATCCAATCGTGGCGCAAGAACTGGAAAGCATGGGCTGTGTGGCAATTATGCCTTTGGGCAGCCTGATTGGTTCGGGCTTGGGAATTCTCAATCCACATACCCTGTCGATTATTAAAGAAAATGCCAAAGTGCCTGTACTGGTCGATGCCGGTGTTGGTACTGCAAGTGATGCCGCAATTGCGATGGAACTGGGCTGTGATGGTGTACTGATGAATACGGCGATTGCGGCTGCACAGAATCCGGTACTCATGGCCTCAGCCATGAAAAAAGCAGTCGAAGCTGGCCGTGAAGCTTTTCTGGCCGGCCGTATGCCACGCAAACGTATGGCCAATGCCAGCTCGCCGGAAACTGGTTATTTCTTTAAATAAATCTCATCGTAGTCAAAGGATTGTATGATTCTTTGACTATCATTTAGCTTTTACTCATCCTAAATTATCTATTTTTATAAATCAGCTCGACGGATTCAAGCTTTAATAAAGCATCAGGAAAAAGCAGCTCCCCCTGCAAGCCTGGCAATTCAATCTTGCTCCAGACCAGTTTATTACGTAAAGACAATGGAAGTTTCTCTGCAATAATCGTAGTGCAATAACGATGCGTCTCACCTCTTGATCCTAAAATAAATTGCTCTCCTACCTGCCTTGTTACGGCCCTAGCAATATCTTTTCTTTTATATGGCTCTAAACTGCTTTCTCTATAAACTGCCCACTTTTTTGCTCGTTTTGAGTCAATAAAATCACTGATATCTGATTGAATCACTTGATTTACATGTGAGGGATCATCATCTGTGGTCGCATGCACCACCAAAATATTCGGTTGAGTTTCTGCAATCACGCCAATATGTGAGTATTCACTCCCACTCAGTTTTTTGATTAAAAAACTTTCGTAACCCACCCCTTCCCGAACAATCCAATCACCCACTTGAAATGCGTGCTCGGGCATATAAATCTGTTTATCTTGCTTTATAGTATCTTGGGGGGGAAACCCAATAAAAAGGCAGATTAGAATAACTAATCTGCCCAAAATCAAACTAAACCGATTATAAATCAACTTTCCATTTATCTTCATTTTTGATAAGTTTTACTCGATCTGTTACAGAATTAGAGCCTTCATTTTTAAAGCTGACTCCGATAGTCACCCGTCCTTTTCCATTTGCTTCATCGATATTTTTGTCTACCACACTAATTTCTTTGACTCCGCCTTTACGTTCAGCTTGCTCTTTAGCCTTTGCCGCGCCAGCTTTTATTTTGCCTTGAATCATTTCTTCAGAACCTGCTTGGGCTTTAACATTTTCAGGTATATAAATATAAGAGAGCATTTTTTCTGAATCGCCTTTATAGGCTGCTGTAACATATTCTTGAGCTACATTTTCTGGATTTTTAACACTACTACATGCAACCAGCATTCCCGTTAAACCGAAACTTAATACTAAATTCAGTATTCTCTTCATCTTATTTATTCCAATAGCAATTATTAAATGAAAGTCAAAAAAAAAGCATAATAATTATGCTTTTTTTTAAATTTTATGGAATTAGACCTTCATCTCGCATTGCAATCTGTACAGACTGACGCTCTGCGACTTTATTGCGGATATGAATAATATTCTTATACGGACTTAAATCATGCTCAATATGATTCGACCAATTGGTCAACACAAACAGATAAGCATCGGCTGGGCCAAAGTTATCATCAACCAGATAGTCATTGTCTGATTCAGCAATCGCTTTATCGATATAACTTAATAGACGATCGACTTCTGCATAGGCTTTTTTCTTTTCATCATCGGATAACTTGCCACCAAAGAACACCGCATAAGCATCATGCAATTCTGAATTGAGATAACCCAGCCATTCCAGAACTTTGGCACGTCCCATTCCAGATGGTGGAATCAGATCTTGTTTTGGATCGTGTTGAGCCAGAAAAGGTAAAATGGCTACGTTTTCTGTCAGGATCAGACCAGGATTAATTTCTAAGGCTGGTACATAGCCTTTAGGATTAATTTCGTAATAATCCGTACCTTTCTCTGTTTTATGTGTTTTTAAATCAACACGTTCCAAATCAAAATCGACATTAATTTCATTTAAAATAATATGAGCTGCCAGTGAGCATGCACCCGGCGAATAGTAAAGCTTCATTTCTGATCCTTGTTATACACTTCTCTATGTTTTAAATCGCTTCTGTCAAACTTTCAAGTGATCAAACCTGTAAATTGCAAAAAAGCGTAACTGCCCCTCAGGACATTTACTCATTCAATATTCAGGAAATTAACGGCTTTTTCAAGCCCATCTCTGTAGATTTTTGACCGCATCTGTTTAAGATACCCAGGTTTTCCAAATTTAGATGATATTTCGTGATTAGCCTTAAAAAAGAAGAATGGTTTTCCAATGTTCGGACTGATGTACTCGCAGGTTTGGTGGTTGGACTGGCCTTGATTCCCGAGTCGATTGCCTTCTCTGCAATTGCTGGCGTCGATCCGCAGGTCGGTCTCTATGCTTCGTTTTGTATTGCTGTGACGATTGCTTTTTTTGGCGGCCGCCCTGCCATGATCTCAGCGGCTACGGGTGCGATGGCACTGCTGATGATTACGCTGGTAAAAGACCATGGACTGCAATATCTGCTGGTAGCGACTATTCTGACCGGAATTATTCAGGTCATTGCCGGTTATTTTAAAGTGGCCAAGTTGATGCGCTTTGTTTCGCAAGCTGTGGTGTATGGATTTTTGAATGCATTGGCAATTCTGATTTTTGTCGCACAGCTTCCCGAGATGCAAAAAATGGATGGGATGGGCTATCTGTTTATTGCCATGGGTCTGGCGATTATCTATCTATTTCCTTATCTGCCTAAAATTGGTAAAGCCATTCCTTCTCCGCTAATTTGCATCATCGTGCTGAGTGGACTGGCGCTGTTCTTGGGTACAGATATGCGAACCGTGAGTGATCTGGGGCAATTTCCGGACACCTTACCAGTGTTCCTGCTGCCGGAGATTCCGCTCAATCTGGAAACCCTACAAATTGTACTGCCTTATTCATTGACGCTGGCGACTGTCGGTTTGCTGGAAAGCATGATGACCACGACTGTAATTGATGAAGTCACCGGAACTGAAGGTGACCGTCATCAGGAATGTCGTGGTCAGGGTATGGCCAATATTGTCAGTGGTTTTATGGGTGGCATGGCCGGTTGTGCCATGATCGGTCAATCGATTATTAATGTGTCTTCCGGTGCACGAACCCGTTTATCGACGCTGATTGCCGGTGTATTTTTGCTGTGCCTGGTGGTGTTTCTGAAAGACTGGCTGGCTTATATTCCGATGGCGGCTTTGGTGGCGATTATGGTGATGGTCGCCTTTACCACTTTCCAGTGGGGTTCAGTCAAACAATTCAATAAACATCCGCTGGAATTTAATGTGGTTATGATTGCGGTGGTGCTGGTGGTTTTAGCCACCCATAATCTGGCACTGGGTGTATTTGTTGGCGTGCTACTTTCTGCCCTGTTCTTTATTAATAAACTGGAAAGAACCGTGCATGTATCTACCCATTTAAATTCAGCTCACTCCCGCAGCTATATTATTTCCGGACAGATTTTTTTCAGTAGTTCAGAAAAATTCTATCAGTTCTTTGACTTTAAAGAAAAGCTTGCACATGTCGAGCTGGATCTGACCCATGCACATATCTGGGATGTGACTTCAGTCAATATGCTGAATAACGTCATCCAGAAATTTAAAGCTCAAGGTATAGAGGTGACCGTGATTGGTTTAAATGAAGCCAGCAGCACCTTGATTGACCGTTTTAGTAGCTGAGGCATGATGATTAATAAAAGAGCCTCGCTTGGCTCTTTTATTGTATCTGGAAGATCTTGCCGATTTTTATGGAGAAATACCGAGAAAAGTTTGACTTGCTCGGCTCAGGACTTAAAATACCGCATTCTGAATTTTTAGATTTGCCAAAGTTATGTCGAACGATCAATTAGACCAGCAAGTCGTGGAGCTGGACAATTTAAGCGAGCACCGTGAAATCGTGACGTTTATGCGCCGCTCAATGCCGCTGAACACCTCTCAACGTACTGCGCTTGAACAATATGGTCACTTAATTTTGGAATATCCGGTGGGCGATTTACGTCAACACTTTGAACATCCGGAGCGTCCTTTAACGGTAGAAATCGGTTTTGGTATGGGTCGTTCTCTGGTGCTGATGGCCAAGGCCAATCCCGAGCGTAATTTTGTCGGGATTGAAGTTCATGTACCAGGCATTGCGCAGTGTGTCTATGAAGCAGGTATGGCCGGCGTAACCAACTTACGCGTACTGGATGCCGATGCGATTCAAGTGCTGCGTGAAATGCCGGACAATAGTATCAATACGGTTCAGCTTTACTTCCCTGATCCATGGCAGAAAAAACGTCATTTTAAACGCCGTTTTGTTTCACATGAACGTATGCCACTGGTTGAGCAAAAGCTGGAGCTGGGCGGCACCTTCCATGCTGCAACAGATTGGGAACCATATGCAGAATGGATGCTTGAAGTTTTGGAAGAACGTCCACGCCTGGAAAACCTCGCAGGTAAAGGCAACAGCTATCCTCGTCCTGACTGGCGTCCACAAACCAAGTTTGAGCGTCGCGGCATTGAAGCCGGTCACAAGATTAATGACTTTATCTTCAAGAAAATTTCTTAATCTAAGACTCACAAAAGCGCTGATTATTCAGCGCTTTTTTATAGAGAAAATTTGTCTTTGAACCCTGCTCTGTAGATAAATCATTAGCTTCTTCATTTTTGATGACGCGTGAGAATCTGCTGGCTCAACAACTGATAGACATTTTGTAAATCTGCTCGCTGCCGATTCGCCAGCATCTGCTGATGCATATTTAGGATATTTTGATCACCACGCATGGCGGGGCCAGTCTGCATTTGCCTTGGATCATTTTCGGTAGCTTTATGGGCAGTTTCTAGTATTAAGGGATACAGCAGACTGAAATCGACCTGCTCAGCATCTACAATCTGTTTGGCCATATCATAACAATAATTACTGAAATTACAGGCAAATACTGCGGCCAGATGCAAACTTAAGCGTTGTTCAGAGCTATAGTGATAGACTCTATTGCTTAGGCTATTTGCTAGATCATGCAGTTTTTCTTGATCTTCAGCATTATCCGCTTCAATAAATAAAGGCGTATTCGACCAGTCGATGTCACGTTCCAGACTAAAAGTCTGTAAAGGGTAAAATACACCTGAACGTGGGTGAACATCCTGCAAAACGTTTAAGTGGGTACTGCCAGAAGTATGTACGATCAACACATCAGGAAGATAGGCATGTACCTGCTCGATGACAGATCGAATGAATTGGTCACTGACGGCAATGATTAAAAGATCAATTTCGGAATGCAGTAATTCAGGAGCGTTGATCGCCTGAGCCTTAAATTTAGATGCCAGCTGTTCTGCCTTGGCAAAACTGCGGCTATAGATTTGTACAAGCTCATGCTGTCCATTTAAGCCTTGGGCAAGATGAAAGGCAACTCGACCTGCCCCAATAATACTAATCCGCATCTGCTGATCTTCCTGAATAATTGCGCACAGCATGCCAATAAAAAAAGGACGAAGCAATTCGTCCTTTTGTGTAAATCAGATTTTAAAATTTACGTAAGGTTAAAATCTGCTCACTGCGACCAAAAGGCCCATGAAGATCATGTAAAATTCCACTGGTTAAACCAATGCCATCTTCACCATATTGCTGTAGCACTTCTAGTCCTAGCCATGTGCCTTTAGGTAAACGATGCAAATGAATCTGCAAATCCAGATTTGGGAAACCCCATCCCGCATTTGGATCCTGACGCGGCACCACGCCATTGGCTGTATCCACCATTCCCATCAAACGGCTAAAGTCGCTGGTCATCTGACCTTCTACCATTTCCAGGGCATTGGATAACCAGACAATACCTTTGCCCGCACGATGATCGACATGGGCACGGGTATTAATACTTTGAATATAACCACCTGGCCAGCAGCGCATCCCTTCCCACACCGGCAGGTCTTCAGGGTGCTGAACCGGAAAATCTTCCAGACCAGCGATCGCACGGGTATCCGAAGTCATCATTTTCCAGGCACGTGCCACAATACAGGTTTTCCCGTTGGCACACATTTCTGCTTCAATAAGCTCGATGGTTTTACCCGGACGAATCATGCGCGTAGTAATGGAAAATTCACCAAAAGCAATCAGTCCAAAGATATCCAGACTCACCCGGCCAATGCGCATCTCTGCACGTGGCTGAAACTGTTCCAGTTCTGCACAAATAATGCCAGTCGCGGGCGCCATATGCTGCTCATGCGGATTCCATGCACCTTGCGCATGAATATTAGATTCATAATAAGCAGTGCTGCTGCCATCGGCATGCTGTTCGCGGTTGATGAAACGATAGTAGGCTGACATTGTTTTTACACTTCCTTGAATCTTATATTTAAATTTCTAGTTAACTGTTTCAGTTAGCTATGCTTATTTCTGTATAAAAAAACCATAATAATTCATGATTTGACAGTAAATTTTGCTATGTTTAAATCCGACTTTGGTTAAAAGCGCTGCTAAATCTTGGGCAGAGATTAAATGAAAATCCTGCTGTAATCGTTCAATCATTTTTTCGCTTTGTTGAATACTGAGTCCTGTCTGCTGTGCCATTTTTTGCAAGATTTTTAATGCAGTTTCATTTTCAGGTTGCATCAAGTCATAGGTTAACAGGATTCCATCGGTCTTAAGACTATCGGATATATCCTGAAAAAATTCAGCTTTATTTTCTGATGGAATAAAATGTGCCACCAAAATTGCTAGAGCCGCATCGAACTGATTATCTTGATTTAAGCTTTGTGTATCTGTCTGAATAAAACGAATCCGCTGCGATTCCAGGCCTAACCCAATATTTTTCTGCGCCTGTTCCAGCATAGTCGCCGATGGATCAATTGCAGTAAATATCCAGTTTGGGTGGCGTTGCAACAGATAAGATAGCTCATAGCCTGTCCCGCAACCAACCACCAATATATGGGCAATTTCGGGTAAATGAGTGGTTAGAATGGCATCAATTTGCTGATGTACCAGTTCATAGCCGGGAATCAGTTTACGGATGTGCTCATCATAATTAGCGACGACGAGTTCACTATGGAAGTTTTTTGCCATATTTTCACTTTACCTCACACCATTCAACAGACTAAAGAGCATTCGGTTTATCAGTTATTACAATATTGATAAAGATTCCATCTAAAGGTTTTAAATTTTCGACCATTATCCTAAATCTAATCACATGACAGGCGACATGAATGTCGCCATTTTGCTGAAGGAGATGGATGTCCCTTCAGCAAAATAAAGGGCTTTTGTTTATTTTGGCCCATCAAAAGTCAAAGCATGGCCTACACGTTAAAATCAAAATCTTTCTTTCTAAGTGAGGCTGTGCAGATCTTTCGCTTTTTCTTAATAGTTTCTCTTCAACTTTTTTTAATGATAAAAAAGTTGAAGAATTCACCAATCTCAAAAACTAAACAATACTTAAGCTATTTCCTTTAAGTTCAACTCTTCACGCATAAATTCACGCAATTTAAACTTCTGCGCCTTACCGGAAGCTGTCATCGGGAACTCATGGAAGAAACGCACATAGCGCGGCACTTTATTGTGTGAGATATGCTCGGCACAATACTGGCGAATAGTTTCTTCAGTACACGGATCGTTTTCATGCAAAATGATGCAGGCACAGAGTTCTTCACCATACTTATGATCTGGTACACCAATCACCTGAACATCTGAAACTGCAGGATAGGTATAAAGGAAGTCTTCAATTTCTTTGGGGAACAGGTTTTCACCGCCACGAATGACGACATCCTTGATTCGCCCCTTGATTTTGACAAAGCCTTCATCATCCATTTCAGCAATATCACCCGTATGCATCCAGCGCGCATTATCAATTACTTCTGCAGTTTTATCCTGATCTTCCCAATAACCAAGCATCACCGAATAACCACGCACACAGAGTTCACCGAGTTGTCCGCGCGGCACCACCTTGCCATCTTCATCGACAATTTTCACTTCCAGATGCGGATGTACCCGGCCGACTGTCGTAACACGCTGTTCAATAGAGTCTGCGGTAGAGCTTTGCGCACTGACCGGTGCGGTTTCAGTCATGCCATAACAGATGGTAATGTCTGACATATGCATCCGGTCAATCACACGCTGCATAATTTCCTGTGGACATGGACTGCCGGCCATAATACCGGTACGCAAACTGCTCAGATCAAATTCATCAAACTGTTCATGCTCAAGAATGGCAATAAACATGGTCGGCACCCCATAAGCCGCCGTACATTTTTCTTGTTGAATGGCTTTGAGGGTTTCCAGAGGATTGAAAACGGCAGATGGATAAATCATGGCTGAACCATGGGTAATACAGGCCAGATTTCCCATCACCATACCAAAGCAGTGGAACAGTGGTACCGAAATACAAACCCGATCTTCTGGACTTAAATGAATGGCTTCACCGACAAAATAGCCATTATTTAAAATATTGTTATGGGTCAACATAGTACCTTTCGGATTCCCCGTTGTACCCGAGGTGAACTGAATATTGATGGTTTCATCAAACTGCAATTCACTCGAAACTTGCTGCAATTTTTCTAAGGCGTTTGCGCTCGGTTCCACCAATAAGTCCTGAAAACGATGTAGACCCGCATGTTCCTGTTCATCAATTTTAATCACATGCTTCAAATGCGGCAGACGCTCTGCATTGAGTAATTTACTTTCAGTCTGCATTAGCTCAGGAGCAATTTTAGTCAGAATTTCCTGATAGTCAGTGGTTTTAAACTGCGCTGCAATCACCAGTCCCTTACAGGAGACCTTGTTTAAGACATATTCCAGTTCATTACTTTTATAAGCTGGATTCAAATTCACCAGAATAATCCCGGCCTTAAATGCAGCAAACTGGGTAATGGTCCATTCCACACAGTTCGGCGACCAGATGGCCAGACGGTCACCTTTTTCCAGGCCCAGTTTCTGCAAACTACAGGCAAAAGCATTCACTTGCTGCTGCAACTGCTGATAGCTCAGACGCACATTCTGGTGCAAGCTGACGATTGCATCAGAATATGCATACTGTTCGCATGCCTGATCAAATTTTTCGCCAATTGTCATGCCCAATAAGGGTTGGCTGCTTGTTCCGTAGGCATAGCTTAACCGTACTTGTGTCATTGAATCGATCTCCTTGATTCTTTGTAATTCTGATTTTCAACTCTATTAATTGTTTTTTGACCACGACAACCCTGTCTTCCTGCCTGTTTTTTTGTGTTTTATGCTCCTGCTACTCCCTCCTGTCGACGTACTGCGTTGACACAAAAATCGGCAATCTGTTTGACAAAGTGATCCTTATAATTTTGATCAAACCTGATATTCCGAGATGGATTCAAAGGTTCAATTACCACAAAGGTCATGGAACCAACCACACCCAGCGCTGCGGTATTTAAATCTTCAAATTCAAACTCGCCATTGACTTTTCCTTCAGCCAAAATTTCCTTAATGCTTTGCTTGATTAGCTGTTTACTGTGAAAACGCTCATGTTCCATTTCCGGATCGACCGGTTCGAACATCAGCGAATACGCCAACTGGGGGCTGTTCATGGCTCGCTTCACAAAAGTTGTAACAGATTTTTGCAATTTCTGTTTTGGCGATAAATCCGAGGCAGCAATGTGATTTAAAATCTCAATCTCAAGCCGAATTGCTTCTGACAAAACCTGAATCAAAATCTGATTCTTGTTTTCGAAATATCGATATACCAAGCCTGTAGAAACGCCTGCACGTTCTGCAATCGCCTGAATCGACGCCTCTTTAAAGCCCCCTTGAGTAATCAGCTCACGAGCAGATTGCAAGATCGCCAAGCGATTTTGCTCCATTCGTTCCTGCATCAATGATGATCTTTTATAACTCATAAAATTAATCTCAACAAGATAAAATGAATTGTAAATCATTTTGTGAATATTGATTCACTTTTTTAAATTTTCGATGTATGTTAAATAACAAGCACAACAAAAATGCTTTTTTGGATACAACAAATAGAACCACAGGATGGATGAACAATGAATTTACAAAGCTTGGATTTCGGTTTGGACGAAACACTTATTGCACTTCGTGATTCAGTGGCTGCATTTTGCGCCAAGGAAATTGCTCCAATTGCTCAACAAGTGGACCGTGACAATGAATTCCCTGCTCACCTTTGGAAAAAATTTGGCGAGATGGGCCTGCTCGGTCTGACGGTCAGTGAGGAATATGGCGGTTCAAATTTCGGTTATCTGGCGCACATCATTGCCATGCAGGAAATTTCCCGCGCTTCAGCATCGATTGGTTTGTCCTATGGCGCACATTCTAACCTATGTGTAAACCAGATTAAGCGTAATGGCAGTGAAGAACAGAAACAGCGCTATCTGCCTAAACTGGTATCTGGTGATTATGTCGGTGCATTGGCCATGTCCGAACCCAATGCCGGATCCGATGTGGTCAGTATGAAACTCAAAGCTGAAGACAAAGGTGATCATTACCTGCTGAATGGTTCGAAAATGTGGATCACCAATGGCGGCGATGCCGATGTACTGGTGGTCTACGCAAAAACCGATTTACAAGCCGGTGCCAAAGGCATGACCGCTTTTCTGGTTGAAAAAAATATGCCGGGGTTTAGTCACGGTACGCACCTAGACAAACTCGGCATGCGTGGCTCAAACACTTATCCACTATTTTTTGACAATGTCGCAGTGCCCAAAGAAAACGTGCTCGGCGGTGTCGGCAATGGCACCAAAGTGCTGATGAGCGGTCTGGACTATGAACGTGCTGTTTTAAGTGCAGGCCCACTCGGCATTATGGATGCCTGTATGGATACCGTGATTCCGTATATTCATGACCGTAAACAGTTTGGTCAGGCGCTGGGTGAATTCCAGTTGATGCAGGGCAAAATTGCTGACATGTATTCAACCTGGCTGGCCTGTAAAGCCCTAGTCTATGCAGTTGGCGCAGAATGTGACAAGGCAGAGCATAGCCGTAGCCTTCGTAAAGATGCCGCCAGTGCGATTTTATATGCAGCTGAAAAAGCCACCTGGATGGCGGGCGAAACCATTCAAACCTTGGGTGGCAACGGTTATATCAACGAGTTTGCTGCGGGACGTCTATGGCGTGATGCCAAACTGTATGAAATTGGCGCAGGCACTTCAGAAATTCGCCGCATGCTGATTGGCCGCGAACTGTTTAATGAAACTGCCTAAAAAATAAATCACAAGAATAGACAAGGATGTTCGGCATGAATCAATTAAAGAGCAAAATTAATATTCGCAGCGACGAATTTAAAAACAACCAGGCGGCGATGCAAAATCTGGTCGGAGACCTGAAACAGAAAGTCCAAAAAATTGCCTTGGGTGGGGGTGAAACTGCCCGTCAAAAACATTTGGATCGCGGTAAATTATTGGCCAGAGAACGTATTGATCATCTGATTGATCCTGGTACGGCATTTATTGAAATTGGACAACTGGCTGCCTATCAGGTCTATCAGGACGATGTGCCTGCTGCGGGTGTGGTCGCTGGCGTTGGTCAGGTCAATGGCGTGACCTGCATGATCATTGCCAATGATGCGACTGTTAAAGGTGGCACTTATTATCCATTGACCGTGAAAAAACATTTACGTGCTCAGGAAATTGCCGAGCAGAATCATTTGACCTGTATTTATCTGGTCGATTCTGGCGGTGCCTATTTGCCGCTACAAGATGAAGTCTTCCCGGATCGTGATCACTTCGGACGTATTTTCTATAATCAGGCGCGTATGTCGAGCCAAGGCATTGCCCAGATTGCCGTGGTAATGGGCAGTTGTACGGCGGGTGGTGCCTATGTGCCTGCCATGTCGGATGAAACGATTATTGTGCGCAATCAGGGAACCATTTTCCTCGGTGGCCCGCCACTGGTCAAAGCAGCAACCGGTGAAGTGGTTTCCAGTGAAGACCTTGGTGGTGGTGATGTGCATACCCGCCTCTCCGGTGTAGCCGATCATCTGGCTGAAAATGACCAGCATGCCCTGGAAATTGCCCGCAATATTGTGGCCAATTTAAATAAAAAACCAAATCCGTTGCCTGAACATGTGGAAGCACCTTTGTTTGATGCTTCAGAGCTATACGGTATCGTGCCAACAGATTCGCGTAAACCTTTTGATGTCCGTGAAGTGATTGCCCGGATTGTCGATGGTTCGCGTTTTGATGAATTTAAGGCTCGATTTGGTACCACTCTGATTACCGGATTTGCCAGCCTATACGGTATGCCAGTCGGGATTATTGCCAATAACGGCATTCTGTTTTCCGAATCTGCACAAAAAGGTGCGCATTTTATTGAACTTTGCTGTCAGCGCAATATTCCGCTGCTGTTTATTCAGAATATCACTGGCTTTATGGTCGGTCGCCAGTATGAAAATGAAGGCATTGCCAAAAATGGCGCCAAACTGGTGATGGCTGTGGCCAATGCCAATGTGCCTAAACTGACCATGGTGATTGGCGGCTCATTTGGTGCCGGCAACTATGGTATGTGTGGCCGCGCGTATTCACCACGCTTTATGTGGACTTGGCCAAACTCACGTATTTCAGTGATGGGCGGTGAACAGGCATCGAGCGTACTGTCGACCTTAAAACGTGATCAGATTGAAGCCAAAGGCGCTAACTGGTCTGCGGAAGAAGAAGACCAGTTTAAACAGCCAATTCGTGATCAGTACGAACGCCAAGGTCATCCTTATTATGCCTCTGCACGTTTATGGGATGACGGTGTCATTGACCCTGCCCAGTCTCGTGAAGTGTTAGGTCTTAGTTTAGCTGCGGCACTGAATGCGCCAATCCAGCCGACCAAGTTTGGCGTGTTCCGCATGTAAGAGGTGAAAAAAATGACATATCAATTTTTACAGCTCGAACAGCAAAATCAAGTGGCAACTGTCTGGATTAATCGCGCTGAACTGCACAATGCCTTTAATACTCAGGTCATTGAAGAATTGTATCGCTGCTTCCAATCTTTAAATAGCCGTGATGATGTACGTGTGGTGATTCTGGCAGGGCGCGGCAAAAGCTTTTCGGCTGGTGCCGATCTGAACTGGATGAAACAGGCCGGTCAGGCTTCTCAAGCAGACAACGAAGCAGATGCATTAAAACTGGCGAAAATGCTGCAAAGCCTAGCGACTTTAAAGCAGCCAACCATCGCCCGGGTGCATGGCATTGCTTTTGGCGGTGGTATGGGTCTGGCATCAGCTTGTGATATTTGCGTGGCCAGTACCGATGCCAAGTTTGCCACCTCTGAAGTACGCTTGGGTCTGGCACCTTCGACCATCAGCCCGTATGTGATTCGTGCGATTGGTGCGCGTCAGGCTTCACGTTATTTCCTGACCGCCGAGCGAATTTCTGCGGAACAGGCCAAAACCATTGGACTGGCGCATGAAGTCACTCCACCGGAACAGCTCGACAGCAAAATTGATGAAATTGTGGAAGCCCTGTTACTCGGTGGCCCTGCTGCACAAAATTCCTCAAAACAACTGATTCAACTGGTCGACCAACAGGTTTTGACCGAAGATTTACTTCTTAAAACAGCACAGCATATTGCCCATATTCGCCAGGGAGATGAGGCGAAAAATGGACTGAATGCATTTTTAAACAAACAAAGCCCGGCCTGGATCAAGACCACGGCATAACAACAAGAAGGATGCTACGATGTTTGAAAAGATTTTAATTGCCAACCGTGGTGAAATTGCCTGCCGTGTGATTCGTACAGCAAAAAAACTCGGTATTGCCACCGTTGCCGTATACTCCGATGCCGATGCACAGGCACAGCATGTCAAACTGGCGGATGAAGCGATCTATATTGGTGAATCGCCAGCAGCACAAAGCTATTTACAGATCGAACGTATTATTCAGGCGGCCAAAAACACCGGTGCGCAAGCAATTCACCCAGGTTATGGCTTTTTGTCGGAAAATGACCAGTTTGCCCTGGCCTGTCAGGACAATAATATTGTCTTTATTGGCCCGCCTGTCGATGCCATTTTGGCGATGGGTCTCAAAGCCACCTCTAAAGCGCTGATGGAAAAAGCTGGTGTGCCTTTAACCCCGGGCTATCACGGTAGCAATCAGGATGCCGACTTCCTGAAACAGCAGGCTGACAGCATCGGCTATCCGGTGCTAATCAAAGCCAGTGCTGGCGGTGGCGGTAAAGGCATGCGTCTGGTCGAGCGCAGTGAAGATTTTCTGAGTTCGCTGGCTTCATGTAAAAGCGAAGCGCGTTCCAGTTTTGGCAATGAAGATGTGCTAATTGAACGCTATGTGATTCAGCCACGTCATATTGAAGTACAGGTTTTTGGCGATACCCACGGCAATTATGTGCATTTATTTGAACGTGATTGCTCGGTACAACGTCGTCATCAAAAAGTCCTTGAAGAAGCGCCTGCACCAAAAATGCCAGAAGACAAACTTGAAGCGATGCGCCAGGCCGCGATTGATGCCGCACGTGCGGTCGATTATGTCGGTGCCGGTACGGTAGAGTTTATCGTCGAGCAAGATGGTACTGCCTATTTCATGGAAATGAATACCCGTTTGCAGGTTGAGCACCCGGTCACTGAAATGATTACAGGTCAGGATCTGGTGGAATGGCAACTGCGCGTAGCTTTTGGTGAGCCTTTACCCAAACAGCAGCATGAATTACAGATCCACGGGCATGCACTGGAAGCACGTGTCTATGCCGAAGAACCAGAGAAAGGCTTTATTCCTGCGATTGGCCAGATCAGCTATTTACACTATCCAGAGCAAAATGACTGTGTACGTGTGGATAGTGGCATTGTCGAAGGTGATGAAATCAGCACCTATTATGATCCGATGATTGCCAAACTGATTGTCTGGGGCAAAAACCGCGAAGCTGCTTTAACGCAAATGCATCATGCCCTGGGCCATTTCCATGTGGATGGTTTGGGCAATAATATTGCATTCCTCGACCGTTTGGTGCTGTGTGATTCGTTTAAAAATGCCCATCTGGATACCGGCCTGATTCAACGTGAAGAAGAGTTCTTATTAAAACCTTCGACTGAGATCAATGCTGAACTGATCGTTAGTGCTGCATTCATCGAATTATTATCACGCCAAGCTCAAAACCCGGTTGCGAATAACTCAGTCTGGCAACAACACGCTTTCTGGCGCCTGAATCAGCAAAATGCATATACAGTGCAATTACAACGCAATGGCATTATGCTTAAAGTTCAGTTCAGTACGCAAGAGCAAGGTTTTATCGCCACTTATAATGGTCAGCAGATTCAGCTACAAGGTCAGTTGATTGATGCACATACTTTAGCTTTGCAACTGGCAGGCAAACAGCAAAAACTGGCCTTTAGCCAGACTGAACATGGCATTACCCTGTTCCAGAATGGTCAGACACATAAATTCGAGTCTATCCAGCCGGATTATGATCAGCATGATGATCAAGGGACAGAAAACAACCTCACTGCACCAATGCCAGGTGTGATCACGCAAGTACTGGTCGCTGCCAATGACAAGGTCAAAAAAGACGATGTCTTGATGACGCTGGAAGCGATGAAAATTGAATACTCGATTCGTGCACCACATGACGGCATCATCGCCAGTTCATATTTCCAGAAAGGTGATCAGGTCAAAGCCGGTGATGAACTGCTTGAGTTCCAGCCACTGACGGAGGATGTTGCATGACCGAATTTGTCAAAATTGTAGAAGTCGGGCCACGCGATGGCCTGCAAAATGAAAAAACGCCATTAACGCTGGATGACCGGAAAAATCTGATTCTGGATCTGATGAAAACCGGTTTACAGGCGATTGAAGTCGGTTCCTGTGTTTCAGCCAAATGGGTGCCACAAATGGCAGACAGCGATCAGCTGTTTGCCGGCTTGCCAAAAGACCCAAATATTCAGTTCAGTTTACTCACGCCAAACCTGAAGGGCTTTGAAGCAGCACTGGCGGTGGGTTGCAAGGAAGTTGCGGTCTTTACCGCAGCGTCCGAAAGTTTTACCCGAAAAAATATCAACTGCTCGATTGATGAAAGCTTTGAAAAGTTTGCCGATGTGATGGCGGCCGCCAAAGCCAATGATATTCGGGTACGCGGTTATGTGTCCTGTATGGTGGACTGCCCTTATGAAGGTGCGATTGATCCGAAACAGGTGGTCAAAGTCACCCAACGTTTGCTGGATATGGGCTGCTATGAAGTGTCGTTGGGTGAAACCATTGGTACAGCCACACCGGATCGGGTGCAAAAAGTCTGGGATGCTTGCCTGGCTCAGATCGATACCAAGGTTTTGGCAGGTCATTTCCATAATACCTATGGCATGGCCATCGCCAATATTTACCAGTCGCTGTTACAAGGCATCCGGGTATTTGATTCATCCATTGCCGGTCTGGGTGGCTGTCCTTATGCCAAGGGTGCTTCAGGCAATGTTTCAACTGAAGACCTGTATTACCTGCTCTCGAATATGGGCTTTGAAACCGGTATTCAACTGGATGCCCTGATGCAGGCCAGCCGTAATATCAGTGAGGTGTTGCAGCGCAATAATCCCTCCAATTATGCCAATGCCTATTGGCAAAAAGCCTGTGCCTAACAATAGCAATACCCGGACACGATACAAGTCCTCAAGGATATACATCAGTAGTTTCCTGACCAAAAAGGAATCTGCAAGACAAGAATAAATCGAGGTAAAAAATGTCAAATAAAGTTTATGACAGTGCAGAGGCCGCTTTAGACGGCGTGGTTCAGAATGGACATACACTGGCAGTCGGAGGTTTTGGTTTATGCGGTATTCCGGAAGCATTGATTGCCGCATTGAAACAGACCGGTGCCAAAAATCTGACCTGTATTTCCAACAATGCCGGAGTCGATGGTTTTGGTTTGGGCGTTTTACTGGAAACCAAACAGATTCAAAAAATGATTTCATCTTATGTTGGTGAGAATAAAGAATTCGAACGTCAATACCTGAGTGGCGAACTGGAAGTCGAACTGACCCCACAAGGCACCTTGGCGGAGAAATTACGTGCTGGCGGTGCCGGTATTCCGGCTTTTTATACCGCCACCGGTGTCGGAACCGTGATTGCTGAAGGCAAGGATGTACGTGAGTTTAATGGCAAGTCTTATATTCTGGAAGAATCCTTGACTGCCGATATCGCCTTGGTCAAAGCCTATAAGGCCGATAAAGCAGGTAATCTGATTTTCCGTAAAACTGCACAAAACTTTAATCCGGTCTGCGCTATGGCTGGCAAAATCACCGTGGCTGAAGTAGAAGAAATTGTCGAGATTGGTGCGCTGGATCCCGATGACATTCATCTGCCCGGTATTTATGTGAATCGAATTGTCTTAAATACCCAACCGGAAAAACGTATTGAACAGATGACCTTAAAGGCGGAGGCTTGATCATGGCTTGGACACGTAATCAAATGGCGCAGCGCGCTGCACAAGAGCTGGAAGATGGTTTCTACGTTAACCTGGGGATTGGTTTACCAACGCTGGTTGCTAACTACATTCCAGAAAATATCAACGTCTGGCTGCAATCGGAAAATGGCTTGCTCGGTATTGGCGAATTTCCAACGGCTGAAACCGTCGATGCCGACCTGATTAATGCTGGTAAACAGACCGTGACTGCCCGTAAGGGCGCTTCTTTCTTTTCCAGTGCCGATTCCTTTGCCATGATCCGTGGCGGTCATGTCAATATCGCCATTTTAGGTGCCATGGAAGTGTCCGAAACTGGCGATCTGGCCAACTGGATGATTCCGGGCAAAAAAGTCAAAGGTATGGGCGGTGCCATGGATCTGGTCGCAGGGGTACAAAAAGTCGTGGTGTTGATGGAACACTGCGCCAAAGATGGCACGCCTAAAATTGTTGCGCAATGCAGTCTGCCCCTTACCGGACAGGCTGTGGTCAACCGGATCATTACCGATTTAGGTGTGCTGGATGTCACTCCAGATGGTATTCAACTTGTTGAGCTGGCACCAGAGGTCAGTTTTGAGGAGATTCAGAAAGTCACGGGTGTGGCTTTACAAAAAATAGCAGCTTGATTTTCCCGGCCCTTAAAATGAAAAATTTTAAGGGTTTCTTTTCGACCAAAGAAAACTCTAATTTTAAAAATGAATGCAGAATAAATGAATTTTAATCATGCAAACAGAACAAAATATCTTACAACGCTTCGCCCTGCGCGTCAGTGACTGGTCAGAAAAATGGTTTCCCGATTCTTATATTTTTGCCCTGCTCGGTGTCATCATTGTCGCAATTGCCGCTATCGGAATTGGCGCGCCGGCACAGGACGTTGCCATTTCCTTTGGTGACGGGTTCTGGAGCCTGATTCCCTTTACCTTGCAGATGTGCATGCTGATCGTGGTCGGTTATGTGGTTTCGGTTTCAAAACCAATGCAGCTTCTGATCCGAAAAATGGCATGTCTGCCCCATTCAGGGCGTGGTGCGATTGTATTGGTCGCGACAGTCAGCCTGCTCATTTCCCTGATTAACTGGGCCATGAGCACAGTTCTAACTGCATTACTCGTGATTGCACTGGCACAACGTAAAGAACTTAATATGGATTACCGCGCTGCAGCCGCAGCAGCGATTATCGGGATGGGAGCCACCTGGGCACTCGGCATCAGTTCCTCTGCTGCACAATTACAGGCCAATAAAAGCAGCCTGCCTGAACCGATTTACAATCTGACCGGTGTCATTCCATTTACCGAAACGATTTTCCTGCCGCAATCCATGATCATGACGGCGGTTCTAATTATTGCCTCGATTGCCATTGCCTACTGGTCAGCGCCGAAAGGCAGTCATATTAAAACCATTGAACATTTTCCGGTTCAGATTGAAGAAGGAAAACCGGAAGAATCTTCATCAAAACGTCCGGGCGACTGGCTGGAAAACTCACCTATTTTAAGTATTCTGATTGTGGTGCTAGGTGCTGTATGGATGTTTAACGAATTTTCCGAAAGCAATCCTATTCTGGCCATCTCCAGTTTAAATACCTATAACTTTATCTTCCTGATTTTGGGTGTCGCACTACATGGCACACCACGGAATTTTCTCAATGCCGTTTCCAAGGCTGTGCCAGCAATTTCAGGTGTGCTGATCCAGTTTCCTTTATATGGCAGCATTGCCTTTATGATGACCAATGCGCTGAATTCTGCGGATCTGTCCCTATCACACTATATTGCCGAATTTTTCGTTTCGATTGCTTCACAGGAAACCTTTGCTATCGTGATGGGTCTCTATTCGGCAATCCTGGGTTTCTTCATTCCTTCCGGTGGAGGTAAATGGATTATTGAAGCCCCTTATGTAATGCAGGCTGCGCATGATCTGAAAGTGCATCTGGGCTGGTCAGTGCAGATTTATAATGCTGCCGAAGCCTTGCCTAATCTGATCAATCCTTTCTTTATGTTGCCGATGCTGGGCATCCTGAAGTTAAAGGCCAAAGATGTGATCGGTTTTACCGTGACCCAACTGGTTTTTCATATCCCGCTGGTGCTGTTTTTACTCTGGTTCCTCGGCCGAACTTTGACCTATAGTCCACCGGTCTTTTCTTAATTTAAGCCATATAAAAAGGACGAATCATTCGTCCTTTTTCATCTGGAAAATTATTTCAGCTGGCTTTCTTTTCTACAACACCCTCGCTATCCACTGCACGTATAGTACCTGTTTCAGTATTAACCACTTCAAAAGCTACGCGGCGGTTCTGAAACTGTCCGGCAGGTGTCGCATTCGGTTCAACAGGCTGGCCCTCTCCCACGCCTACAGCTTGCAATTGCGCAGGATCAACCCCCTTTTCAATCAGATAACCCACAATTGCTTGCGCGCGTTGCACAGACAGCACTTTATTCTCGGCCTCACTTCCTTGCGCATCGGTATGTCCTTTGACCTTGAGAATAACATGCGGTGCGCGCTGCAATAATGCGGCAGCCTGATCCAGTACCGATTTATTCACTTCCGGCACGGTAGTCGATGCAGTATCAAAATTAATAATCTGCAAATTCAGTGCGGTCGCAACATCTAAGGCCTGAACATGATCAGTTTTGATACTCGCCAATGCTTGTTCTGCCTCGCTATTGGCAGCCTGAATCGCCTCACTCCTATTGACCGGCTGTTGAGTCACAACAGTGACATTTTTGGCCAGATTACGAATTTGTGTTGCCAGACGTTCTGCTTCTGCATTACTCGCTGCACGTATAGCAACCTGATTACCAATCCAGTCTAGTGAGACATTTGGCATGCCTTGAATCAGTTTCAAAACGGAAGGAATGCTATCCTGATCAATAAATTCCGAATGATAAACCTCACTGCTGAGCGCCCCACAACCAATATTATAATTAAAGATCTGTTTAATCTCGGTTTGCAAAATTTGCATATATTGGGGATTATTCAGCTGTAACTGACAACTGATAATTTCACCATTAGTGCCGGTACTCAACTGTAAAGAAGCCGGTTGGGCTGCGGCAATTTCACGGGTCGTTTGGGTGTTTGCCGAATCCTCAGCATCATCCTGCATACAGCTACGAACAAAAAACAGGATTAAAGCTGCCAGAATCAGAAAAATAATAAACGGCCATAAAAAACCGCTTTTTTTCTGTTGCTGTACCACAACAGTATATTCTGGTTCTAGTTCAGGCGCCTGATTCAAATGCTGCCCTGCCAATGGAGAAACACCTAATGCCGCTAAAATTGATCCGGCCCAAACAGGTAATGCACGCTGGATCGATTCGGCGTGGGTTTCCAGCAAATGACTAATCGCTTCTGGACTTGAAGCACCGGCTTCGGTCTGTAAAAAATTGAGGGTCGGTACAATGGCCCGATTCAGGGTTTGCTCTATTTGATCTTGTGGTGCGCTCTGATCAAGTTGATCCAGAAACTGCTGCTTGAGTGCCGAATTTCCATTAAACAGTTCATGGATTTTTGGATTGAGTTGCTGGCTTAAACTTTCAATCCATGCAGGACGTGCACGCAATATACTTAAGAATATGGGATAGAACTGACTCAGTGCCTGATCTTTGGCAAATAGATGTTCGGTTTCACCTTGTAGCACAATCGCTGTAACATCGCTTTTTAAGCGTTCCATCAGATCTACATTCATATTGTCACCATTCTTTTGATTTTTCTAATGTTTAATATTCAATCAGTGTAACGATGCCAGTTTTTTGAAAATGTAAATAATTGTATGAATATCATAAAGTTTCACTGTTTTTGTTGAGTACTCATTTTACTGACACAGAATTCAAAAACAAAAAAAGCCAGCCGAAGCTGACTTTTATAAAAGCTGGATCTATTAAGCGAGGAACGTTTTTAAAACTTTAGCTCGCACTTTTTGATTGATCAGCGGTGTATTTTTACCTTGCGACACGATGCTTTCTTTGTTCAGCGTCCATTCTAGCTCTGGATCTACCAGCACCCAACCCGCCTCGTCTGCCCAGCGATCTGCCATTTGTGCAACACGTGCCGGAGCCAAAGTCACTTTTTCTACCCATTCCAGTGGTGTAAACAAACCTTCATTGACCAGTTGAATCCCAAAAGGTACATAAGTATCAAAAGCGCTAAAGCCAGGCTGGGTTTCAGCAAATGGTGCCATTTTCGCAGAGCTGCTCAGCGGTTCATGATGGGTACAAATCGCATCAATCACCCCAGATTTTACTCCTTGGCGTAGCAATTCTTTGTCTTGTTCAGCACGCAGTGGCGGACGTACATGTGCCAGCGAATTAAAACCGTCAATTAAGGCATCGGTCAGATGTAATTGGTGCATGGCCACATCACAGGTGACAGGCAAGCCTTTTTCTTTGGCAATCCGGATTAGCTCTACTGACGCACCACAAGATAATAAACCGAAATGCGCACGAACTTTGGTCACTTCAATCATTAACAGGTATTTGGCAATTGCCACGGTTTCAGCAAGTGCTGGAATCATCGGCAAGCCTTGACGCGAGGCAATAAAGCCTTCATGTACACAGCCATCTTTGGCAATTTGCGGCTCTTCTGCATAGAACACCACAGTCAGATCTAAACCTGCAGCATATTCCAGGGTACGTAGTACCACGTCATCATTGACAAAAGGCGCACTGGCATTGGACACCGCAGTACATCCGCCTTTTTTCAAACCGGCCATATTGGCAGGTTGCTGGCCTTGCAAGCCTTGGGTTTGAGCACCAATCACTTCAAGATAAATACCACCGTCCAGCATGGCTTTCTCAACCAGACCATGAATCAGTGCGCCATTGTCCTGCACGATCGGCTTTGAATCTGGTGGTGTAAACACGTGCAAAATCCCATTTTCACGTGCTGCTTTACCTTCAGATTTTAAGGTGCCATGTTGTTGCTGACCCGGTTCCCGTAAACGTGCACACAGATCGACCATGGTGGGCATCAACCATTTGCCCTGACCATCAATCGTTTCAGAAACAGCAGCCGTTTCCGCAACGAACTTACCATTTTCCAGATACACGGTCTGAACAGAATCAGTGTTTTGGATCGGATCGAGCACACGAACATTTTCAATTTTTACAATAGTCATGACTTATTCCTTAACCCGCAATCGCTGCAATCAAACCCTGTTCCTGAAGCTGGCCTTGCATTGACAAAGCCAACACCGCCATACGTACCGCAATACCATTGGTCACCTGATTCAGAATCACCGACTGCGGTCCATCGGCAATACTGGAGTCAATCTCCACCCCACGGTTCATTGGACCCGGATGCATCACGATACAATCCGGTTTTGCCATCGCTAAACGTTCTTTGTTCAGGCCATACATCTTGTAGAATTCAGCTTGCGATGCCAGTGCCGGAGAATCAATCCGCTCATTTTGAATACGCAGGGTAATGATCACGTCGCAATCTTTGATGCCATCTTCCATGTTGTTAAATAGACGAATACCATCACCATATTCTTCAAAACCGTATGGCAGCAAGGTATTTGGTGCAATCACCCGAATATCTTCGCAGCCTAAGGTTTGCAAAGCCGCTACATCTGAACGCGCGACACGTGAATGTTTGATATCACCAATAATGGCAATCGACATCTCTTCAAATTTTTTATGGGTTTCCCGGCGAATGGTGAGCATGTCCAGCATCGCCTGGGTTGGATGGGCATGACGGCCATCACCGGCATTAATAATCGCCACCGTCGGACAGACATCTTTGGCAATAAAATGCGCCGCACCTGAAGATGAATGACGCACCACGAAAATATCGGCGGCCATCGCTTCAAGGTTCCATAAGGTGTCACGCAGGGTTTCACCTTTAGAGGTACTCGAACGGGCAATATCGATATTCAGAACGTTGGCAGAAAGGCGCTTGGCAGCGGCTTCAAAAGTAGTGCGGGTACGGGTAGAGTTCTCGAAAAACAGGTTCATCACCGTTTTGCCTTCCAGCAAATTATTGGTAATGAGCTGATTTTGGTCATTAAAAAAGGACTGCGCAGTGTCCAATATTTTTGTCAGGGTTTCTTTGGAAAGACCTTCGATGGTCAAGAAGTGTTTTAGATTACCTTCTTTATTGAGTTGAATCTGGCTCGGTGTATGCAATGCCGCCAAGTGCATGAGAGATTCCTTATGCGTTAAGTCAACATATTATACAGAGATTGGCCAGTCTGAGTAGTTGGCAATGTGACTACTTGTACAAAAACCACCTCGATAATAAAAATAGAAATTGAAATTCCTATGTATTTTTTCAATAAGATAATTTAACCATTTTCCATCCTGCTGACTTTCAGTACAAAATTATGGGTGCTTCAGTCTGGCACATTCACACCCATCGTTTTATCGCAGCGCACCGATATAATGATGTGCAACCTGTGCACGGTAGATATCGTCCTGATCGGGTTCAACCGAGACCAATACCTCCTGCTGTGGCAGATGTGCAGATTTTTCAAACTGTTGCTGCCGAACCACAGGCAGATCCCAAACCTGTTTTAAGCGCTCGATTAAACGCTGCAACTCTGGATCTTGGGTCTGTTCTACCAGTTCAATCACATGCCGTGCATAGTCCAGATTTTCTGCCAGATAAAGCGCATCCACGACCCGGCCTGACACACGTCTCAAACGTGTATAAATTAAAGTGGCCACTGAAAAAGCGTCATGGTTGCGTAACTGATTCTCTAACATTTTAACCCCCATTATAAAATTGAAAAATCAGAATCAGGCAGCCATCGCTCTCCTCCGACTGACTGCCTGATTTGCTGTGTATAGAGCAAAATGCGTACCAGTTCATCAATTTATCATGTGAATATTATTTTTCACGCGTACACGGCAAGGCCTTTCAGAGAATTTAAAAAGCTTTCAATATAAAAATACGGTAAACTTGGCGCAGTTTTTTATTTATCTTTTTTGGTCTCTCTATTATATGAATACCTCTCCACGTTTAAGCAATTATTGGGTCACCTGTGCCGATGGTCTGGAAACCTTATTAGAAGAAGAACTACAAGGCTTAGGTGTTCAGAATATTGAGCGTTTTCCCGGTCGTTTAATCTTTAAAGGCAGTCTGGAAAATGCTTATCGGATTTGTATGTGGTCACGTCTGGCTTCACGTGTGCTCATGCCAATTCATACCCATGAAATTGAATTTTCTCACGATGCCCGTGATGTGGCAGAAGAGCTATATGAAGGTGCAATCAGCTTTGACTGGTCGCTCATTTTTGCACCACAAAGTACCTTTGCGATTCGCTTGCATGTCGAGCGTGACATCAAGGTCAATACCCAGTTCGCAACTTTGCGTGCCAAAGATGGTGTCGTAGATTCCTTCATGGAAGCTGTGGGTAAACGCCCAAGTATCGATACCAAACAGCCAGAAATTACCATGTATATTCTGGCTGGGAAGAAAGAACATACCTATTGTCTGGACTTGTCCGGCGACTCATTACATAAACGTGGTTATCGCCACTTTATGACCGATGCACCAATCAAGGAAAATCTGGCTGCTGCAATTTTGCAAAAAGGTCAGCTTAAACAGATTAATCCGGACATCATTGTCGATCCAATGTGTGGTTCAGGTACCTTTATCATTGAATCACTGATGATCCTGACCGACCGTGCGCCGGGTCTGGTGCGTCGTTTCGGTTTTAATGGCTGGAATGGCCATGACCATGAACTCTGGATGGGCATTAAAGCTGAAGCAGCTGAACGCCACCAAGCGGCAATGGAAAATCCATTACCGCAATTCTATGCCTTCGATGCAGACTGGGAAGCTGTAAAAGCGACACGTCAAAATATCATCGCGGCAGGTTTTGAAGCTGCTCTCGACAATATCATGATCGAAGAGCGTACTTTAAATGACTGGCCGGATTTTCAGGCTGAAGGCAAGAAAGTCTTCTTCGTAACCAACCCGCCTTATGGTGAGCGTCTCGGTGATAAAGCGCAGAACCGTTCTTTATATCTTGGTTTATCGGCTTTACTGCAAAAGAATTTCCCGAATCAAAAAGCGGCGGTGATTGCCTCTCAAGTCGAACAGGCTGACGTGCTGGCCTTTAATGATCCGCAAATCCTGCGTTTGATGAATGGTAAATTGCCGATCTATATCCGCTTTGGTACGGTTAAACCTGCGGCTGTGGTGCGTCCGTTTCTGGAAGGTTGGCAGCCGCAACAATTCGAACCAATCGAAGGTGCGATGGAGTTTGCCAACCGTCTGACCAAAAATATGCAAGCCCTGAAAAAATGGGCAGTCAAAGAAGGCGTACACTGTTTACGTCTGTATGATGCCGATTTACCAGACTTTAATGTCGCGGTGGATCTGTATGGTGAGCGCCTGCATGTGCAAGAATATGCTCCACCTAAAACGATTGACCCTGAAAAAGCCAAGAAACGCTTTAACCTGGCACTGCAAGCCATTCGCGCTGTGACCGGTCTGGGCCGTGATGCGATCTTTATCAAGACCCGCGCACGTCAGGAAGGTAAAAACCAGTACACCAAACAAAGTACCGCATCGAAGCGTTTTATCGTACAGGAAGGTAAGGCCAAGATTCTGGTTAACCTGACCGATTATCTGGATACCGGTCTGTTCCTGGATCATCGTCAAATGCGTTTGCGTATTGCCCGTGAGGCCAAAGGCAAACACTTCCTGAACCTCTACAGCTACACCTCTACGGCGAGCCTACATGCTGCCTTGGGTGGTGCTGCAAGTACCACCAGTGTCGATCTTTCCAATACCTATTTGAACTGGTCGAAGGAAAACTTCGTGCTGAACGGTTTAACCGTGGATCACGCCGATGAACAGCATCAGTTCTTTGCATCTGACTGTTTTGAATGGCTCAAAGAAGGTCATGAGCAATATGAGCTGATCTTTATTGATCCACCCACTTTCTCAAACTCGAAAAAATTCTACGGGACGTTTGACGTACAGCGCGACCATCTATCCTTGCTGAAACGCGCCATGAACCGTTTAACCAGCGATGGTACCCTGTACTTCTCGAACAACTATCGTGGTTTCGAGATGGATGAAGAAATTCTGGCGTTCTATGATGTTGAAGAAATTACTCAAGAAACCATTGGGCCTGATTTCAAGCGTAACCAGAAGATTCACCGTGCCTGGAAAATCGGCCATCCTAAAGTGTAATCACTGGTATTAGATTGTGATAAAACAAAAGCCTGTTCAGTTGAACAGGCTTTTTCTTCTTAGATTCGCTGTTAAAAAGCGACTTACAACTTATTGTGCAGTTAAGAACTTCTTTTCACCATACAGATAATGCATGGATAGTTTAAACACATCACCATCTCGCTGAATTTGCTGATTAGCTTGCATCGCACTCAGCATTTGCTCCAGCTCTTGATCGGACATATTTTTACCTGCGGCACGCATATAATGATGAGTGAAGGTTTTTACTACCTGTTTATTGAAACTGATATTGGTTTGCACTTCTAACAGATTTGGGAACATTTTTGCCAAGCTTTCCAAGGTGGTTTGATGGCCTGGCATTACTTTTCCGACTAAATCTGCCTGAATACTGCCTGTACCTAACTTTAACTGATTCTGCTTCGATTCAAACTTGAAGCCATCATTAATCACCGCCAGCATGGCTTGTATCGCATCTTTTTCAAAATTTCCTGCTTCCAGACAAGAGTTATTTTGCTTTTGCAGAATATCAAATAATATCTGCATTTTTTGACGCTGTAAGTCTTTGAGCTCCCAATTGAGTTCTAAGTCTTGCATCGCAGGGACATTATTTAAGCCCATTTCGGCAATTTTAAATTTTGATTGAACATCTACTGTACGCTCATGCAGTTGGGTATCCATACGCCAGCTCAGGTCTTTCAGTTGTCCTGAGCCTTCTGCCTTAGCATCCTGGCGCTGCATTTTGACAATATTGAACTCGAAATAACCCGGTTCTAAATACTGCGCATTCAGAGCCTGATTGGTTTTAAAATGCACACCCTTGAGTTGTGTATTTCCAGACTGATCACGAATAGACAATTCTGGCACATCAAAACTCATATTTAAAATTTTATGTTGTCCCTGACTCTGTTTTGCCTGAAACTTGATCTGTATAGGGTCAATTCTGGTATATAAACCTGCTTCTTTTTTTTCGATGACAGGGGTTTGTAATTGTGTGGTCGATACACCCAACCAGTTGACTTGCGTCGTCACTTTTAAAGGTTGCTGAAAAAATTCAGCATATGCGCCCTGTCCTTGTGCTAAATCGAGTTGAGAATGAATGGTATAGCCTTTCCAGGTACGCTGAATTTGGTCTTGACCATTAAATACTAATTTTTCTTTGGCATTACACGCGTCTGGCACAATGCTCATGCTCCACTTGGCCGTGCCTTGTAGAGCCCCCATAGCGTAGTCAGTATATTGCACACTAATGTTCGGCGCTGGTTTTAAATTTTGTTGATAATGCGCTTTCAAGCTCTTATCTGCATATAAATTACCCGTGCTCACAGCCCCCGCCAACACCACGACACCAATTCCACCCCATACTATTTTCGACATAGTTTTTGCTCAGAATTTATCTATTTTTATTGAACATAAATTATAGTTAATCTTAAAAAATAAAGATAATTGTTTTGCAAATAAATCACTTAAACATAATATTCATCACAAAATATTAAAAATAGCTGTCACTTTTAAGCAATTTTTTTACTGATATGACCTGAATTGTCAGCCATCAAAAAACCTAGCCGAAGCTAGGTTTTCTGAAAATTAAAAGGACAGGCAATATTAGCTAAGTTTCATTTTCTCGAAGATTAAATCACCCGCTTCGGCCTGGACCAGAATCGTATCACCCGGCTGGAATTCCCCTGCAAGGATTTTTTGAGCCAGACCATTTTCAATACGTTGCTGGATCGCACGTTTTAACGGACGCGCACCATACAGCGGATCGAAACCGGCATCAATTAACTGATCGAAAGCACTATCATCTACCGACAGACGCATATCACGCTCTGCCAGGCGCTGACGCAAGCGATTCAACTGGATATCGGCAATACCGCGAATCTGGTCTTTTTCCAGCGCATGGAAGACCACCAGTTCATCAATACGGTTAATAAACTCCGGACGGAAATGTTCCGAGACCGCATTCATCACTACTGTACGAACTTCATCACGTGTTGCATTAACGCCCAGTTCACGCATATCCTGCGAACCCAGGTTCGACGTCATAACGATCACGCTGTTTTTAAAGTCCACTACCCGGCCTTGCGAGTCAGTTAAACGACCATCATCCAGCACCTGTAGCAAGATGTTAAACACATCCGGATGCGCTTTTTCGACTTCATCGAACAAGATCACGCTATAGGGTTTACGACGTACCGCTTCCGTCAGCACCCCGCCTTCTTCATAACCCACATAGCCCGGAGGCGCACCGACCAAACGACTGACCGAATGTTTTTCCATGAATTCAGACATATCAATACGAATCATGGCATCGTCACTATCAAACAAGAAGTTTGCTAATGCTTTGGTCAATTCTGTTTTACCCACACCCGTTGGACCCAGGAACAGGAATGAGCCACTTGGACGGTTCGGGTCTGACAGACCTGCACGTGAACGGCGTACCGCATTCGACACCGCAACCACAGCTTCTTCTTGCCCCACCACACGGTTATGCAGGAACTCTTCCATATGCAGCAGTTTGTCACGCTCACCTTGCAACATTTTCGCCACAGGAATACCGGTGGCCGCACTGACCACCTCGGCAATTTCATTGTCGGTGACTTTGTCACGCAGCAGTTTCGGTGCCTCACTTTCTTCAGCTGCTTCAATACGTTCCAGCTGTTTTTGTAACTCTGGAATGACGCCATATTGATACCGTGCTGCTTCAGCCAGATCACCTTCACGTTGCGCCTTGTCCAGTGCAATACGGGCCTGATCCAGTTTGACTTGAATGTCTTTATTACCAGCAACCAAGGCTTTGTCGGCACGCCAGATTTCTTCTAGGTCCTGATACTCTTTTTCAACCGTGGCGATCTGGTCAGACAGATATTGAATCTCAGCTTTGGCACCTGAGTCTTCATCTTTTTTCACCGCTTCCAGCTGCATTTTTAACTGAATCAGACGGCGCTCCAGTTTATCCAAAGCTTCTGGTTTGGAATCGAGTTCCATTTTAATGCGTGATGCTGCTTCATCAATCAGGTCGATGGCTTTATCCGGCAACTGGCGATCGGTGATATAACGATGTGACATTTTCGCTGCAGCAATAATCGCAGAGTCCAGAATCTGTACCCCGTGATGCGTTGCATAGCGGTCTTTCAGACCACGCAGAATCGCAATGGTGTCTTCCACACTCGGTTCATCCACCAAGACTTTCTGGAAACGACGCTCGAGCGCTGCATCTTTTTCAATATACTGACGATATTCATCCAGCGTAGTCGCACCGACACAGCGCAGCTCGCCACGTGCCAGCGCCGGTTTCAGCATGTTACCGGCGTCCATCGCACCATCACCCTTACCGGCACCCACCAAGGTATGCAGCTCATCGATGAATAAGATGATTTCGCCTTCGTGTTTGGCAATATCTTTCAGAACGGCTTTTAAGCGTTCTTCAAACTCACCACGGTATTTGGCACCGGCCAGTAAAGATCCCAGGTCCAGCGATAAAACACGTTTACCTTTCAGTCCTTCAGGTACTTCACCATTAATAATCCGCTGTGCCAGACCTTCGACGATTGCCGTTTTACCCACACCCGGCTCACCAATCAGTACCGGGTTATTTTTGGTGCGGCGTGACAGAACCTGAATGGTACGGCGGATTTCATCATCACGGCCAATCACAGGATCAAGCTTGCCTGCCAAAGCACGTTCAGTTAAATCAATGGTGTACTTATTCAGTGAATCACGCTGATCTTCATGATTATTGCTCATGACTTTTTCATCGCCTCGAAATTGATTAATGATCTGGCCTAAGGTTTCTGCCTTTAGGCCAACACTGTTTAATAAGGTTTTTGTGTTACCTGTTTCTGCCAGCGCCAACAGTACCCAATCTGTAGATAGAAACTCATCTCCGGCTTTTTGCGCGAAGCTGTCTGCCAAATGTAATACTTTTGCCGCTTCAGGGCTGAGATTGATATCCGCGGAGGGATTGCTCAGGGTTGCTACATTACTTAGGGCCGTTTGCAGCTTGGTTTGCAATTCACGCAGATTGGCGCCGGCCTGCTGCAGCAAGCTGACATTGGATGCTTCATCCATCAAGGTGGCCAGAATATGAATCCCATCAATCGAGCTATGGTCTTTAGTCATGGCCAATGATTGTGCATCGGAAAGGGTTTGCTGCAGGCGATTGGTAAATTTCTCAAAACGCATTTTTGTTATTCCTCACAACAAATTTTCTACTTGATGGATATATGGGTGCGATTAATCAGATTTCAAATTATTTTTGTATATTTTTCAAAAACTTATTATCTAAAAATATACAGATTTCAATTATAATATTGGTGTAGTCAAATCATATTTCAAGTAAGCGAAAGAGAATTTTTAATGAGACCCCAAGACTAGCGCTAACTCATCATCTTGATTAAGCTATTTAGTTGTATCGGGATAATTTAAAACAAAATTGGCTTACATATGCTGTCCTAACCCTTCTACCAAATGAAGAACTTCAGAGAGTTTCTGTTCAGTTTGAATCAATACTCGAGGTGATTAATGGCCTTATCACTGATAAAGAAAAATTAGTTCAGCAACTTCCGTATGGCTTTCGCTCATACTTTTGTTTGGGACAAAGTAGTTTCATGATTCATTTTTATAAGAGCATCTTTTATGGATGATGTTTTAATTATGCGGATTTGACGATCCTTTCCCATACTCTTTTTCATTAAAATAAGCGTGTAATCAACAATAAAAAAACACCCTCAATCAAGGGTGCGTCTAAATAACGATAAAAATTATGGAGCCGGATTTGGCTGCTGACAGTGAATCGCTTCAATACCTTTCAGTACGTCTTCAGATAAATCGATTTCAAAGGCCTGAATATTTTCTTTTAACTGATCCAGATTGGTGGCCCCAATAATAGTACTGGTTACAAAGAACTGCTGTTTGATAAAGGCCAAAGCCAATTGCGTCAAAGTCAGACCATGCTGCTCGGCCAGTTGTGCATATTGTTCGGTCGCCCATTCACTTTCCGGATTGCTATAGCGGCTAAAGCGCGAATATAAAGTAACCCGAGCATTGGCAGGACGCGCACCATGACGGAATTTACCGGTCAGATAACCGAATGCCAAAGGTGAATAAGCCAACAGGCCTACACCTTCGTATTTGGCAATTTCTGACATGCCCATTTCATAAGTACGATTCAATAAGCTATAGGGATTTTGCACACTGACAAACTTAGATAAACCAAGTTTTTCAGCCAGATGTAAAAATTTCATGGTGCCCCATGGGGTTTCATTGGACAGGCCGATATAACGAATGCGGCCTTTTTGAATCTCTTGATGTAAAGCGGTTAAGGTTTCTTCCAGATCTGTTACTGCACGATCTTCTGCCGCTTCTGCATTACCATAGCCCAGCTTGCCAAAGAAATTGGTTGGACGTTGCGGCCAGTGCAGCTGATATAAATCGATATAATCGGTTTGCAGACGTGCCAAGGACTGGTCAATCGCTGATGCAATTTCATCTGCAACGAAACGGGTTCTGCCATCCCGGATATGACTGCCGCCTTGTGAAGGACCGGCAATTTTTGAGGCCAGAAAAAGTTGGTCACGGCCACCGCGAGAGGCAATCCAGTTACCAATCATACGCTCGGTTGCACCTTGCGTTTCAGGTTTTGGTGGTACCGGGTACATTTCAGCAGTATCCCAGAAATACAGTCCCTGATCCAAAGCATAATCCAGTTGCTGAAAAGCCTCTTCCTGTGTGTTTTGCTCACCAAATGTCATGGTGCCCAAACAAATTTCCGGCAAAAGAATGCCTGTATCTGCCAATGGTCTGAACTGCATAAAAAAATATCCTTAAAATTTATCGGTCGTTTATTGCTATCACATGCGCTATAGCCTATCGGAATGATAAGGGGACTTAAATTATCTTTTCTAAAAAGCTTGTGCCAAATTGTTATGTTCGAATGAATTTGTGCTTTTAAAGTAGGGATAAAAAAAGCAAATCAGAAGATTTGCTTTTTTTTATTTTTGACTTATTCGTCTTCGAGCTCACCGGCACTGACCGTTTCTGGCTCCTCCAGAGAAACATCGAAAATCAGAATGGCTTTACCATCAGTTTCAATCATACCCTGTTCTTCAAGTGTCTTCAGTACACGGCCGACCATTTCGCGGGAACAACCGACAATACGGCCAATTTCCTGACGGGTAATACGAATCTGACGGCCATTTGGTAAAATCATCGCCTCAGGCTGAGAAGACAAGTCGATCAGGCAACGTGCAATACGGCCTGAAACATCAATGAATGCCAGATCAGTCACTTTACGTGTGGTATTTTTCAGACGGCGTACCAGCTGAGCAAATACCGCATAGCTCAGATCAGGATATTGCTTGCTGATTTCATGAAAATTTTCATAGGTGATTTCAGCAATTTCACACACATCACGTGTACGAACTTCTGCAGTACGTTGTGGATTTACCTCAAATAAACCCATTTCCCCAAAAAAGTCACCTGGATTTAAATATGCCACGACAATCTCACGATCATCATCTTCACGAAGAATGATGGATACAGACCCCTTCAAAATCAAATACAAAGATTTAGATTCTGATCCTGCATCAATGATCGTAGTACGTTTTGGATAACGATTAATATATGCACGTTTTAACAGTGCTTTCACGGATTCTGGTAATTGCCCCGGAGAAAGCGCATCTGTGCTTAATTGTGAAAAGTTTGAAGTCATGCTTACGGTTCCGAATATGGATAATGTATAGATCGCACAAGACCTAATGTGAACTTGTCACACAGTGGGATTGAAATTCCGTATCAACCCAATTTATGTTAGTGTACAGTTACTTGACAAATTTATAGCTTTTTTTAGGTAGTTGCAATGCAAACAAGCGTTCATTGGTTAGAGAATGTTGCTTTTGAAGCAAAAACTCAAAGTGGTCATACCATCATTATGGATGGTTCAGCGGAATATGGCGGTGAAAACCGTGGTCCCCGTCCAATGGAACTCCTTTTAACCGGTCTGGGTGGCTGTGCATCTTTTGATATTGTGACCATTTTGAAGAAAGCCCGTCAGGATATTAGCGATGTACGTTGTGAGTTAAAGGCTGAACGTGCGGATACAATTCCGGCAGTTTTCACGAAAATTCACTTACATTTTGTCGTGACAGGCAAAGCCATTAAAGAGAAACAGGTGGCAAAAGCCGTAGAACTTTCTGCAGAAAAGTATTGCTCTGCCAGCAAAATGCTTTCGGATGGCGGCGTTGAAATTACCCATGATTATGAAATTATCGAAGCAGAATAAACTTGCAATCTTCTAAAAATAGCAGCCTGAATGGCTGCTTTTTTATACCAACAAATTGCCGAGCAAAACTTCTGAAGACTCTATCTGATTAAGTCCCTTGAACCAGGTAATGGGTGCCATCTTCAAAGATCAGAATATTGTCTGGAAATCTTAAAGCGCCCAGCCGGTGACGAAATGCCACTTGCTGCTGACGATCGAGATATCGTTTACCCACTGAATAATCCACACAAAATACATTTTGTTGCTGTCCATACCATTGCAATGCATCGATCGATTTAAATAGTCCGGCCTTTTCTTCAGTAGTTTTAAAGTTTCGCCAATAATGCCCAGTAATCACTGGAATTTGATCGGTATAGCTGTCCCACCATGGCAAACGATCGATCATGCGCCATCGGCCACCGGCGTAAATGGGTTGCACCGCGATCTGTTCTGCACCTGAAGTGATGACCCGAATTGGATTGTGCATTTGCTCACGCAGCTCTTTTTCTGCGAGGTGTTGCAATAAAGGTAAAGTTGCAGCTGGGTCTTTGAACTGGTGTTGGTATTGTTGCTGTTCATTCTGCATTAATTCATTAATACCTAAGGCTTGCAAATCCAGCGCTGTATGCTCAACGAATTTAGCATAGGCTTCTCTGAGCGAATTGAAATGAGAATCACGTAATCGATCAATGGATTGCTGATGCCAGCAGGCATGTACCACACGCAGCTGCTCAGACTCGAGCGCCACCGGCAAGCGATTTAAAAAATCTAGAATCCACTTACGGTCTGTGGCTGAAGCCTGTATGGAATCAAAAGGTTTCAGATCATCCTGATGCGGTGAACCAAAAAACCAGCCATTGCCTTCCCGAAAAGTATCGGTCAACAGGTTCAATTCATGATTGCCAATGACACATTGTGCATAGCCTTCATCTACCAGTTGTTTGACCCGTTTAATCACCGCGACACTATCCTGCCCCCGATCACACAGATCACCAACAAAAATCAGTTTACGCTGTTCAGGATGACGACCGTGCCGGTCATAACCCAATACATGAATCAGTTGTTCCAGTGCTGCAATCTCGCCATGAATATCCCCAACGATATCCACGGGGCCAGTGAAAGCCTGTTGTATAAATGAATATTTCACTTATGCATCCTGAGTTAAAATGAAGCCAGATGAACATCCTTGGAGTATGCTTTAAATTTTTTTAGATCGGAATACAGAACACTAGATACTTTAAATAGTTCAGTTAAAATATGTCAGGTTTAAATAAAGATTTTTTATAAAATATATTTTATCTTGATTTTAAAATGACCTAAAAAATACCAGACATAATCCTTATATGCTTTAAGAGTTTAGTCCTGCTATTTTTTGTATTTTTGAGTGCAGGCTGGACTTTATGAAACAATTAAATTTATTACATTAAAATTAAGTCATAAAAAAGCCCATTCTTTGAATGGGCTTTTTTGAATCTTGGTAGGTATATCCAGACTCGAACTGGAGACCTCTACGATGTCAACGTAGCGCTCTAACCAACTGAGCTATACACCTAGAATGTATGGCATATTATAAATTTTTCTGACTGAAGACAAGTCTTTTCATTTGATTTTCAAACTGTCAGCACAAGTTTTAAGCAAATCCTTGAATTTTTTCAATTCTTGATCAGTAAGTTCTGCTCCTGAATAAAGATACTTTTCAAAAATCCGGATTGCCTCTATAAATGCAGACTGATTTTCGTCCTTAACCTGTTGGGATAAACGCTGCATCCAGTGATGAAAAGTTTCAGCAGGCTGTTTTTTGAGATCGTCAGCTAAAGATTGATTCAACTGTTGGATAGCACGATCAAATGGGGATTGAGCCTGTCGGGCTTTTAGATAAATTCTTAATATATAAGCTAGAATCAGTAATGCAATACTGCCGAGCAAAACCACAATACTCGAATAAACCGAACTCAGACCTAATTTTGATAGCCAGTTCTGTTGCGATTCTGCATTATAACCCACCACCTTGCTTTGCCACTGGTAGCTGGCATAATCGCTCCAGACCCGCATCTTGGTCATCCACTGATTATTCTGCGATGTCCAGGTCGAATTATTTGACCAGACTCTTTCATCTTGAGACAGCAGGTTTTGCATTCCGCCATCTATACGTTGCGGCGCAATCATGGCGGTCGGATCAAAGCGCTGCCATTTCTGATCTAACCAGACTTCTGTCCAGGCATGAGCATCCAGTTGCCGGACTTCCCAACTCTTACGATCCGGTGCCAGTTCTCCACCCTGATAACCAGTCACCACACGTGCAGGAATCCCGACATAACGCATCAGCATGACGAAACTCGATGCATAATGCTCACAAAACCCTTGCCGGGAGTTAAATAGAAATTCATCAATCCGGTTTTGTCCCAACTGGCCCGGTTTCAGGGTATAAACAAAGTTATTCTGCTGATACCAGTTCAGAACGTTCTGCACATAACGGCGTGGATCTTCAGCACTTTGCATATATAGGCGTTGTGCCAGCTGCTGCGCTTGAGGATCCAATCTGCGCTGTACCTGGGTATTGATTCGCGCAAGATATTGACCTACAGCCTGAGGATCATATTGTGTCCCAATCCACTGCAGCGGAATCGGTTCAACACGTTGCGTGAGTCGTCGCGGCACAATACTCCAGTCCTGACGGTTATAATAACGGCGCTCCACAGGTATTGATTTTTCCAGCCCCATGATCCAGAACACCGAAGGATCCGCAGCCAGATATTGATAGTTCCATCCAACCGGCACTGGCGAGCTATCCATGGGCTGTCGCATTAAAGGTTGCTGATTGACGAAACTGCTGGTCCAGCGTTGACCATCATATTCATCCAGTACCAAGGCGCGCCAATACAGCTCTGAACGCGGTGGGAGTTTACTGACATCACCGATAATCCGGAAAGCCAATGCACTAGACTGCGATAATTCAGCAATATCACCGGGCGACATGCTGTCGCTAATACCGGTCACACCTTTATTTTCTGGGATGGGAATATGCCAAAGTGGTGGCAAACGCGGGAAGAAAATAAACAGCAGGATAAAAAATGGAATGGCGTACAGGATAAACTTCGCTACATGCTTGGCATCCTGTTGTAAGGCGGCACGCTGGGTGGTCGGCTCCTGCTCAAACTCGCTGGTCTGAATCCGGTACAGGCCAATCAGACAGCTGATTAAACACAGCACAATCACGATCGCCATGCCAAATGACTGACTGTATAAAAATGAACTGGCAGCGACAAATAGGGCAAAATTAAACAAAATAATTAAGTCACGTTTATTTTTACTTTCCAGTGATTTGGCAAATAAAAAAGTAGATAAAACCGCTACCCCAGCCTCGACACCAATAAAACTCTGATGGCTCAAATAAATACTGCCGAGTGCCAAAGCCGTCAGCAGGAAAGTGCCCGTTTTAGGAAATGGCTGCTGACGTTTCAGGAAAATCCAGATACACACAATACTAATCGCAAAAATAATACTGAGTAGAACCGGAATAAATACCATCTGGGCGATGAGAATCAGGCCCAAAGTCAGGACAATTGAGGTGCGGATTTTTGCATTGATCATGAATTTACCTGCCTTAGGCCTGCGCCAACAATTGTTTGGCTTTCCGCAGTTGTTCTTCACCTGCGCCCTGAGGCAATTCGGCCTGTGGCAAATGCAGACTATACGCACATTGCTGCTGCTCGCACTGCTCGACCAGACCCATCACAAATTCAAGTTTTTCTTCATGTGACTGGCTCGGCATATGTGCATAATGAATCTCGATACTGTGTTCATCCTGATACTGCTCAAAGACTTTGACATACAAGCCTTGTCCACGCGCAAACTGCTTCCAGGATACCGACTGCAAGGAATCGCCAGTCTGGTAATTTCGCAGTTCGCGAAATTCATCCATATCTGGTTCAAAGCGGTTCAGATGGTATTTATTTTCTGCGCTAAAAACTTCTGCTTTGGGCGCAACCCAAGCAGTATGCTGATGATAAAGATAAGTCCAGGCCCGAACCAATCCAAAAGGATAAACCGAATATATTTGAATGACGGGATAATCAAATTTACCGCGTTGCTCTGCATAAAATGGCAGGATAAACTGCTGCTTCTGTGCATTCAGATAAACCTTGTGTAGCTGATTTCCAGCTTTAATATACAAATAATGTGGTCGAACTTGCTGCTGCTGAAAATACATTTGCAGATTCAGACTGTGTCCGACCTGCCCCACTTCATCCGCAATTAATTCAATCTTCAAGCCATGCAGCTGCTTAAACGTCAGATAAAAACTGATACACAGCACAGCACTGATTAAAAAGCAGAAACCTAAAATCAGGTTGTTGGCATAATTTACCCCTGCCACAAAGGTGATCAAGATCAACACCAGATACAGATAGCCCTGCTGATAAATAAATACCAAGACGTCTTTCTGCGAGAGCTGTTTCTGCTGTGAAAATTGAAAGCGTTTGGCCAGCCATTTTTGCCAGGTTTTATCCAAGAGAGGACTCCTTTAGCTGACCGCAACCTGTTGCATGACATTCAAAGTTTCAGCTTCACTCAAACCCAGACGATGTGAAGTCACCGCCACAAATACGGCCTGTACGTCATCCGCTGTGACAAAGGCACGTTGCTGAATCAGCGCATGCGCTTGTGCTGCACGCTTGAGTGCCAATAAACCACGGGTGGACAGGCCATGACGGTTCTTGCGGGTTTCTTCCGCCAGATCGAGCAGATATTCCTGAATCGCTTCACTCATAAAGACCTGATGCGCCAGACTTTGCAGATCCAGAATTTCATCTTCAGTAAAAATATGCGCCAGACTGGCAATCAGGGCAAAACGGGATTCCTGCTGTAATAACAGCTTCTCGGCATGACGCGATGGATAACCCAAAGACAAACGCATCAGAAAACGATCCAGCTGCGATTCCGGCAAGGCATAAGTGCCGCTTTGAAACAGCGGGTTCTGTGTGGCAATCACCCAGAATGGTTTTGGCAAGGCATAGCGTACGCCATCAATGGTGGCATAACCCTCTTCCATGGCTTCAAGTAAGGCACTCTGGGTTTTGGGGCTACAACGGTTAATTTCATCTGCCAGTAAAATCTGGGTGAAAATCGGGCCTTGTTTAAACTCGAACTGATGTTCTTTCTGGTTAAACATATTAATACCAATGACATCGCTGGCCAGCATATCGTTGGTAAATTGAATCCGCTGGAACTTCAATCCTGCCAGATGTGCCAGACTACTCGCCAATGTGGTTTTCCCGAGACCCGGTAAATCCTCAAATAGAACATGACCACCTGCAATCAGACAGCACAGCGCCAACTTGGTCTGGGCCTGCTTGTCCAGTACGATGGCATTGACCTCTTCAAAAAAATGCTGGATCTTGGGTGCATAACTTGCAATCTTTTGTTCAAGCACAGTATTGAGATGTGCAGTATCGTTATTTTCCTTTTGTTTCATGCCCCAGATCACACTAATTTTCCTAATAAAACATGGTCTAGGATTAACATACACTGAAATTTTAATTTCCCCAAAAGATCAATTCTCTATCTGTGTAACTGAATGAGAATACCCGCGACAAAATGGCGAAAATTCAAATAAAAATAGGTGGGTTTTATCAAGTACGGAGAAAATGGCAACACAGAAAACAGGCAAAAAAAACTGGTTCAAGAGGAAATCATTTTTTCTTCTAGTGCGAGTATTAATCCTCGCATACATTTTATGTATGATAGTTAAAACACCATACTTAAAAGGTATGCAGATTTATTTTTATCCTGGATTTGAATCAAGAATATTCTGAAACAACTGAGTGAATGAAATGAGAGGTCATTCGCTCGGCCATTTTTAAGACCGATATTTAGGCATAAAAAAGCGCCCCGAAAGGCGCTTGTTTTACTCAATGATTAACACGGACACTTTTTCATCCCGCCGCCTGCCGATGGATAACGCGAATCCACACAGTGACGATAAAATGTTTTCGGGTCCATCGCTTCCAGATCTGGATGATGTTCTTTCATGTGCTCCACATAGGTCTGGTAATCTGGCACCCCAACCATCAGGCGGAAACTTTGCTGCAAGCGTTGCCACAAGGTCGCAATACGTGACCAGTTTTTCGGATTCAGGATTAAGTCCTTTTGTGACATCACGGTCATTTTGATGATTTTATAAATCATGGTTTTTCCGCTTTTGGCAAATTTCAGATTCATAAGACTCTCCTTAATGACCTTTCGCTGGCTGAATGTCTTCAGGATCGCGATAGATGGCTTCTGCTTCATGCACAGAAGGATTCGGATCTGCTAAAGCACGACGAATCACGCGAATCGCGGCGAACAGCATCACAAAAGCAACGATCATAAAGAAGGCACAAAGTGCGGCATTAATCTGATTCGACATGGCCACAGTCTGCATTTCTGCAATACTTTTAGCCGGCGCCAGGATTTCATTATTGGCAATGGCCGTATTGAAACGATCAGCTTGTGCCAGGAAACCAATCTTCGGATTTTCGTGGAAAATCTTCTGCCAGCCGGCAGTCATGGAAGTAATGAACAGGAAAACGGTCGGGATAATGGTGACCCAGACATATTTCTGTTTTTTCATCTTGAACAGAATGACTGTACCGAGAATGAGCGCCATCGCAGCCAGAATCTGGTTACCAATACCAAATAGCGGCCATAAGCTGTTAATGCCGCCGAGTGGATCGACCACGCCCTGATAGACGAAGAAGCCCCAGCCTGCGACTGCAACCGCAGTACCCAACAGGTTTCCGAAGAAATTATGTGATTGTTTTACCGCAGGAATCACAATACCCACAGTATCCTGCACCATGAAACGACAGGCACGCGTACCTGCATCAACAGCAGTCAGAATGAATAATGCTTCAAACAGAATCGCAAAGTGATACCAGAACGCCATCATTTCACGGCTATTGAAAATTTCCGTAATGATATGTGCCATACCAATTGCAAAAGTTGGCGCACCACCAGTACGTGACAGAATCGAGTTTTCACCGACTTCTTGAGCCAATAAAGTCAAGGCTTCAGGGGTTACCACAAAACCAAGGGTACGCACTGCTTCTGCCGCACTTTCTGCGGTAGTCCCAAGTAAGGCGGCTGGCGAGTTAATCGCAAAATAAATTCCCGGATCCAGAACTGCGGCACAGATCAAAGCCATGATCGCCACAAAAGATTCCATCAACATTCCACCATAACCGATCACACGGATATCGCGTTCGTTATTGACCAGTTTCGGTGTCGTTCCCGAAGAGACCAAGGCATGGAAACCGGAAATCGCACCACAGGCAATGGTAATGAACAGGAATGGGAACATGGAGCCTGCAAATACCGGGCCAGTACCATCAATAAACTTGGTCACCGCTGGCAGTTTCATTTCAGGCATGGCAAACAGAATACCAATCGCCAGACCAGCAATTACACCAATTTTCAAGAAAGTGGATAGATAGTCACGTGGTGCAAGCAACAGCCACACCGGCAATACTGATGCAATAAATCCATAGATAATCAATGCCCAGGTCAGCTCAGTTCCCGATAGTGTGAAGAACGGCCCCCAGTACGGATGTTGCGCGATGTTTTCACCGTAGATGATCCCGAGCATCATCAATACAAAACCAATAATCGACACTTCTGCAATTTTACCCGGACGGATAAAACGCATATACACGCCCATAAAGATCGCAATCGGAATCGTGGCAGCAATACTGAACACGCCCCACGGACTATTGGTCAAGGCTTTGACGACCACCAGTGCCAACACCGCCAGGATGATAATCATCACACCCAAGGCACCCAGCATGACGATAATACCGGCAAAGGTGCCGAGTTCCTGCTTGGCCATTTCACCAAGTGAACGACCGTCACGACGGGTCGAAATAAACAGCACCAGAAAATCCTGTACCGCACCGGCCAGTACTACACCGACCAAGAGCCAGATGGTTCCGGGCAAATAACCCATTTGCGCAGCCAGGATCGGACCGACCAGCGGGCCTGCACCGGCAATTGCAGCAAAGTGATGGCCAAACAAAACACTTTTATTGGTTGGCACATAGTCCAGACCATCGGCCAGACGATGCGCAGGGGTTAAACGGCGCTCATTCAGCTCGAATACTTTGGTGGCAATAAACAGGCTATAGAAACGGTAAGCAATGCTATAGACACAGGCAGCTGCCAGTACCAGCCAGACTGCATTGACATGCTCACCCCGACTCAGGGCCAGCACTCCAAAGGAGACTGCACCCACTATGGCTACCAAAAGCCAAATTATTTTCGAAGTCAGCGTGGACTTCTTTTGTAAAGTTTCCATTCAATCCCTCATATTGTGATGCATACAAATCAGCGCGGTTGTTGTTGTTCGAAGTACTGCTGTTTTCCCTTGCGACTTTACGCCTGTTCTTTTCACTTTCCTCTAAGACTTTGGCATAAAAAAAGGGATGATCTAGATCATCCCTCTCGATAATAGTCTATTTTAAAACCATTATGCACGTTCTAAATAATCACCAGTACGGGTATCTACACGAACGCTTTCTTCTTGCTGTACGAATAATGGAACACGTACCACAGCACCTGTTTCAAGTTTCGCCGGCTTACCGCCGCCGCCAGAAGTATCACCACGAACGCCTGGGTCAGTTTCAACGATTTTAAGTACCACGAAGTTCGGTGGAGTCACGTTTAACGGCACGCCATTGAACAGCATAATGGTACATTTTTCATTTGAATCGTCTTTTAACCATTTTGCAGCATCGCTCATCGCTGTTTTATCAGCTGCGATTTGTTCAAACGATACAGGATCCATAAAGTTCCACATTTCGCCATCGTTGTACAAGTATTCCATTTCTACTTCAACGATATCAGCCGCTTCTAGGTTCTCGCCTGATTTGAATGTTTTTTCCAGAACTTTACCTGATTTAAGGTTACGTAATTTTACGCGGTTGAAGGCTTGGCCTTTACCTGGTTTTACGTATTCGTTTTCCATGATTGAACATGGGTTACCATCAAGCATAACCTTAAGGCCTGACTTGAAATCATTCGTAGAATAATAGGCCATGACTGGCGCTCTCCAAACTTACTAACTTTAATCTATCGATGCTAAGGGCTGTTGCAATGTCATTTAGCAAGTCTGACACGAACATTAAGTTGCCACATGCACATTCATTTAATGTTACGTATTCTAAATGAGCAATGGCGCTCGCCGCAATGAAAAATTCCGCTTTCAGCCCTTCACACTGCCTAAGTTAGCATCAGGCATGAAAATCCTTTGTTTATTCATGTCTTGCTGGACGCTAAAATGCCATCCGGCTGTCATCATTTTTGACATGACATATAGTCATGACGACAAATTTTATCGCACAGCAGATTATTCTGGTTCTCGACAAACTGTTAAACTGCAACCCTCTGGCCTTGCCCTCCCACTTCTACTGTTAATCTTCCAGCATGACGAATTATTTATATCAAGAACAAAACTGGCAATCACAGCTTAGCGACCTGATTACCGATCCGCACGAACTGCTTGAACTGCTGCAACTCGCCCCGGCGCAGCTGCTCTCAGGTGCCATTTTGGCTAGTGAACAGTTCAAATTACGCGTGCCACGTGCTTTTGTCGGCAAAATGCAGCCAGGCAATCCTTTAGACCCGCTACTGTTACAAGTCCTGCCGCATCATCTGGAGCTGGAAGATCATCCGGGATTTGTTACCGATCCCTTGGGCGAAGAACAGGCCAATCAGCAGCCCGGTGTATTACATAAATATAAATCGCGTTTCTTGCTGACACTGACCGGTGCCTGTGCCGTGCATTGTCGTTACTGTTTCCGCCGGCATTTTCCTTATCAGGACAACCTGCCTAAAAATGAAGACTGGATCAATATCAAGCAATATCTGCAAAGCCAGCCTGATATTAATGAAGTGATTCTGAGCGGTGGTGATCCACTGACCTTATCCAACCGGAAATTGCAACTCTGGATTGAGCGACTAGAATCTCTACCACAGCTCAAATTTTTAAGAATACATTCACGAGTTCCCATTGTGATCCCTAACCGGGTGGACGAAGAGCTACTTAGCATGTTAAAAAACAGTAGGCTACGTATTATTCTGGTGGTACACTCCAACCATGCATCGGAGCTGGATGACTTCACCTGCAAGCGTTTGAACCAGTTGGTTCAACAACAGATTACTGTGCTGAATCAGACAGTTTTATTAAAAGGTGTGAATGATTCTGCTCAGGTTTTGACAGATTTAAGCTATCGCTTGTTTGATGCCGGGGTGATGCCGTATTATTTACATGTACTTGATAAAGTAAAAGGTGCACATCATTTTGATTTACCACCTGATGACATTTATGAGATTTATACTGAAGTTTTAGCGAACCTTCCGGGGTATTTGGTTCCTAAACTGGTTCGAGAAATAGCGGGCGAGAACAATAAGACACCGCTTTTTGGGGTTTCAACATTTTTGAGTTAAATAATAAAGATGAGCAAGCATACGTCCGACATTTTTCAGACACCGACGGAACTCACACGGGATCAGCTGAGCTTTTGCCCGACGACTGCCAAAGCTTTGCAAGAGTGGGTTTCCGGTATTTCAATTTTGCAACTGGGAAATTCATCCAAATCCCTGTTTAATGCCTTATTAGAAATTTCTGAGCTGAAATGCACAGAAACCCTGCGCTTTGACCTGATTCAGGTCTTGCATCCGACCCTTGAAAATGTTCTGACCAGTCTGGAAAAGCATTTTGTCAATCAGGGGCTGATTACTTCGGATCGTAACGATCAAATCATTGAACTGGCCATGCTGCTGCGTAGCCATTTTGCCAAAATTTATATTGATATCGTCAAACGCTGTAATCATCAACTGACCCATCAAAAATTTTCCCTGTTTTCTCTGGGTAAAAAGAAAAGCATTCAAACTGCGCGTATGGTGTCGATTTATTATGCTTTGCAACAGCTCAGCCTGCTGTTATATCAACAGCATATGTTATATAGCACACCGGGTATGGGGCAATGGTTGGCTGCACATCAACTGCTTGAATGTGCAATCGAAAATAATTTCTACCAAAGCAATATCAATCAGGTCTTAGGCACCCAGCACGAGATCCAGAATATTGCACATGCTTATGCTCAACTGATTTTACTGGATATTTTTAATACCCATCAGATTCGCCCTGCAGAAATTCAAGGGCTGTATTTATGCAGTTTTGACTGGGCCAAACTGGTGCAGATTCTGCCGAAAGAAACCACACTTTCGCGCTATGTAGTCGACGCCAGCAAAGATCACCCCCCGATCTTTAATTCACATCAGGGTGAACATTTTCAGCCAAGCTTCTATATTTCCACCCAGAATCTGATGGAACATTTGACCCATACTCAAAGCAAAAATGCTCAGTATCTGTCGCGTAATGAAAAACTGTTCCTGACCCCTGCACTACATTTTCATATCTACAATCTGCTCTCGAATAATATCGAACGCCGTCACGAACGTTATGAATATTCAGCCCAGATCAATATCTGCTTTGGCTTGACGGTGGCACATTTTTATCTATCCAAAGGTAAAAACTTTAACGAGACCCTGGAACTTGAGGCCAATTATAATTTCCAGAGTGAAAGCAGTTTTGTCAGCTCAATGGAAAATGCCATTCCAAGTGGTTTTAGCAGCATCAAGGCCCTCGATCGCGAAACCAAACAGATTCATAGCGCTGAAGTTCTGGATATTAGTGTCAATGGTTACCGGATTAAATGGTCAGGCATTACCCCTGCCAATCTGAAAACCGGTGAATTTATTCTGGTTCAGGAAAAATCACAGCGTCAGTGGCGTGGTGGTGTGATTCGCTGGATCAAGCAATCGACCGACAAGAGTCTGGAAATTGGTCTGGAAGTTCTGGCTCAGGAATTATTCCCTTGCGCGGCTTATAGCCGTACCGAACGCCATCATGTCAATTATCAGCCTGCACTGCTGGTAAAAATGACGCAACTGGATCAGGTCACGACCAGTGTGATTGTCTCTGGTTCACAGATGTTTAGGGAAAAACAAACCATTCATTTACGCCTCGGTCAGAAAGAATTAAAAATCTATCTGACCAAAGCACAACTGATTACGCAGAGTTTTATCCGTTTTGATTATGAATTATTGAATGATCAAGAAGAAGAAATGATAGAAAACTTTATCGGTCAGCACATGAATGAAAGCAGAAATCATGATTTATGGGAAGCATTGAAGTGAGAAATCCATTATTGTCTAAAAAGTTAAAACGTACCGAAACACGTTTACTGATTATTGATGATAATCAAATTAGATATAACCAAATCCGTGATCTTCTGACCAGCAATGACTATCAGGTTGATGCTGTCCTGCTTGATGATTTGCAATCTTTTGAAAAACAGTTAAATTTTAACTGGGATCTGATTATCTTTGGCCGTGCTTATGATCTGAAATATGAACAGGCCTTAAGTCTGGTGCGTCTTTCCCAGCAGCCTCATCTGCCGATGATTTTGCTTAAACCGGATGACTATCAGGCTGAACACTATGCCCAGTATATTCATAAAGGAATTTATGACATTCTCAATTTTGACTACCTGGAACGCTTTTATGTGGGATTGATTCGGGCATTGTCATTTAGCCGTATATCGCAGACTCAGCAACATTTGCTCAATGAACTGGAAGCAGCACAAAGTCAGACACAATCCTTAGTCGAAGATAGTAATCGTGCCATCGCAACCATTCAAGAAGGGATTCATATTCAGGCCAATGCAGACTATCTGAAACTGTTTGGCTTACAAAGTGAAGACGAGATTATTGGCCTGCCGCTGCTAGATCTATTACAACCTTCTGATCTAAACGACTTTAAAACACGTTTCAAAAAGATTTCTCAAGGCCAGGTCGATTTAGGCCGGGTTGAAATCCACTCTCTTAATCCGCGTGTCGCCGCATCTAAGCCATTAAAACTGGAATTCTTGCCATCCAGCGCTGAAGAAGATGCACTACAAATTACTATTGATACTCAGGCTCAAGCAGGCAATACCGAGAAGCCGGCCGGAAAACCAAGTACTTTCCAGCTCCTTAAACGTGAAATAACCAAACAGTCCGCACCTGTAAATGCCATGGTAACTTTCTCTTTAAGTTCCTATGAACCAGAAGTTCTACAGTCTGAGTGGACGACGTTTAGTGGATATTTCAAAGCTGTTAAAGAATTCCTCAAAGAACAAACCCATGTTCCATTATTTAAGCTGGAATATGACGTCCTTGTCGGTCTGTTCCAGGCAGATTCCAAAGCAATTCTTGAATCCAAACTGATCGGATTAAATGCGCTCAGCAAGCCGCAATTAGTGACAGTGGGACAACATTCGTTCCCGCTCAATTTACGCATGGGTTATGTGGTTCTGGAACAGGGTTTAAATGATGAAGCGCACTGCAATGAACTGATTGCACGAGCCTTCTCTACGTCTTTACCTCAAGCAGAAGTAGCACCTGAATTTGTACTGGATATTCCTGCTTCACTGAGCAACCAGCCATCTCTAGAAATGCCGCAGATCGATTTTAGTGTGGCTGAAACACCAATCGAAAGCCCAACAGTTACGGCGATCAGTCCAGCAGTCAGCTCTATTCCTGCGGCGACACCTCATATCCTGAAAGCTTTGAGTGAATGTCTGGATCGTGGTGAAATCCATTTAAAATATCAGCAGTTGTATGATAAAGAAGATACCCGTCTTTATACTTATGAAGTGACCAGCGGCTTCATTTATGAGAATAAATGGCAGGATATTTCTACACTGCTTGAACTGCATGAAGATGATGAGCTGTCAATTAAACTGGATCGCTGGATTCTGGTTGAAGCCAGTAAACAGTTGCACAATTTTATTACCCAGTATCCGGATGCGACCTTAATCGTGAATTTGAACCGTGCGGTACTGTTTAAAGACCGTAGCTTCCCGGAATTTATTTCCAAGCTGATTACGATTATTCGTAGCAAAGTCCGACATCCGCTGATCCTGCAATTCTCAGAAGAAGATATTCTGCTGAATCAACAGGATGCACAGAAATATCTACGTGTTCTGCATGAACATGGCGCGCTGATTGCGCTGCGTGATTTTGGTCAATCGATGTATAGTCCGAATTTGCTGCGTGAGCTGGAAATAGATGGTGTCAGCTTGCATTCCAGCTTGACCCAGATGCTGAATAACGAGACTGAAGTCGAGCAGCTGCAGGAAAAAATCACCAGCTATAATGATATCAAACCGCTGAATATTCTGGTCCGCGAATTAAATGATATGACCCTGTTCGCCAATGCCTGGAATGTCGATGCCCGCTTTATTCAAGGGGATTATTTCCAGAAAAAACTCGATCACCTGATTGATGTACAAGAGCATTAAATAGTTATATGCCTGCCATGCGGTTACTTTCCAAATGGCAGGCACAAAAAAACGGGCTTGAGACCCGTTTCTTTTATTTTGGGTATTAACGTTTAACAGAACGTGACATACCAGCAAAACGTTGTTTGAACTTGTCGATACGACCGCCAGTGTCAACGTTCTTTTGCTTACCAGTGTAGAATGGGTGGCAAGCTGAACATACGTCTAGGTAAAGTGTTTCTTTACCAGCAGCTGAACGAGTTTCGATTACGTTACCACATGAACAAGTCGCAACTAAAGTTTCATATTTTGGGTGAATATCGGCGCGCATGGTCGATTACTCCATTAGATTCAAGAAGGTTTAGCTGTCATCGCTATTGATCACTCTCAAATGAGGAAGCAGGAACAAAGTTCATGCAGATCAACACCACAACAGACCATTCTTTTGGCCCACCGAGACGGATACCGTCAGAGCTAAGCACAACAAGTGGGCATTATTATACGTGAAACAAATTCAATATGCGAATTATTCTTCAGCTTCTGACTCAGCCTCTTTGGCCCACACATTGGCAATAATCCCGCAAACCATCAATTGAATCTGATGAAAAATCATGATCGGCAAGACAATCATGCCCAGTGGCTGGCCAATAAATAGAATTTGTGCCATCGGCACGCCACTGGCCAGGGTTTTTTTAGAACCGCAGAAAAATACCGTTTTCTGGTCAGCGCGACTAAAACCCAGCCAGCGTGGGATATACAGCGACAACAGCATCACTAGGGTCAAAAGCACCGAACAGGCTAGCAATAACAGCAATAATGTACTGAGACTGACTTCATTCCAAAGTCCCGCTACTACGGCGCTACTAAAAGCACCATAGACCACCAATAAAATTGAGCCTTGATCGAAGACCTTGACGATTTTTGGCATTTTCATCATTTTTGGATAAATCCAGGGACGTAAAATTTGCCCCAAGATAAAAGGTACCAATAACAACAGCGTAATCTGGATAATCGAAGCGGTTGGGTCAAACCCGTGCTCAGATTGACCTAAAATAAAAAATGCCACCAATACCGGGGTGATAAACATGCCGATAATATTAGAAAATGATGCACTACAGACAGCACCGGCCACATTCCCATGTGCGACGGAAGTAAAAGCAATCGAAGACTGAACGGTAGATGGCAGGAAGCACATAAATAGGAAGCCCCAGTACAGCTCCTGCCCGAGCATTGGCAATAAAATCGGCTTGGCCAGCAAACCTAGAATAGGAAACAAGGCAAAAGTCAGTGCAAAGACCAAAGTATGTAATTTCCAGTGCATGATCCCCTCCACCACCGCTTCGCGGGACAGCTTGGCACCGTGCAGGAAAAATAGAATGGCAATCGCGCCTGTCGTGATCCAGCCAAAAACTTCAGCGGCCTGTCCGGAGACAGGCACTACACTGGCCAACAGCACCATGACAAATAGCAATATCGTAAAGCGGTCCAATGCCAACAATTTAAGCATCTGCTGTTCTTCCCTTAAAGTTTTATTGTTCGATAAAAAAATGCCCGGCTATCTTAACAGATGCCGGGCCCATGCTATGCACTCAGGTTGATGTAATATTTTCATCTATACGTGAATACATTTCATCTATCACTCTACATCCCACTTAGTTATTACGTGCATCCTGATCTTGCTGGATCAGCTCGATTTTATAGCCATCTGGGTCTTCTACAAATGCAATGACAGTCACACCGCCTTTCATTGGACCAGCTTCACGCACGACATTACCACCACGTGCCTTGATCTCTTCACATGCCTTATAAGCATCATCGACTGCAATCGCGATATGACCATAGGCATTGCCCAGCTCATAGCTGTCTGTATCCCAGTTATGCGTCAATTCAAGTACGGTGTGATTTTCTTCATCGCCATAACCGACAAAAGCCAGGGTAAAACGGCCCTCTTCGTAATCACGTTTACGAAGCAAAGTCATGCCAAGTACTTCAGTATAGAACTTGAGCGATTGTTCTAAATTGCCTACACGTAACATGGTATGCAGCATGCGCATATTAATCATCCTTCTGTACAGATTGTTGTTGGTGTTCACCGAGCAATTTTGCGACCCAAACCACCAGAATCAGGATCGGAATCCCAATTAACGTGGTCATCAGGAAGAATTTCGGATAACCAATATTGGTCACTATAGTACCCGAATATCCACCTAAAATCTTGGGAGTCAGGGTCATGAGTGAGCTAAAAATCGCATATTGAACTGCGGTAAATGACACACTGGTCAGGCTCGACAAGAATGCAATAAACGCAGCACCCGCAAGTCCGGCAGCCAGATTATCGACAATAATGGCAAAATAAAGCCACTTGTCGCTATAAGGTTTGATGACCTTACCACTGACTTCGATCATGTCGGAACTACTGCCATCTATCACCGCCAAAGGCTGAATATCAACATCCAGATTCTGGCCAGGGATGAGCTGATCATTGACCTGATAAACATGTGTGGTTTGCTGAAGCGCCTGGCCATCTTGCATCAGGACTGCACTGACAATATGTGCGGATGACTGAATCAGTTGCTGCGCAGGAATCGCGGCAGTAAATACGCCTTCACTTTCTAATTTTGCCTCAAGATTCTGATCATTGATTTGTAAAACAATCTTTTGATTCGGTTGCAGCGCTGCACCGACATATTGACCACGTACCACAATGGTCTTGTCCTGTTCAGCGACATTGAGGGTATTGTCACTGGTGATCGGCAGGATCTGTAACTGGGTGCTGCCCTGTTGTGCAGTCAAATACGGCATGCTGACCTGTACAGGCTGAGTAGCATGATCTGAATTTAGATAGCTGGCTGTCACTTGCAGTTGCTTACTCTGCGCTAAAACATCACTGGGTACATTCAGCTTCCAGTAACCGACTTCATCGGTATCGGCCTGATAAACCTGATTAGCGACCCTAACTTCGACAGCTGCCAGTTTTTCACCAGATTTGACCAGTCCAATAAAAATCAGGTTGGTGGAACAGGCCAGCACGGCACCGACAAACATCAGTTTCATGATGTTCATTTTCTGGGCCAGTAAACCACCGAGAAAACCACCAATTAAAGAGAAAATCACCCCATAGACTTTGACCGCTTCGGCAATCTGCTCTTTACTGAAATTCAGGTCTTGATAGAAGACGTTGGAAATGACCCCGGCGATGATATCGGAAACCCGATAAAAACCGATCAATAACAACAGCACCAATGCCAGTTTTAAGCCATAGCGCCTAAAGAAGTCTGCAACCGGATTAACCCAGGTTTCATAGGCCATCTGCTTGTTGACTGCACCCATTTTAACCAAGCTTGCACCAATGGCAAAGGCAATCGCACCAGAACCAATAAAGCGTAAGGCTTCAAAGCAGAACAAGGCAAAAGTATCTTGAATGGTGAACTGTTCGGTAATACTGGCGACCAGATTACCTGAATAGATATAGCTCAGTACAAAGCTGATCACTGCGACAAAAAACACTGCGACTAAACGGAAATAATCACTGCGCAGATAATGTTTAGGCACACGGTCAACCTGCGGTTCCCGAATGCAAAGCGTGGTGACAATTCCGACCAGCATTACCGCGGCCATGGCCAGATAGGTCCATTTCCAGGCATCGTAGATATAGTTGCCTTTGGCTGTGCCCAAATAAGCGGCCAGAAACAAGGCGCCAGCACCCGCCACGATCATTCCGATCCGGTAACCGGCATTATAGGTCGCGGCCAAGACGGTCTGCATCTGGGTTTCCGCCAGTTCAATCCGGTAGGCATCAATCACAATATCCTGCGTTGCAGCAGAAAAGCCAAGCAGGACTGCACCCAGCGCCATTTGCTGTAAATGAGTTACGCCCAAAGCCGGATCAGAAAAAGCCATAATGGAAATGGCGCAGACAATCAGAATCTGTGCAATCAGCAACCAGGCTCGACGGCGTCCCAGAGCCTTGGTCAGAAAAGGCACTGGCAGTTCATCAATGAGCGGCGCCCAGACGAATTTAAACGAGTAGCCCAATGCTGCCCAGCTAAAAAAAGTGACTGCACTTTTGCTGATTCCGGCCTCACCTAACCATAAAGACAGACTGGAAAAAATCAGAAGAATCGGGACACCGGCCGAAAATCCCAAGAACAGCATGATCAAGGCACGTCGATCTAAAAATGCTGTAAATGCGGATTTCCAACCCGTCGTTTGTGTTGTCATTGCTTTATTATTTTCCGCGGAAAAACCAATTGCTGCTATTCAATCCTGTAATAGCGCATCTTTCAACAAGATTTATATATTTATCACATTTCCGATTTTTTATTTTCTGGCAAAAGCCACATGTTCGCTTGAATTTTCCAAGCAAATCTGTATACCTTAACGCTTATCAACGTAATATTTCGTTTTGGATTTCAACAGTGACCCAGAGACTCGATCAAATTAATTCTTCTATCGCCAGCAACAATACGACAACACCAGAAAATATCCGCTCAGATTTACTTATCTCGGCATTTGAACAAAGCGAAATTCATAACACCCTTGAGCATACCCGCTTAAAATCCACCCAACTGACGCACATTCCAAACCTAGAAAAAATTCCGGCGTCGACCAAACGGATCAAGCCCCTGAATAATTTCTTGGGGCAAGACCGCGCACGGGCTTCGGTAGAGGCCGGGATTGCCTTACCTTATTCAGGCTATAATATTTTTGCCGTGGGTACGGCTGGCCTGGGCAAACGCACCATGGTGAAGCGTCTGCTGCAACAGCATGCCAAAACCATGGAAACCCCAAACGACTGGGTCTACGTCAACAACTTTCAAAACCAGCGCCAGCCAATAGCATTGGAGCTGCCTGCCGGTCAGGGTCCAAAATTTCAGGCCATGTTAAACCAAAGCTGGCAAACCATTCTGAAACAGCTTGAACGCCGCTTTACCGCGGAAACCTATCACAACCGCATTGAAATGATTCGTCAGGAAACTGGCGATGAACAGCAACAGGCGCTGATCGAACTCACCAAAGAAGGTGCAGAACTCGATCTGAAACTGATCTCGCGACACGATGAACACTGTTTTGTTCCCGTACATCTGATTGATGACAAATTACAGGAAATGACTCAGGAAGATCTGAATGCGCTGAACAATCAGGATCGGGCCGAATTGGCGACCAATATGCGCTATATGGACAAAAAACTGGAGCGTCTGGGTTTGCATCTGGGTGATCTGGAAGATGATGCACGCGACCGAGTTCAGATTCTGAATCGTGATATTGCCAAACAGGTGGTGGTGCCACGTGTAGAACAGATTTTATCCAAGTTCAAACATGTGCAAGGCTTGGAACATTATCTAAAATATTATGCCGAAGATATTATCAATAATGTCGAAATCGTGCTGGAACAGGAAGAAGATGATTTCACCCCGGCACTATTCAGCCGCGTACCGGCACGTTATCAGGCCAACGTGATTATTACCCACAAGCCGAATAGCGGTGCGCCAGTCATCTTTGAAGATTTTCCAACACATTACAATTTACTCGGCCATGTGGAACAGCTAACCCAAAATGGCACGATCACCACGGACTTCACCCTGATTCGTCCGGGAACGTTGCATAAAGCCAATGGCGGCTTTCTGATGCTGGAAGCGGAACAATTGCTGGAACAGCCTTATGCATGGCAAGGTTTGAAGCGTGCGCTTAAATCCGGGCATTTAAAACTGTCTTCGCTTGAGCATATGATCACGCTGACCGGCAGTATTTCAATTGAACCGGCATCGATTCCATTGAACATTAAAGTGATCTTGCTGGCCGAGCCTGAAATTTATTATGAAATTTTAGAGCTTGAACCGGAGCTGGGCAGCATCTTTAAAATCCGTGCTGATTTTACCGATACATTACAACGTAATGACGACAACGAGCAGGCCTATATGCAGCTGATTGCCGACTATGTGCAATCGGATAAATTATTGCCTTTTGACCGTTCTGCTTTGGCTGCACTGCTCACAGATTCCAGCCGTCAGGCCGAAGACCAAAGTTCATTATCATTGCATGCCCTGACCTTGGGTGACCTGATTCGTGAAGCGCATCATCATGCCTTTCAGGCCGGTGACAAGATGGTCTCGGAAAAACATATCAATACCGCACTCGATCATCGCAAATATCGCTTAGGCTATTTACGTGAGTTGTACTGGCAGGATCTGACCCGTGGTACACAGCTAATCGAAACCCGTGGCCATCGTCTGGGACAGATTAATGCTTTATCGGTAATTCATTATGCCGATGTCGAATTTGGCCTTCCTTCACGCCTGACTGCTTCGGTGTATCAAGGGGGTGGTGACATTCTCGACATTGAGCGCAGTGTGGAACTCGGTGGCTCCTTGCATGCCAAAGGCGTGTTATTGATGTCGTCTTTCCTGAAAGCACATTTTGGTCGTGAACAGACCCTGCACTTCTCTGCGGCGTTGGCCTTTGAACAAAGCTATGGTCAGGTCGATGGTGACAGTGCCACAGTCGCGGAACTTTCGGCCCTGCTCTCGGCGATTAGCCAGTTACCGATTGATCAATCCTGGGCCATTACCGGCTCTATGAACCAGTTGGGACAAGTACAGCCAGTGGGCGGTGTCAATGCCAAAATTGAAGGTTTCTTTGATGCCTGCAAGCTGCAAGGTCTGACCGGCAAACAAGGCGTGATTATTCCACGTCAGAATATGCAGCATCTGATGCTGCGTAAAGATGTCACCATTGCTGTCGAAGAAGGTCAGTTCCATATTCACGCGATTGATACCATTGATCAGGCGCTGGAAATCCTAATGGCGCGTCCGGTCGGCACCTTGGATAAAAAAGGTCGCTATAGCAAAAATTCAATCTATGCCGCAGTGATGGCACAGCTGGATTACTGGCAAGCGATTGAAGATGGTGGTGAGCTGGTCGAATTACCGAAGAAAAAGAAAAAAAAGAAGAAGAAAAAAGACAAGAAGCAAATTGTTGAGCCACACACTGAACTTGAAGCAGGTCATGCAATAGCCCAAAAGCCAAATGCAGCAACAGAAGATTAATCCGGTCGTTGCTCTATCTTTAAAATAGCAATAAAAAAGCGCTTCTCAATGAAGCGCTTTTTTAACATCTGGCTTGATTTAAATCTTAATTTAATTAAGCATCAGCTGCCGGGCTGTACTGTTCAACCAAAGGCTTTAATTCGCCTTTTTGGAACATGTCGAGCATGATATCGCTACCACCGATCAATTCACCATTGATCCAAAGCTGTGGAAATGTCGGCCAATTGGCGATTTGTGGTAACATCGCACGAATGTCCTGATTTTCCAGAATGTTTACATAAGCAAACGGACGACCAATCTGACTGAGTGCTTCTACTGCACGTGCAGAAAAACCACATTGTGGAAATTGCGGTGTGCCTTTCATATAAAGAAGTACTGCATGTTTAGCAATTTGGTCACGAATTAACGCTTCGGTATCGCGTGCTTGTTCAGTCATTGATAAATCCTCAACTCATCTGTCTGGCATTATACCCAAATCCAGACAAAACAGTATGTCTAAAGCAATAATTCCAATTTTATTTACAATTACCCTTTAAATCTGAGCGGGTTTTTGCTTATAGTAAGTTTTTCTTTCCACCTAACAGTTAAGAGTTAGTCATGAATAATATTACCCTCGCACCGGTACAAACTGATCAACCTTCTCACTTGATGCCTGTATTTGGCCGTCAACCGATCAGCTTTGTCCGAGGACGAGGTGCATATCTTTATACCGAAGATGGTACAGAGTATTTAGATGCATTAACCGGAATTGCAGTATGTGGTCTGGGTCATGCGCATCCAGTCATTGCCGAAGCAATTGCTGATCAGGCTGCGACCTTGATTCATACCAGCAACCTGTTTGAAGTGCCTTGGCAAACTGCGGCAGCACAAAAACTGGCCGAAGTCGCGGGTATGGAAGAAGTATTCTTCTCCAACAGTGGCGCAGAATCAAATGAAGGTGCAATCAAAATTGCACGTAAATTCGGTCATATGCAAGGCATTGCTTCACCTAAAATTATTGTGGCGGATCGTTCTTTCCATGGCCGTACCATGGCCACCCTTTCTGCAACAGGCAATAAAAAAGTTCAGGAAGGCTTTGGCCCGCTGGTCGAAGGTTTTATTCGTGTACCTTTTGGTGATCTCGAAGCGATTGAAGAGGCAGCGCTTCATCATCCGGATATCGTAGCCATTTTAGTTGAGCCCATTCAGGGTGAAGGTGGTGTAAATACCGCACCTCAAGGTTTCAGCTATCTAGAAGAAATTCGTCAAATCTGTAACCAGCACAACTGGTTGATGATGCTAGACGAAGTGCAAACCGGGAATGGCCGTACGGGCAAATATTTTGCTTATCAGCACACCAGCATTATTCCTGATGTACTGACCACAGCCAAAGGCTTGGGTAATGGTTTCCCGATTGGCGCCGTCATGACTCAAGGTCGTGGTGTAGGTGTACTAACTGCCGGTAATCATGGTTCGACTTATAGTGGTACAACTTTGGGTTCGCGTGTGGTCTACACCATTCTCGATATTATGCAAAAAGAAAATATCGTCGCCAATGCTGCGGAAAAAGGCGCTTATATCGTGGATCAGCTACGCAACAAACTGGCCGATCAAAATGTGAACGTGCGTGGTTTCGGTCTGATGATCGGAATTGAATTACCGAAAGAATGTGCTGAGCTGGTCGCAATTGCGCGTGATGAATACAAAACCATCATCAATGTGACTGCAGGCAATGTGGTACGTCTATTACCTACCCTGAATATTACTCAGGAACAGGCTGACCAGTTGATTGAGCGTTTAGTGAAAATGATCAACGCTTTTTTGGCCTAAACCCTGCGCTTAAAAACAAAAAAGCCGCTTGAAAGCGGCTTTTTTATATTCTGTATCTTATGATGCGGCTTGTAAAATACGCCCGCCAGAAATCTGGTCAAAATATTGTTTCAATGTATCTAGGCAACGAAGAATTTTTGTCGGTTGTTGCTCACGTTTCGGCATGACTGCATATAGTGTAATCGGTGGAAGTCGCCATTCAGGCAAAACTTCAACCAAAGTGCCATTCAGTAAGTCTTTTTTCGCATCGAGATATAAAATCTTGGCAATCCCATTGCCCTGCAAGCACATCGATTTTGCCACCAGACCATTATTGGTACTGAAACGGGATTTCAATTCAAAATCGGCTTTTTCTGCAGTATTGACATTTTGAAACTGGAAATACTGATGATTTTTGATATGGGTCAAAGGCAGCACATCATGATTTTTAAGATCATCAGGACGTGAAATAATGGTGCTCTGATTAATATAACTCGGTGTCGCCACCAGAATTTGCTCAATCTGCATCAATGGCACCACCTGAAGATTGTGCTCATCATTTTTCTGTTCAAATCTTAAGGCGATATCGATACGCCCATCGAACAAATCAACCTCATGATTATTGGTTTCCAGATGTACTGCCAGGCCACGATGTGCGGACATCCAGTGAGAAAGTGCAGGAATCACATGATTCGCGCACAATTCTGGCAAAGCGACAATGCGCAGTTCACCCACAAGATCATCGCGTAATTCATTGATTCGGACTTTACCGCGCTCTGCAGCAGATAGCATTTCCTGGCAACTGTAGAAAAAAGCTTGTCCCGCTTCCGTCAAACTTAACTTTCTCGTTGAACGATTTAAAAGTACCACTTCCATATCATGTTCTAATGAGCGAATTTGTTGACTCACGGCGCTGGTCGTAATCCCTAATTCACGGGCAGCACCGCTAAACGAGTTTTTTTCTACAACACAAGCAAAAACACCCATTGCTCGAAGTTGATCTAACATAAATTTCCCTCTAAACTTATGAGATGCCTCATCATTTGATAAAAGCAACTTATTGTATTATACGGCGAAATTCACGTTTTGCATTATTTATTTAATTGTTTGGTAAAACTGTAGTTGGATTAATCGGTTTACCGTCTAAGCGCACCTGAAATTCAAGCATGGTTCGCGTTGTACCAGTTGAACCCATTTCTGCAATTTTTTGCCCCGCTTTTACATTCTGTCCGCTTTTTACATCCAGTTTGCTGTTATGGGCATAAGCCGTAATATAGCCATTAATATGCTTCACCAACACCAGATTGCCATATTCTTTCAGGCCATCTGCAGCATAAACAACCTGCCCGTCTGCTGCTGCAAACACCGGATCACCGACATTGCCGTTATAGCGTGTGCCTTTGATATTAGATGCCAGATTATACTGCTGCAAAACTGGGCCATTAGACGGTTTTACCCAACCTAAACCCGCGGCAGTAGAGACGGGTGTCATTGGCGCCGGCGTGCTCACACGCGGTGTAGTCTGCACGGTGGTCGCTGGTGTAACTGGTGCCGGTGTTGGTACTGCAATCGTTTGACGCTGGATAGGGGCTGCCTGAGTCACTGCCTGCGTGCTGGTACTGCGACGTACGGTATTATTTTTCAGGCGGATCGACTGTCCCACATAAATCCGGTAAGGTGCAGCAATATCATTCATCTCGGCAACACTGATATAGTTCAGTCCATAACGTGCTGCGATCCCACTCAATGTATCTCCTGAACGTACCGTATAGAAATCAGGAGCTGTCGCATAACGCGTCGCATTATTTACTTGAGGTTTGGTGGCACAACCGGTGATTACTCCTGTAGAAATAACAACGGTTGATAAAACTAGGGTTTTAATCAGGGCTGCAGGCGAAGCAACAACACATTTCGGTAACACCAAGAACATTATCTTCCTCTCTAAGATCTATACGGTTGCAAAATCCCGTTAAGATTAGCAAAGTTTTACTGCAATATACTTGCAATCGCGAGTTTTTCACAAAGTTATAACATTGAGAACGCATTTTCTGCCAATTGTGTTTGAAGATTCCGCAAAACCTCATAGTTGGTGGCATCCATCTGAATCGGAGTAATGCTGACATAGCCATTGGCCACAGCAAAGAAGTCCGAGTCAATCTCGCTCAACCCTTGCTTGGGTTCTGCTACTGCTTCTCCAGACAGTCCAATCCAGTACACCTGACGACCACGTGGGTCAACATGACTGGTGATGGGCTTCGACTGACGGCGGCGGCCTTGATAAGTCACTTTTTCACCCTGTAATTCAGCCATATCCGGAATATTGATATTAAAAATATGACGCTCAGGAAGAACCGGCAAACCGCGTGCAATAAAATCATGTACCCAGTTGGCAGCCAGCTGATAATCCTGAGGGTGTTGATAGCTGCGTACATTCGGCCCACTCAATGACACCGCAATAGCAGGATGTTTACTTAAGCGACCTTCAAAGGCTGCCCCGACTGTACCGGAATACAAGACATCATCCCCCAGATTGGCACCACTATTAATACCGCTGACCACCAGATCAAATTCAAAGTCAAACAGGCCGTTCATAGCCAGATAAACACAATCTGCCGGAGTACCATTGACAGCCCAGACATCGGGAGAAATCTGAATCAGGCGTAAAGGTCGGTCCAGAGTCAAAGCACTGGAGTAACCACTGCGCTCACTTTCTGGCGCTACAATAACAATCCTCCCCAAAGGTTTTAGAGCCTGTGCCAATGCCTGAATACCCGGTGCAAACACACCATCATCATTTGAAACTAAAATATTCACTGAAAAATCTCGTCGCGCTAAAAAATGACTGGTTAGGACATTTAATTGTATTAGTGCTGGAATTATATATATTTACTGCTCGATATCCATCTTTAAAATATGTGGCTCAAGATGATTAAAAAATTCTCTTTATTTAGTGCTTTCGCTTTAAGCCTGGCAGTATCTGTTTCTCCTTCAGTTATGGCGAGCGAGCTGACTGTTGACGAAAACAATACCATTGTGAAAGAAGACATCGCATCGGCACAAGTCATGGCTGAGGTTTGCCCGGCTATGATTGGCCAAAATGCAAAATTAGACAGCATTATTCAGACTCTCATCCAGTCTTATCTTGCAGACTACTCAGATAAAGGCATGAGCTATCAAAAACTACAGGCAGATAGCGAATATAAATCTTTACTGGAAGAAGCCCGTCAGGGTGCCAAACAAACCAGTACTGACGAACAAAAAACCGTATGCGAAGAGATTCTGGATTACCAGGGCTAAGCTAGATAAATCTTCAAATAAGACGGTGTAAACATCGTCTTATTTTCTCTTACAGATTTCTTCATAATTCTACAGCTTCGCTACATTTTCCCACTTTTCAATTTCAAAAATAAGTTTAAGCTAGGCAAATTATTGTTCTAAATCTATTTTTTGAGTTTTTTAATGAAATATCCATTACTTCAAGCCATGACACTTTGTGCAGCTTCTGCCGCGACTCTTTTAGGCACCTCTGCATTTGCAGCCAATGAAAATATCAATGTCACACCAACCCAGCAAGTGACCAAGCAGGAACTGGCTGCGATTTATGTTCTTTCAGAAATCTGCCCGAGCATGGTTAAAGACAAGTCACAGTTCAATCAGGGCTATACCAAGCTGGTGACTGAATATATGCCAGGTCAGCGCAATCCGGTTGCAAGCTTAAACCAGATGGTTCAACAGAACGATTTCCGCAGTATTCTGGCTGAAGCACAATCTGATGCCAAGAAAGCTGGCAAGAAAAAAAATCAGGTGATTTGTAATGAATTAACCACCTATAACAATTAACCTGCTTTTCTGCCGATTACTTACAATACTTTTGAAATAAGACCGGGTTTCCCATAGAAGTCCGCCTAGCTTTATCCTAAAATGCTAGGCTCTTCGTGCTTACATCAAGATATAGGAACCCACTAGAAATGACCCAAAAAACTGCCCTTGCTGCATTATTATTAGTTCCTAGTTTTAGCTTTGCAGCAACTGTCCTATCTGCACCACCAGAATTGAATAATAAATCCTACGTGCTAATGGACTATGAGACAGGGCAACTCCTCGCTTCAAAAAATGAAAATGAAAAATTAGCCCCTGCTTCAATGACCAAGATGATGACCAGCTACATCATCGAACAAAAACTATTGAGCGGTGAACTCACTGAAGATGAACAGGTTCGCATGAATGAGTCAGCATGGTGTCGCGGTAGTAGCGCGGAATCATGTATGTATGTGCCTTTAAACGGTACGGCCACTGCACTTGAAATGCTGCGCGGAATTATTATTCAATCGGGTAATGATGCATCTAAGGCCATGGCTGAACATATTGCAGGGAACGAGGGTACCTTTGCACATATGATGAATCAGGAAGCCAAACGTATTGGCATGACCAATACCAGCTTTATCAATTCAACCGGTATGCCTGCTGAAGGTCATTATTCGACTGCCAAAGATATGGCAACGCTGGCACAGCACATCATTAAAGACAGTTCCAAGTATTATCCGATTTATGCTGAAAAAGAATTTACCTTTAATGGCATCAAGCAAGGTAACCGTAATGCCCTGCTGTATACCGACCCAAGTGTAGATGGCTTAAAAACAGGTCATACCAATGAAGCAGGGTATTGCTTGACCACGTCGTCTAAACGTGGCCCTACTCGCTTGATTTCAGTTATTTTTGGTGCACCGACCATGCAGGAACGTGCAACGCAGACACGTGAATTGCTGGCTTGGGGTTATGCGAACTTCGAAACCAAAAATGTTCAACCAGCTAAACAGGTACTTGCTAAAGCCAAAGTCTGGTTTGGTAAGGAAGATGAAGTTCAAATCGGACTTGCTGAAAACTTTAATGTGACCATGCCTAAAGGTCAGGCCAATGCGATTAAAACCCAGCTGGTGGTTCAACCGAAACTGACTGCACCATTACAACCGGGGCAAGTTGTCGGTAAATATGTTGCGACTCTGGATGGTAAAGTCATTTCAGAAAAACCTCTTGTGGCTTTGAATGCAGTGGAAGAAGCGGGTTTCTTCGCGCGTATGCTCGACCATATCAAACAGTTCTTTAGCAACTTGTTCTAAGTCTAAATAGACCATTTCAGTCTTGGACTAAGACCAAAGCACTCATTCAGATGGGTGCTTTTTATTTTATACTATGCACATGATCCTTCATCATTTATCGGACAGATCGTTATGAGCCAAAATATTCGTTCTTATTTAGATATGACCCCACAGATTGATGCTTCCTGTTATGTCGATCCGATGGGAATTGTGGTCGGCGATGTGGTTTTGGCTGAAAATGTTTCGGTATGGCCTTTTGCCGTAATTCGGGGTGATGTGAATCATATTCGGATTGGTAAAAACTCAAATGTACAAGATCACTCGATGTTGCATGTCAGCCATAAGAAAGCCGATAAGCCTGAAGGTTCGCCTTTAATTATTGGTGAAGATGTCACCATTGGCCATCATGTCAAACTACATGGTTGTACCATTGGCAATCGTGTTTTGGTCGGTATTGGTACGATTATTCTGGATGATGTGATTGTTGAAGATGATGTAATGATTGGTGCAGGTTCGCTTGTTCCACCGAATAAGGTTTTGGAAAGTGGTTATTTGTATGTGGGCAGCCCTGTGAAAAAAGTGCGTCCGCTGACAGATAAAGAAAAAGCATTTTTGCCTTATTCAGCGCAGAATTATGTGAAGGTTTCGGGGAATTACAAGTAAAATAAGAGTTAAAAGCTAAGTTTCGGTTTAAGTCGATGTGTCTAATTCACAACATCGACTTAAATAAAATTGATCAATTCGGCTATTTCAAAGCTTTCTAAATGGGTCAACATTCCTATTCCTGTATTCAAGGAAAGTAAGACCTCCAGCAATAAAAAATAAACAAGATACTCCGAAAAAAAATTTATCATTAAAATTAATCCCCAGACCTATAAGTCCCGCACTTATAAGTGCAAATAAACAGATTAAAAAGCGATAGAAATTTAAAAGCATATAAAAGTCTCAAATAGATAAATTCAAAGCCGCTTATTAAGTAGCTACAAACTCATAAATCAAATTAGAAGAGAATGAATTACGTTAAAATCACATAAATAATACAATAAAAGTTAATTAATTAGTATTTTTTATTATAATTCTTGAAAAGTGTGTTCTATTTGTTATTTTTATTCTCATACTGCTAGGTTACCCAAACCTGTCTGTAAAAAGTTTATCTAACCTGATTTTGATATAAAAAAAGAGTAGAAAAAAAGCCCTAAATTTATAACATGTTGGTTTTAAAGAAAAAATTGTAAAAAAAAGCTTTTCAATGGCCCATATTACCGAATTATTTTGTATATTGGACGATTTTTGCAAAAAATTTAATGAGTCTTTAGAGAAATTTTTAATTTCTGATCAAAAATCTAGGTTGAAAAAGTCAGCCTTAAGCTTGTCTGAAGCAATGACGATTGTCATTTTATTTCATCAATCCGGGTTTAGATTCTTCAAATATTTTTATTGCCAAATGATCGTTCCATTCTGGAAATCCGCTTTTTCTCAACTTCTTAGCTACAACCGCTTTATTGAAAGCATGCCTCGTTGTTTACAAGCTTTGAATAGTTTCTTCCATCAAGTTAAAAGAAAAGATACAAGGATCAGCATTATTGATTCCACTAAATTGGTTGTTTGCCATAATCTTCGAATTCAAAGACATCGTGTATTTAAAGGCTTAGCGGGTCGTGGGAAAAGTAGTACCGGGTGGTTTTATGGTTTTATGGTTTTATGGTTTTATGGTTTTATGGTTTTATGGTTTTATGGTTTTATGGTTTTATGGTTTTATGGTTTTATGGTTTTATGGTTTTATGGTTTTATGGTTTTATGGTTTTATGGTTTTA